>NZ_LDSL01000007.1 GCF_001476815.1 Pseudacidovorax intermedius | reverse complement strand
CACGGCGTCCAGGTCGGGCGCGGCTACGCGCACGCGGCCGAAGCCGGCGTCGCGCGCGGCCTGGGCGATGCGCGGGTGCGTCGCCACGGCGGCGGCATTCGACCAGCCGGCCTGCGGCGCCAGGGCGCAAAGGTTGGCCACCGCCTCGGAGCTGCTGAACAGCCAGGTCGCCACGCCATCGAGGCCGGCCTGCACGGTGCGGCGGCCGGCGTCGTCCAGCACCGGCGCCAATCGGCGGTAGACGGGCAGTTGCACGGCGACGCCGCCCGCGCCCTCGATCTGGCGCGAGAGCCAGTCGCGGCCAGCGGCGCGGCCCTGCGCATCGGCGCCGCGCACCAGCCAGACGCAGGTGCCCGGCGCGACCTGGCCGTGGACGCGGGCCCACAGCGCTTCCGAATCGAAGGGGCCGTCGGCCGGCGGCTGGTCGATGCACGCGGCGGGCACGCCCGCCTCGGCCAGCGCGCGGGCCGTGCCAGGACCGGTGGCCCAGCAGCGACAGCCGGCCACGGCCGCGGGCGGCCCGGCGGCAAAGAAATGCCGCACCGCGGCGGCGCTCACGAACATCAAGGTCTGCGGCGGCGCACCGGCCGGCCAGGCGACCGGGCCGGCCAGTGGCGCGATCGCGATCAGCGGCAGGGCCCGCGCATCGATGCCGCGCGCGCGCAGCGCCTCGGTCCAGCGCGTGGCCTCGGGCTCGGGCCGCGTGACGATCAGCGACGGCGTCGCGGGCATGGCTGGCGGTGGCAGAGCGCGGAGAGCGGGTGGCGACCCGACTCAGCCGAGCCGGGCGCCCCCGGCCTGCAGCCGACGGGCCGCCTCGGTGCCCAGGGCCTCGGCGGCGTCCAGACCGTCGGCGATGCCGCTCAGCTCCGTGCGCACCAGGGCGCCGGCCTGCCCGACATCGCCCCAGGCGGCGCGCACCTGCAGGCGGCCGTCGCCCAGGTCCTGCGCGAAGGCGGCCAGCGGCATGGAGCAGCTGCCGCCCATGGCGCGGCTGACGGCCCGCTCGGCCGCCACGCGGCGCCAGGTCGTGCCGTGGACCAGCGGGGCCAGCGCGGCACGCAGCTCGGGCCGGTCGGCACGGATCTCGATGCCCAGTGCGCCCTGGCCGGCGGCCGGCAGCATCTGCTCGGGCTCGAAGATGGTGCGGATGCGCGCGGCCAGGTCCAGGCGCAGCAGGCCGGCGGCGGCCAGCACGATGGCGGCGTACTGGCCCTCGTCGAGCTTGCGCAGCCGGGTGTCGAGGTTGCCGCGCAGCGGCTCGATGCGAAGGTCGGGCCGCAGCGCGAGCAGCAGCACGGTGCGGCGCAGGCTGGAGGTGCCGACGACGGCGCCCTCGGGCAGGTCTTCCAGCCGCGCATGGCGGGGCGAGACGAAGGCGTCGCGCGCGTCCTCGCGCTCGAGCACGGCCGCCAGCTCGAAGCCGGCGGGCAGCTCCATCGGCACGTCCTTGAGCGAATGGACGGCGATGTCGGCGCGGCCTTCTTCCAGCGCCGTTTCCAGTTCCTTCACGAACAGGCCCTTGCCGCCGACCTTGCTCAGCGTGCGGTCCAGGATCTGGTCGCCGCGCGTGGTCATGCCCAGCAACTCGACGGTGTGGCCCAGCGCTTGCAACAGGGCACGCACATGCTCGGCCTGCCAGAGGGCAAGACGGCTTTCGCGCGTGGCGATCACGATGTGGCTCACGGGCCGGTCTCCACGGGGTTCTGCTGGGCCGGCGATGCTAGCATGTTGCGCCGCAACAACGATTGTCGGCACACCCTACAACCACGCGAAGAGGAGAGCCCGCATGCCGTCCGTCCCCCGGTCGAAGAGCACGAAGAAGTCCAGCGAGCGAAGCGCCCCCGCCCCGGCGCCGCGCAAGGCCACCGACGATGCCGCGCTGATCGACGACATCCGGCTGCTGGGCCGCATCCTCGGCGACGTGATCCGCGACCAGGAAGGCGCGGACAGCTTCGAGCTGGTCGAGAAGGTGCGCACGCTCTCGGTCGCTTTCCGCCGCGACGCCGACCAGTCGGCCGACCGGGCGCTCAAGCAGCTGCTTAAGGGCCTGTCGGCGGCGCAGACGGTGCAGGTGATCCGCGCCTTCACCTACTTCAGCCACCTGGCCAATCTGGCCGAAGACCGCCACCTGATCCGCCGCCGCACCGAGGCCGAACGCGCCGGCGAGGCCATCGACGGCAGCCTGGACGTGGCCCTGGCGCGCATCCGCAAGGCGGGCGTGACGGCCGACGAGGTGGTGGGCACGCTGGCCCACAGCTACCTGTCGCCGGTGCTCACCGCCCACCCGACCGAGGTGCAGCGCAAGTCCATCCTGGACGCCGAGCGCGGCATCGCCCAGCTGCTGACCGCGCGCGACGAGATCAAGCAGCGCCAGGCCCTGTTCGCCGGCCAGAAAGACACGCTCACGCCGCGCGAGCTGGACGAGAACGAGGCCCTGCTGCGCACCCGCGTCGTGCAGCTGTGGCAGACGCGGCTGCTGCGCTTCACCAAGCTCACGGTGGCGGACGAGATCGAGAACGCGCTGTCCTACTACGAAGCGACCTTCCTGCGCGAGATCCCCAAGGTCTATGCCGCGCTGGAGAAGGCGCTGGGCGCGGAGCACATCGCCTCCTTCTTCCGCATGGGCCAGTGGATCGGCGGCGACCGCGACGGCAATCCCAACGTGACGGCCGAGACGCTCGAATATGCCCTGCGCCGCCAGTGCGAGCTGGCGCTGCGCCACTACCTCACCGAGGTGCACTACCTGGGCGGCGAGTTGTCGATGTCGGCCACGCTGGTCGACGTGACGGTGGAGATGCAGGCCCTGGCCGAGGCCTCGCCCGACCCCAACGAGCATCGCCACGACGAGCCCTACCGCCGCGCGCTGACCGGCATCTACGCCCGCCTGGCCGCCACGCTGCGCGACCTGACCGGCGGCGTGGCCGCGCGCCATGCGGTGGCGCCGCAGAACCCCTACAAGTCGGCCGAGGAGTTCCTGGCCGACCTGCGCACCATCGAGGAATCGCTGGTCGACAAGCACGGCGGCGTGCTGCTCGACCAGCGCCTGCGTCCGCTGATGCGCGCGGTGGAAGTCTTCGGCTTCCACCTGGCCACGGTGGACCTGCGCCAGAGCTCCGACAAGCACGAGGCCGTGGTCGCCGATCTGCTTGCGGTGGCGCGCATCGAGCCCGCCTACGCCGATCTGTCCGAGGAGCACAAGCAGGCCCTGCTGCTGAAGCTGCTGAACGACGCCCGCCCGCTGCGCGTGCCCGGCGCCAGCTACCAGCCGCTGACGGTGAGCGAGGTGGCGATCTTCCAGCAGGCGCTGGAATCGCACCGCCGCTACGGCCGCGCCGCCATCCGCCACTACATCATCAGCCACACCGAGACCGTGAGCGACCTGCTCGAGGCCATGGTGCTGCAGAAGGAAGTGGGCCTGCTGCGCGGCACGCTGCAGGAGGACGCGGTGTGCGACCTGATCGTCGTGCCGCTGTTCGAGACCATCGCCGACCTGCGCAATGCGGCGCCCATCGTGCGCGCCGTCTACGAACTGCCCGGCGTGCGCGCCATGATCCAGCGCTCGGGCGGCGAGCAGGACATCATGCTGGGCTACAGCGACAGCAACAAGGACGGCGGCATCTTCACCAGCAACTGGGAGCTGTACCGCGCCGGCATGGCGCTGGTGACGCTGTTCGACGAGATGAACGAGGGCCGCAAGGACGGCATCCGCCTGCGCATGTTCCACGGCCGCGGCGGCACCGTCGGCCGCGGCGGCGGCCCGAGCTACCAGGCCATCCTGGCGCAGCCGCCCGGCACCGTGCGCGGCCAGCTGCGCCTGACCGAACAGGGCGAGGTCATCGGCTCCAAGTACGCCAACCGCGAGATCGGCCGACGCAACCTGGAGACGCTGGTCGCGGCCACGCTGGAGGCCACCTTCCTCGGCTCCACCAAGTCCGCGCCCGCGGCCTTCATCAATGCCGCGTCGACCATCTCGCAGGCCAGCATGGACGCCTACCGCGCGCTGGTCTACGAGACCCCCGGCTTCGTCGACTACTTCTTCGGCTCGACGCCCATCCGCGAGATCGCCGAACTCAACATCGGCTCGCGCCCGGCCTCGCGCAACCCCATGCGCAACATCGAAGACCTGCGCGCGGTGCCGTGGAGCTTCAGCTGGGGCCAATGCCGCCTGACCATCAACGGCTGGTACGGCTTCGGCAGCGCGATCCAGGCCTTCCTGGGCGAAGCCAAGGACAGCGCTGGCCGCAAGGAGCGCGAGGCGCTGCTGCAGAAGATGTACGCCCAGTGGCCCTTCTTCCGCACCCTGCTGTCCAACATGGACATGGTGCTGGCCAAGAGCGACCTGCAGCTGGCCGCGCGCTATGCCGAGCTGGTCGGCGAGCGCAAGCTGCGCCAGAAGGTGTTTTCGATGATCGAGGCCGAATGGCGCCGCACCTCCGATGCGCTGACGCTCATCACCGGCGCGAAGCAGCGGCTGGAGGGCAATGCCGAGCTGCAACGCTCTGTGCGCCACCGCTTCCCCTACATCGACCCGTTGCACCACCTGCAGGTGGAGCTGATGCGGCGCTTCCGCGGCGGCGACGGCAGCGAGCGGCTGCAGCGCGGCATCCACCTGTCGATCAACGGCGTGGCGGCGGGCTTGCGCAACACGGGCTGAGGCTTGTTGCTGCCTGCGGGCGGAACTAATATGGGCACCCATATTCAACGATATGGGTACCCCTATGAAGACCACGATCGAACTCCCCGATCCACTCTTTGCCCAGGCCCGGCGCTATGCCGACGCCCACAACATGAGCATGAAGGCCCTGATCGAGCAGGGCCTGCGCACCGTCATGGCCGAGAAGAAGGCCACCAAGCCCTTCAAGCTGCGCGACGGCAGCGTGAGCGGCCAGGGCCTGTCGCCCGCCTGGCGCGACGCGGGTTGGGAGCAGATGCGCGACGCCCTGTACGGCCCCGGCGAGGGGCGCGGCGCGTGATCGCCGTCGACACCAACATCCTGGTGTATGCGCACCGCGCAGACAGCCCCTTCCATGCGGCGGCTGCCGCACGCATGGCCGAGCTGGCCGAAGGCAGTGCCGCCTGGGCCATCGCCTGGCCCTGCCTGCACGAGTTCTATGGCATCGCCACGCATCCGCGCGTGTACGCGCCGCCGAGCACGCCGGCGCAGGCCCTGCGGCAGATCGATATCTGGCTGGAATCGCCGACGCTGCATCTGCTCGCCGAGTCGCCGGATCACTGGCCTCGTCTGCGCGGCCTCATCGCCGACGCCCGGCTGCAGGGGCCGATGGTGCACGACGCGCGCATCGCGGCGCTGTGCCTCGGCCATGGCGTGCGCGAGCTGTGGAGCGCCGACCGCGATTTCAGCCGCTTCCCCAGCCTGCGCGTGCGCAATCCGTTGATCGGCTGACGCTGCATCGGGTATCCGGAAAGAGCGCCGGCGCGCCGTCGCGTCCCGCCATTCGCTGACGGAATAGCGCTTATCGCCCGCCCGCGTCTTCTGCGTTCGCCCCGCCCTTCCTAGAGTGCGGTCCATCGAACGAGGAGACCACTCATGGCAAGAATGACCGCGGCCCAGGCCGCCGTGCTGGTGATGGAACGCGAGGGCATCGTGCAGGCCTTCGGGGTGCCCGGCGCCGCCATCAATCCGCTGTATGCCGCGCTGCGGGCGCATGGCGGCATCGGCCACATCCTGGCGCGGCACGTCGAGGGCGCCTCGCACATGGCCGAGGGCTACACCCGCGCCGTGGCAGGGAACATCGGCGTGTGCATCGGCACCTCGGGGCCGGCGGGCACCGACATGATCACGGGGCTGTATTCGGCCTGGGCCGACTCCATTCCCATCCTGTGCATCACCGGCCAGGCACCGCGGGCCCGGCTCTACAAGGAAGACTTCCAGGCCGTGGACATCGAGTCCATCGCCAAACCGGTGACCAAATGGGCCGTCACCGTGCGCGAGCCCGCGCAGGTGCCGCAGGTCTTCCAGCAGGCCTTCCACCTGATGCGCTCGGGCCGCCCCGGGCCGGTGCTCATCGACCTGCCCTTCGACGTGCAGATGGCCGAGATCGAGTTCGACATCGACACCTATGCACCGCTGCCCGCCTACAAGCCGGCCGCCACGCGGGCGCAGATCGAGAAGGCACTGGCCATGCTGGCCGCGGCCGAGCGGCCGCTGATCGTGGCCGGCGGCGGCGTCATCAATGCCGACGCCGGCGCACTGCTGGTGCGCCTGGCCGAGCTGACCGGCGTGCCCGTCATCCCCACGCTGATGGGCTGGGGCAGCATCCCTGACGACCATCCGCTGATGGCCGGCATGTGCGGCCTGCAGACCAGCCACCGCTACGGCAACGCCACGCTGCTGGCCAGCGACTTCGTGCTGGGCATCGGCAACCGCTGGGCCAACCGGCACACCGGCTCGGTCGATGTCTACACGCGGGGCCGCACCTTCGTGCACGTGGACATCGAGCCGACGCAGATCGGCCGCGTGTTCATGCCCGACTTCGGCATCGTCTCGGATGCCGGCGCCGCGCTGGCCCTGTTCGTCGAAGTGGCTGAGTCGATGACGGCCGAGGGCCGCCTGCCCGACCGCAGCGCCTGGGCCGCCGAATGCCGCGAGCGCAAGCGCACGTTGCTGCGCAAGACCGACTTCGCCGAGGCGCCGATGAAGCCGCAGCGCGTCTACCAGTGCATGAACCGGCACTTCGACCGCGAGACCTGCTACGTCAGCACCATCGGCCTGTCGCAGATCGCCGCTGCGCAGTTCCTGCACGTGTATCGGCCGCGCCACTGGATCAACTGCGGCCAGGCCGGGCCGCTCGGCTGGACGGTGCCGGCCGCCCTGGGCGTGCGCGCGGCCGATCCGTCGCGCCGCGTGGTGGCGCTGTCGGGCGACTACGACTTCCAGTTCATGGTCGAGGAGCTGGCAGTGGGTGCGCAGTTCAAGCTGCCCTATCTCCACATCGTGGTCAACAACAGCTACCTGGGCCTGATCCGGCAGGCGCAGCGCGGCTTCGACATGGACTACTGCGTTCAGCTGGGCTTCGAGAACATCAATGCCGCGGCCGACGCCGGCATCGAGCGGCACTACGGCGTGGACCACAAGAAGGTGGTCGAGGGCCTGGGCTGCAAGGCGATCCGCGTGCAGCGGCCGGAGGAGATGCAACCCGCGCTGGACCAGGCCGAGGCGCTGATGGCCGAGCACCGCGTGCCGGTGGTGATCGAGGTGATGCTGGAGCGCGTGACCAACATCGCCATGGGCACCGAGATCGACGCCATCCGCGAATTCGAGCCGCTGGCCGAGGGCCTGGCCGACGCACCGACGGCCATCGCCGCGGCCATGCTCGATTGAGAAGGTGCGAGCGAACCCGCCATGGCCGCTCGGCCACGCCGGATTCACTCACGCCTGCTGAGCACCGTCCCATTTCGAAAACAAGAGACCGCCATGCCCCGCTTCGCCGCCAACCTCACCATGCTGTTCACCGAGCTGCCCTTCCTGCAGCGCTTCGAGGCCGCCGCCCGCGCCGGCTTCGAGGGGGTGGAATACCTCTTCCCCTACGACTTCGAGACCCGCGAACTGGCCGAGGCGCTGCGCGCCCACGGGCTCGTGCAGGTGCTGCACAACCTGCCGGCCGGCGACTGGGCGGCGGGCGAGCGCGGAATCGCCTGCCATCCGGACCGCGTGGGCGAGTTCCGCGACGGCGTGGGCCGCGCCATCGGCTATGCGACGACGCTGGGCTGCCCGCAGCTCAACTGCCTGGTCGGCAAGCTGCCCGAGGGCGCGACGCTCGGCGACGTGCAGCCGGTGCTGGTCGACAACCTGCGCTTCGCGGCACGCCAACTCGAAGCAGCCGGACTGCGGCTGCTGGTCGAGCCCATCAACCACTTCGACATTCCCGGCTTCGCGCTCAACCGGACCGATCAGGCGCTCGCCCTGCTCGATCAAGTCGGCGAGGCCAACCTGCGCATCCAGTACGACGTCTACCACGCCCAGCGCATGGAAGGCGAACTGGCCAACACGCTGAGCCGGCACCTGGCCCGCATCGGCCACATCCAGGTGGCCGACAACCCGGGCCGCGGCGAGCCCGGTACGGGCGAGATCAACTACCGCTGGCTGCTCCAGCACATCGACGCCCTCGGCTACGACGGTTGGATCGGCTGCGAATACAAGCCCCGCGCCAGCACGCAGGAAGGGCTGGGCTGGCGCAGCGCACTGGCCGCCTGAGCCGCACAGGCCGCACGGGCCGCGCAAGAACCATCGAAGGAGACCACAGCCATGAACAGTCACACCCCAACCGACCCCAGCACCAGCACCCGCCCCGGCAGTGCCCTCACCGCACCCCGCCGTATCGGCTTCATCGGCCTGGGCATCATGGGCACGCCCATGGCCGGCCACCTCGCCGCGGCCGGCCACACGCTCTTCGTCCACACCCGCGGCCAGGTGCCGGCCGCCCTCTCCGGCCGGGCCGAGGTCTGCACCAGCGCGGCCGAAGTGACGCGCCATGCGGAGGTCGTCTTCCTCATGGTGCCGGACACGCCCGACGTGGAGAAGGTGCTGTTCGGCGCGCACGGCGTGGCCGAGGGGCTGGCGGGCGCAGGCGGCGGCGCGGGCAGGACGGTGGTGGACTGCAGCTCCATCGACCCCATCGCCACGCAGGACTTCGCCCGCCGCATCGCCGCCCTGGGCGCCGGCTACGTGGATGCGCCGGTCTCCGGCGGCGAGGTCGGCGCCAAGGCGGCCAGCCTCACGATCATGTGCGGCGGCGACCAGGCCGTGTTCGACGGCGTGCTGCCGCTTCTGAAGACGATGGGCAAGAACGTGACCCGCGTGGGCGACGCGGGCGCGGGCCAGATCACCAAGGTGGCCAACCAGATCATCGTGGCGCTCAACATCGCGGCCGTGGCCGAGGCGCTGGTCTTCGCCAGCAAGGCCGGCGCCGACCCGGCCAGGGTGCGCCAGGCGCTGATGGGCGGCTTCGCGGCCAGCCGCATCCTGGAGGTGCATGGCGAGCGCATGATCACCCGCAGCTTCGCGCCGGGCTTCCGCATCGCCCTGCACCAGAAGGACCTGAACCTCGCCATGCAAAGCGCCCGCAGCCTGGGCGTGGCCCTGCCGCAGACGGCCGGCGCGGCGCAGCTGATGAACGCCTGCGCCGCCCTCGGCCATGGCCAGGCGGACCATGCCGCGCTGGTGCGCGCGCTGGAGGCCATGGCGCAGCATCCGGTCGCCCCCGACGCAGACTGACCGGCAGCCCGCCTCCGGCGCTCGGCTTTCTCGAGGCGTCCTTGGCGGGCCGAGCCGCCCAGCCCATCCACACCGTCCTGCCACGTCGATACGACAATGCCCAGCGCCGCGCCTCCCGCACCCGGGACGCGCGGCGCGCGGCATTCGCCACCCGTCACACCTGGGTCGGCCCGCCGCATGAACCCATGCCGTATCGGCATGAAGCGCCAAGCCTGTGGCCGCACCGATGCCCCATTCGGGCCACCCTTTGCGTTAGCCTCGGCCCCCCATTCCAACGATCCGACCGTACCCCGTCCCCAAGGAGATTGCATGTCCAAGCCGCTGTCACCCGCCGAAGAAGCGCTGCGCGACGCCGCCCGTGAGTACCACCGCGCCGGCGTGCGCGGCAAGATCTCGGTCACGCCCACCAAGCCGCTGGTCAACCAGCGCGACCTGTCGCTGGCCTATTCGCCCGGCGTGGCCTATCCCTGCCTGGACATCCAGGCCGACCCCTCCAAGGCGGCCGAATACACCGCGCGCGGCAACCTGGTGGGCGTGGTCACCAACGGCACCGCGGTGCTGGGCCTGGGCGACATCGGCCCGCTGGCCGGCAAGCCGGTGATGGAAGGCAAGGGCTGCCTGTTCAAGAAGTTCGCCGGCATCGACGTGTTCGACATCGAGCTGGCCGAGCGCGATCCCGACAAGCTGGTGGACATCATCGCGGCGCTGGAGCCCACGCTGGGCGGCGTCAACCTCGAGGACATCAAGGCGCCCGAGTGCTTCTACATCGAGAAGAAGCTGCGCGAGCGCATGAACATCCCCGTCTTCCACGACGACCAGCACGGCACGGCCATCATCTCGGCCGCCGCGCTGCTCAACGGCCTTGAGCTGGTGGGCAAGAAGATCGGCGACGTGAAGATCGCCGTCTCCGGCGCCGGTGCCGCCGCCATCGCCTGCCTGGACGTGATGGTCGGCCTGGGCGCGAAGACGGCCAACATCTTCGCCTGCGACTCCAAGGGCCTGATCTACACCGGCCGCGCCGGCGGATTCGACGAATCGAAGGCCCGCTATGCCCAGCCCGACACCGGCGCCCGCACCCTGGCCGACGTGGTGCAGCAGGCCGACGTGTTCCTCGGCTGCTCGGCGCCCGGCGTGCTGACGGCCGACATGGTCAAGACCATGGCCGACAAGCCGATCATCCTGGCCCTGGCCAACCCGGAGCCCGAGATCCGCCCCGAGCTGGCCAAGGCCGTGCGGCCCGACTGCATCATCGCCACCGGCCGCAGCGACTATCCGAACCAGGTCAACAACGTCCTGTGCTTCCCCTACATCTTCCGCGGCGCGCTGGACTGCGGCGCCACCAAGATCACGGAAGAGATGAAGCTCGCCTGCGTGCGCGAGATCGCCGACCTGACCAAGGCCGACATCAGCGAGGAAGTGGCGACCGCCTATGCGGGCGAAGAGCTGTCCTTCGGCCCCGACTACCTGATCCCCAAGCCCTTCGACTCACGCCTGATCCTGCGCATCGCGCCGGCCGTGGCCAGGGCCGCCGCCGCGTCGGGCGTTGCCACGCGTCCGATCGAGGACCTGGATGCCTACCGGCAGCAGCTGTCGCGCTTCGTCTACCAGACCGGCATGGTCATGCGCCCCGTCTTCGCCGCCGCCAAGGTGGCCGAGAAGAAGCGCGTGGCCTACGCCGAAGGTGAGGACGAGCGCGCCCTGCGCGCCGCCCAGATGGCCGTGGACGAAGACATCGCCCGCCCGATCCTGATCGGCCGGCCGGACATCATCGCCATGCGCATCAAGAAGGCGGGCCTGAACCTGCGGCCCGGCGTCGATGCCGAGGTGGTGGACCCCGAGAACGACCCGCGCTTCCGCCAGTACTGGGAGGCGTACCACAAGCTCATGGGCCGCCAGGGCATCAACCCGGAGGCCTCCAAGGCCATGGTGCGCCGCTCCAACACCACCATCGCCGCGCTGATGGTGCACCTGGGCGATGCCGACGCCATGCTGTGCGGCCTGGTGGGCCGCTTCGACAGCCACCTCAAGATCCTGGGCCAGCTGCTGGGCACCCAGCGCGGCGTGCCGGACTTCGCCACGCTGAACGCGCTGATGCTGGACAAGTACACGCTGTTCATCGCCGACACCAACGTGCACGAGGACCCGACCGCCGAGCAGCTGGCGCAGATCGCGCTGATGGCCGCCGACGAGGTGCGGCGCTTCGGCCTGCCGCCCAAGGTGGCCTTCCTGTCGCATTCCAACTTCGGCACCTCCGAGCGCGCCTCGGCCCGCAAGATGCGCATCGCCCGCGACCTGTTCGCGCAGATGGCGCCCGACGTCGAATGCGACGGCGAGATGCACGGCGACGCCGCGCTGTCCGAGTCGGTGCGGCGAGAGGCCCTGCCGGGCTCCTCGCTGACCGGCGAGGCCAACCTGCTGATCTGCCCCAACCTCGATTCGGCCAACATCCTCTTCAACGTGCTGAAGATGACCGGCGCCAACGGTGTGACGGTGGGCCCGATCCTGCTGGGCTCGGCCAAGCCGGCCCACGTGCTGACGGCCAACGCCACGGTGCGCCGCGTGCTCAACATGACCGCGCTCGCCGTGGCCAACGCCAATACGCCGCGCTAAGCTTCTCCATTCGAAGACGCGCCACTTTGGCGCATGAATGCCCCACGTGCGTGCACGCCGTGGGGCATTTTCATTTCCACCCGGGTGATAGCCCGAGCGCACCGCTTTGGCGCACCACGCGGGTTCGCACCTCAACAGTGCAGGCACCGTTATTGCTTTTTCACGTTCATATTCCCAAGCGAGCGTCTTCATGAACAAGCGACAAGTCCTGCAGTCCTTCCTGGCCGCCTCGGCCTTCGCCTTCGGCCTGGGTGCCGCCCATGCCCAGGCCACCACGCCGATCAAGTTCCAGCTGGACTGGCGCTTCGAAGGGCCCGCCGCCCTGTTCCTGCATCCCGCCGCCAAGGGCTACTTCAAGCAGGCCGGCATCGACGTGACCATCGACGCCGGCAACGGCTCCGGCGGCACCGTCACCCGCGTGGCCTCGGGCGCCTACGACATGGGCTTCGCCGACCTGGCGGCGCTGATGGAATTCCACGCCAACAACCCCGACAGCCCCAACAAGCCGGTCGCGGTCATGATGGTCTACAACAACACGCCGGCCTCGGCCATGGCGCTCAAGAAGAGCGGCATCACCAAGCCGGCCGACCTGTCGGGCAAGAAGCTGGGCGCCCCGGTGTTCGACGCCGGCCGCCGCGCCTTCCCCATCTTCGCCAAGGCCAACAACATCACCAACGTGACGTGGACGGCCATGGACCCGACGCTGCGCGAGACCATGCTGTTGCGCGGCGACATCGACGCCATCACCGGTTTCACCTTCACCTCGCTGCTCAACCTGGAAGCGCGCGGCGCCAAGGCCAGCGACGTGGTGGTGCTGCCCTATCCCGACTACGGCGTGAAGCTCTACGGCAACGCCATCATCGTGTCGCCCAAGCTGCTGGCCGAGAAGCCGCAGGTGGTCAAGGCCTTCCTGTCGGCCTTCGCCAAGGGCGCGAAGGAAGTCATCGCCAGCCCGGCCGTGGCCATCGAGTCGGTCAAGGCCCGCGACGGCATCATCGACACCAAGCTGGAGACGCGCCGCCTGCAGCTGGCCATCGACACCGTCATCAACAGCCCCGACGCCCGCGCCGAAGGCTTCGGCAACGTGGTGCCGGCGCGCCTGGCGTTGATGGCCTCGCAGGTGTCCGACGCCTACGGCACCAAGACCCGCGTCAAGCCCGAAGCGGTGTGGAACGGCAGCGTGCTGCCGCCGGCCGCCGAGCTGGCCATCCTCAAGAAGTAAGCGGCGCGCGCGCCTTCCCTTCCTCGGCCTGCGGCCGGCCCCGTGCGGCCGGGGCAGGCCGGTTTCTTGTGCACCGCCCATGGACACGCAAAACGCCACCCCCTTCGTCGACTTCCAGGACGTCTGGCTCGCCTACAACGAGCAGCTGCTGCGCGAGAACCACTTCGCCGTCGAGGCCATCGACCTCAAGGTGAAGAAGGGCGAGTTCATCGCCATCGTCGGGCCCTCGGGCTGCGGCAAGTCCACCTTCATGAAGCTCACCACCGGCCTGAAGATGCCGTCGATGGGCAAGATCCGCATCGACGGCCAGCCGGTGACCGGGCCGCTCAAGATCTCGGGCATGGCTTTCCAGGCGCCCTCGCTGCTGCCCTGGCGCACCACGGTCGACAACGTGCTGCTGCCGCTGGAGATCGTCGAGCCCTACCGCTCCACCTTCAAGTCGAAGAAGAAGGAATACGAAGAACGCGCCCGCCGCCTGCTGCAGAAGGTGGGCCTGGCCGGCTATGAAGACAAGTTCCCGTGGCAGCTGTCGGGCGGCATGCAGCAGCGCGCCAGCATCTGCCGCGCGCTGATCCACGAGCCCAAGATGCTGCTGCTGGACGAGCCCTTCGGCGCGCTCGATGCCTTCACCCGCGAGGAGCTGTGGTGCATCCTGCGCGACCTGTGGACCGAGCAGCGCTTCAACGTCATCCTGGTCACGCACGACCTGCGCGAATCGGTCTTCCTGGCCGACACGGTGTACGTGATGAGCAAGTCGCCCGGCCGCTTCGTGGTCAAGCGCGAGATCGAGTTGCCGCGCCCGCGCGAGCTCGAAGTGACCTACACCAAGGAATTCAGCGACATCGTGCACGAGCTGCGCGGCCACATCGGCGCCATCCGCCAGGGCGGCGTCGGCGCGCCCGCCACGCCGCTGCCGCAGTAAGAACGCTCAGGGAACCGTCCGAACATGAACAACAAGTTGCTCGAACGCTGGTCGCCGTGGCTGCTGCTGGTGGCCGTGATCCTGCTGTGGCAGATCGTCTGCTCGGCCTTCGCCGTCTCGGAATTCATCTTTCCCAGCCCCTGGCGCATCTGGACCCAGTTCTGGGAGTTCAAGACCATCATCGCCGGCCATGCCTGGCGCACCTTGTGGGTGACGATGGCCGGCTTCGGCCTGGCCATCGTGGTGGGCGTGCTGCTGGGCTTCGTCATCGGCAGCTCGCGCCTGGCCTATGCCGCCATGTACCCGCTGATGACGGCCTTCAACGCCCTGCCCAAGGCGGCCTTCGTGCCGATCCTGGTGGTGTGGTTCGGCATCGGCGTCGGGCCGGCCATCCTCACGGCCTTCCTCATCAGCTTCTTCCCGATCATGGTCAACATCGCCACCGGGCTGGCCACGCTGGAGCCGGAGCTGGAGGACGTGCTGCGGGTGCTGGGCGCCAAGCGCTGGGACGTGCTGATCAAGATCGGCCTGCCGCGTTCCATGCCCTATTTCTACGCCTCGCTCAAGGTCGCGATCACGCTGGCCTTCGTGGGCACCACGGTGTCGGAAATGACCGCCGCCAACGAGGGCATCGGCTACCTGCTCATCTCGGCCGGCTCGGCCATGCAGATGGGCCTGGCCTTCGCCGGCCTGATGGTGGTGGGCGCGATGGCGATGGTGATGTACGAGCTCTTCAGCGCGCTGGAGAAGCACACCACGGCCTGGGCGCATCGGGGCACGCAGGGGGGCTGAACCCACGCGGGAGGACACCGGGCGGGCCGGGCCTGCTTACGATCCGGCGCCTGACCGCAGCGCCTGCGTGTCGCCCCGCCTACTTGCGCCGCAGGGCCGACTTGCTCGCCTGGGCAGGCGCCGCGGCTGCCGGCGGCGCCAGCAGCGTGCCGAAGACCATGGCCACGAAATCGTCGTAGGGCTGGTCGCCCCGCACGACCTTGGCCCGGATCAGCGTGCCCTGCCACGCATGGAGCACAAAACGGCCAAGGACCTTCGCATCGACCGTCGGGGGGATCGCGCCCTGCGTCTGGGCCTCGGCGATGACGCTGGCGATGGCCGTGCTCCAGAGATGGAAGAGCCGGCCGAACTCGGCCCGCGAGGTTTCGTGGCTGTCGGCGATCTCGGAGCTCAGCGACCCCAGGAAGCAGCCGCTGCGATAGCCGCGGTCCTTCATCGTCTTCCAGTTGGCGCGAAAGTGCCGCCGGAGACGTTCCAGCGGCGCCAGCTTCTCGTCATGCAGCACTTCGATGCCGTTGCGGGCGATGTAGGCCTGCAGCGCTTCGAGCGCCAGCTTCTCTTTGCTGTCGAAGTGGTTGTAGAACGAGCCCTTGGGCACCCCGGCCGCGTCGGTCAGGTCCTGCACGCTCGCACCGTTGAAGCCATGCGCCTCGAACACGTCGAGGGCGGCATCCACCAGCTTGTGCCGGACACTGGGTCTTCCCATGGCTGATCGTCTTTCCGCAGGCGCTTGAACGAGGGCTGCATTGTGCCAGTGCGATTGGCTGTACATAATATGACCGGTCGTCTTGTTTTCTGACATTCGCCGGCCCGTCTGTCCAACCAGCGCAAGCGCATGCACGGCCGAACCAGCCATCCCTCCAGGAGATCATCAATGAACGTGTTCAAGGCCCTTCGACTCATACAGGGCGAGCGGGCGCCCGAGCCGCAGCTGGTCGACATGACCGACGACGATCTGGACCCGGGCGATGTCACCGTGGCCATCGACTACTCCACGGTCAACTACAAGGACGGCCTGGCCATCACCGGACTGGGGAAGATCGTCCGGCGCTTTCCCATGGTGCCGGGCATCGATTTCGCGGGCACGGTGATCACCTCCTCCCACCAGGGCTTACAGCCGGGCGACAGGGTCGTGCTCAATGGCTTCGACGCAGGCGTCACCCACCACGGCGGCTTTGCGCAGCGGGCCCGGGTGCCCGGCGATTGGCTCGTGAAGTTGCCCCCGTCGCTGAGCACACGCCAGGCCGCCGCCATCGGCACCGCAGGCTTTGCTGCCATGCTGTGCGTGCTGGCGCTCGAACGCGGCGGTCTGAAGCCCGGCGAGGTGCTGGTCACGGGGGCGGCGGGTGGCGTCGGCTCGATCGCGGTGGCGCTGCTGGCCCGTCTGGGTTGGCGTGTGAGCGCGTCGACCGGCCGGCCGGCCGAATCCGACTACCTGCGCGAGCTCGGCGCGAAGGAGATCGTCGAGCGCGCCAGCCTCTCGGCCCCGGCCACTGCCGCCCTCGGTGCACCCCGATGGGACGGCGCGGTCGACACGGTGGGCAGCCACACGCTGGTCAATGTCCTGGCGCAGACCCGGTACGGCGGCACAGTCGCCGCGTGCGGGCTCGCACAGGGCATGGACCTGCCCGGCAGCATGGCCCCCTTCATCCTGCGCGGCGTCACCTTGGCGGGCATCGACACCGTCAACGCGCCAGTCCCCCTGCGTGTCGAAGCGTGGCAGCGCCTGGCCACGGACCTCGATGGTGCCCTGCTGGAGCGCATGGTCAGCGTGGTGGGCCTGGCGGAAGCTGCGCCGCGTGCGGCACAGGTGCTGCGCGGCGCCGTGCGTGGACGAACGCTGGTGGATGTGAATGCGTGACAGGGTGTGGCGCGGGCGGCTGCGCCGGTTGGCCGCCATCGCCAGCCTGACTGGACTGGCGCTGTTCCAGGGTTGCGCCGCGCTGGCGCCATCGCACAACCCGCCGGTCGCGGCGATTCCCGCCTCGCCCCAGGACTTTCTCTCGCAGGCCGCTGCACAGCCCGGCCTGCCAGCGCAGAAGTCGGCCTTCCGACCGCTTGCGACGAGCGCCTATGCGCTCGACGCCCGCCTGGCGCTGATCTCCCATGCGCAGCGGAGCATCGACGTTCAGTACTACCTGCTGCAGTCCGACGAGGTCGGACGCCGCTTCCTGCGGGCGCTGCGCGATGCGGCGCTGCGGGGCGTGCGGGTGCGCGTGCTGGTGGACGACCTCTACACCGCCGGCACGCAGGATCTGCTCGATGCCTTCGGCGCCACGCCGAATGTCGAGGTGCGGCTGTTCAATCCCTTCCCCGCGGGCCGCCGGCTCGACGCGACACGGTGGGGGCTCTCGCTGATGGACTTTGCGCGCCTCAACCGCCGGATGCACAACAAGCTGCTCGTGGCGGACGGCGTCTTCGCCATCGTCGGCGGAAGAAACATCGCGGACGAATACTTCCTGCAGGGGACGAGCGGCAACTTCGCGGATTTCGACCTGCTGCTCACGGGCGCCGCGGTTCCCGAACTGGCGGCCGGCTTCGACGCCTACTGGAACAGTCCGCGCGTCCATGCCTTGGCCCAACTGGCGCCGCCGACCGAGACGGCCTCCGTGCGGCAGGCACGCTTCGAGGCTGCCACCGCAGTGGCCGGCAAAGGCTCTTCGCTGTTGCCTGCCTCGGCGCAGGACCTGCTGGGCTACGGGCCCACGTCGGCAGCGTTGATGCATCCGCCCATGAAGATGCTGCGCGGCACCGTGCGCGTGCTGGTCGACGATCCCGAGAAAGCCGTCGGCCGCGCCGAAGGTGGCGACGATCCGCACACGGTGACACTGCAGACACTGGCGGCCATCGCCCATACCGAACGGAAACTGCTGCTGGTCTCGCCCTATTTCGTGCCCGGCGACCGCGGCATGGTGGCCATTCGCGAGGGCCGCGGCAAGGGCGTGACCATCACCCTCGTGACCAATTCGCTGGCGGCCACCGACGAGTCCTTCGTCAGCGCCGCTTTCGCGCGCTATCGCCAGCCACTGCTGCGCGAAGGCGTCGAGGTGGTCGAGATCAGCCCCAAGGTGCTGGACCAGGAAGCCGCCATCCGCGGCGCCGGCCACTCCAGCGCGGGGCGCATGCATGTCAAGGGCTTCGTCATCGACCGCCGCATCACCTTCGTGGGCTCGATGAACATGGACTTCCGCTCCTCACGCCTGAACACCGAGGTCGGCCTCCTGGTGGATTCGCCAGCGCTGGCCGACGATGTGTACCGGCTGATCGACAAGCTGCGGCAGCTCGGCAGCTATCAGCTGCGGCTTTCAGCCGAAGACGGTCATGTGCAGTGGGTCGAGACGCACGACGGTCGCACACAGGTCTACGACGACGAGCCGGGCGTGGACCTGGCCACGCAGCTGAAGATATTTTTCTTCTCGCGGCTGATCAGCGAGAAGCTTCTCTGAAGCTGTCGGCAGCCCTATGCGGCGCGCCTCGGCCGCCGCACGGGCGCCGCGTCAGGCGATCGGGAACATCGCGTTGCCAGTCAGCGACTGGGTGGCCGGCACCTCTTCCTGGATCACATCCCAGTGTTCGACGAAGCGGCCTTCCTTCACGCGGAAGATGTCCACGCCGATCATGGTCTTGCCGCTCCAGTTGACGTAGCGGCCGTGGATCGACACGAACTCACCGTCCTCCAGCACCAGGCCGGGCTCGTAGCGGAAGTCCGCCGGCAGGCTGGGGATGATCTGCCGGAAGAAGCCCAGCCCATTGGGCATGCGGGGGTTGTGCTGCACATAGCCCGGGTCCCAGTAGTCATCGAGTGCGCCGAGATCGCGTTGGCCGAACAGCCGCGTCATGGCGGTGCGGACCAGTTCCTTGTTGTTCATGGGAAGCTCCAGTTCAGGGGGAGTGGCCAAAGAAAGGGCCACGGAGACGGGACAGAGTCGACCTAAGACGACCGGTCATATTCTGCCTGCACGTGATGCCGGACACAATCGCCGCGCGTTCGGACCGGCCGAGTACACGACCCGCCGCACGACGCGATCCAGGACGTCCGGGCGACGGACGAGCGGCCGGTGGACAGGTCGCTCGGAGCGCCTGCCTCGCCGGCCATCGAAAGGCCGCACTGTCTGTCACCTCGACCCCATTGAAATGCAGGCACTTACCTGCATAGTGCAATTGCACACCCAACGAACGAATGGATGAAGACAAGGTTTTCAAGGCCCTGGCCGACCCGACGCGCAGGAAGCTGCTGGACCTGCTCTACGAGGACAACGGGCAGACGCTGGGCGAACTTTGCCAGCACCTGGACATGGCGCGCCAGTCGACCACGCAGCACCTTGGCCTCCTAGAGGCTGCCCAACTGGTGACGACCGTGTGGCGCGGACGCGAGAAGCTGCACTTCATCAACCCGGTGCCGCTGCACGAGGTCTACGAACGCTGGGTACGGAAGTTCGAGCGCCATCGTCTCGGACTGCTGCACGACCTGAAGAAGCAACTCGAAGGAGAGTGAGGATGAGCAAGACCTGTTTCGTCTACGTGACCTACATCCGCGCGACGCCCGAGAAGGTGTTCGAGGCCATCACCCAACCCGACATCGCGCGGCGCTACTGGTGCCACGTGAACGTCTCCGACTGGTAGCCCGGGTCGCCCTGGCAACACGTGCGCGCCAACGAGGCGCGCACCGTCGAACTGGTGGGTGAGGTGCTCGAAATCTCGCCGCCAACGCGACTGGTCATCAGCTGGTCCAACGCCTCGCAGGCCAGCGATCCGGCAAGCCGCAGCCGCGTGAGCTTCGACATCGTCAAGTACCAGGGCATGGTGCGGCTGACCGTGACCCACGACGAGTTGGAGGCCGGCAGCGGCATGGCCAACGGCATCCAGAAGGACTGGCCGATCGTGATGTCGAGCCTCAAGTCCCTGCTCGAGACGGGCGAGGGCATCGACGTCTTCGCCAAGCCCACGCAGGCCTGAACAGCCGGCCGCAACCGAGGGGAGGCAGTCCTTTGCACAGCGTCAACCGTCCCTAGTCGGCCGCGCCGTCGGCCCAGTCTGTCTCGATCTCGGTCTTCACCTCCGTCATGAGCTTGTGCACCGGGCATTTGCCGGCCACGCGCAACAGCTCGTCACGCTGGGCATCGCTGAGCGCGCCACCCACCTGCAGCCTGGCGGAGAGCCGGTAGGCACCCTGCCGCTCCTGGCTGGCGTCGCGGTCGACGTCGACCTGGATGTCTTCGACCGGGATGCCGCGACGCTGTGCGTACAACAGCATCGTGATCGCCTTGCAGGCGGCCAGCGCGGCGTCGTAGAGGTCGTGCGGCTCGGGGCCGGCGTCGGTGCCGCCGCCGGCGATCGAGGCGTCGACGGTGATGGCATGGCCGCGGATCTGCAGCGTGTGGGCGGTACCACTGCTGCCGTTGCGGCGGACGGTGACGGTCATTCGAGGCTCCTGGAGTTGAAAGAAGAAAAGGAAAGGCCCGGCTCAGTCGCCGTGGACCACGGGCGGAATCCGTCGCACGACGACCGAGCCGCCGTCTTCGACGTCGATGCCCGCTCGCGCACTGGCTGACGTCCCGGTTCGAGGATACAAGCCGGCCCTGCGCCTGTTCCACGCAATGCCAAGCCGCACATCGCGTGCGCCGCGCGCACTGGCGCCACCCGAAGCCGGCAACCGGCAACCGGCAACCGACAACCCGCAACCCGCAACCCGCAACCCGCGCAGCGTATGCTCGCTCGCTATGTCTCCATCGGCTCTCGCCGCGTTGCGACCCCGCTTGCGCACCTGGGTGTGGCTCTGTCTCGCCGCCTGTCTTGCGCTGATCGCCAGCCCGCACTGCGCTGCCGCCAGCAGCCCGCTGCCGGCGCCTTCCGCGCCTGAACGTTGCGTGGCCACGAGCAGCCAGCCTTCGCCGACGCGCGCGCTCGCCATGGCCCGCATCGCGCAAGCCGAGCATGCCGCCTGGGGTGGCGCGCGGCTGGACGCCGAAGGTCGGCTGATCCGCAGCGGCGCCGCCGAGGCGGAAGAAGGCGGCGTCCTCGCCCGACCCGCGCCCTGGCAGCGCGTCATGCGTTACTGGTCGGCCGTCGACGCCGCCGAGCAGGCCCGCTGGCCCTCGGCCGTGCGCTTCGGCGCCGCACGTCCCGCACAACGCGAACTGCTGGAACAGGCGCTCCAGATGGCCTCCGCCGACCTGCTGCAGGGCCTGGGCGTCGGCCAGGGACTGGGCCTGCAGAGCGACGAGCGCCGCGCCTTGCAGGTGGCGCTGGCCCGCGTCGCCGTCATCGACACGCCCTGGTCCGCCGCCTTCGTGAGCTGGGTGGCACGCGAGGCCGGCCTGCGGCCCGGCGAGTTCGTCTTCTCCGAGGCGCATGCCGACTATGCCGCCGACGCCTGGCAGACCCGCATGCAGGAAAGCACCGGCGCGCCATCCACCGGCGCGATGCGGGCCTGCGACCTGCGCACCACCACGCCGCGTGCGGGCGACCTGGTCTGCCATGCCCGGGCGGGCAGCCGGGACCTCGCGACGCTGGACGAACTGGGCGAGGCGCTGGCGCGCCGCCGGTCCATCGGCGGCGGCCTGCCCATGCATTGCGACGTGGTGGTGCAGGTGGACGACGGCGGCTTCGACACCGTCGGCGGCAACGTGCTCGACAGCGTCACCGGGCGGCGTCTGGCCTTTGCGCCGGGCACCCGGCTTCTGGACGCAAGCTACCAGCCCGGCTGCAGCGGCTGCACCGATCGCCACATGAGTACCGCACCCTGGGTGCTGCTGTTGCAATGGCGTTGATGGCAGCAGGGTCGGCGGCAAGCGGGCGCGCCGCGGCCTGCGCCAGAATCGCGGCCGTGACGCCCGGCAAGCGACTCTTCCTCTCGGCGGTGCTTGTGCAGGGCCTGCTGCTGGCCGGCTGCGGCAGCGCGCCGCCGCGGCCCGACCGCTACCGCTACCCGCCGCTCACGCCCGAGCAGGCCAGCGACATCGCCATCCACGCCCTCGGCCTGGTGGGCACGCCCTACCGCTACGGCGGCAACACACCGGACGGCGGCTTCGACTGCAGCGGCCTGATCGGCTATGTCTACCGCACCCGCGCCGGCCTCGTGCCGCCGCGCACGGTGGCACAGCTGGACGAGTTCGGCGAGCCGGTGCGGGTCGACGACCTGCGCACCGGCGACCTGGTGCTCTTCGGCCGCGGCCGGCCCACGCATGCCGGCATCTACGTGGGCGGCGGGCGCTTCGTGCATGCGCCGTCGACCGGCGGCACGGTGCGGCTCGACCAGCTCACCGGGGTGTACTGGTCCAAGCAGCCGGTGAGCGCGCGCCGGCCCTGAGGGTTCAGTACTTCCGTCCGAAGTTGGCAGCAATACGCTGCTTGAGGTACTCGCCCGCCGTGATGGACGGGTACTTGCCCGAGGGCGACTCGATCAGCGCATCGCGGTTGGCCTGGCAGAAGAACGCGATGCTGTAGCGCGGGCCCATGTACTCGCCCGGCAGCGGGTTGCGCACGCGGTGGAAGTTGCTGGGCAGCTGGTCGTCGCTCCAGCGCATGAGCATGTCGCCGATGTTGCAGGTGATAACGTCCTCGTCGGGCGGGATCGACGTCCATTCCTGCTTCTCGAATTCCTTGCCCGGGCACACCTGCAGGCCGCCCTGGCCCTGGCGCTGGTAGAGGATCGTGAGGCAGTCGAAGTCGGTGTGCGCGCCGGCGCGCCACAGGTCCAGATGCGCCTGCGCCTCGGGCGGGATGGCGTAGTAGTGCAGCAGGCGCAGCGTGCTCTGGTACTCGGCACTGGACTTGTCGTGCGCACGGGTGAAGAACTCGGTGTCGAAGCCCAGCTTGAGCGCGAAGCAGGACAGCACCTTCATGCCGATCTCCCAGCTCTTCTGCTCGAAGGCCAGCATGGCGGCCTTGAAGCCGGGCAGTTCCGCCTCGGTGGGGAAGAGCTTGCCCATCAGCGGCAGCGTGATCTGGTAGCTCTCCTTCTGGTCGGCGGTGCCGGTGGAAGGACGCACCTGCGCCTTGCTCTCCCAGCCGGCGTTGTTGGCCAGCGGGTACTGGGCCTTCACCGACTCGGGCAGCGCGAAGAAGCGCTCGGCCTCGGCGAAGGCGGCGCGGATGTCGGCCAGGTCGATGCCGTGGTCCACGAGCTGGAAGAAGCCGACGTCGACGGCGGCGTCCCACAGCTGGTCGGCGATCTCGGCGCGGCGGGCGTCGAAGTCGGCCAGGCTGATGCGGCGGACCTCGCGGGTGTTGGTTTCGGAACCCATCGCGCCCATGCGCGATTCCTTTTCGAGCTCGGCAAGGGCGAAGTCAGGGGTGGCGGGGGTGGCGATGGCGGTCATGGCAGAGGCTCTCCGTGAGTGGGGTGGAAGGAAGATGTCCGTCCGTCGGAGACCATGGAGGGCGGGCTTCGGGGCTGCTGCTGCATCCTGATCGCGCCGCGCCACGGTGCACGTGGGCAGGACGTCAAGAGCAATTCCCGGGCCGCTGACACCCGCCGTGGCGGCAGGTGGGCGTTGCTGAACGCTTCTACTCTCTGGGCCGCGATTATGGCCGCCGGGTCCGGTGCAGATGCAAGCGCTTTCTGCGCTGCCCGAGGCTTCTGGAGGGTCTCTCGCGCCAAGCCGGGGCACGAGCAGCCATGGCGGTGCGCGGACGGTGCCGGCCGCGCCGAGCGCGACCGCTTGCGGTGCATGAAGGCGGCGCGAAAGGCCGCAGCGCACGCCGCCAGCGCGGCATGGATCGTGCTGAAACCCTTGCAGGAGTAGAAGCGTTCAGCGGCCCACCTTCTGGCGCCGCCCGGAAATTGCTCTGGCATCCCCGCGCGTGGCCCACGGCCCGCGGGCTTTCCAACGCATCCATCGCAATACCGCACCATGCTGCACCGCCGCTCCCTCCTGGCCGCCTCGGGCGCCGCCACCCTGCTCGCCGCCACGCCCTTCGTCCGGGCCCAGGGCTCCCTGCAGAAGTTCAAGTTCAACATCGGCTGGAAGGTCGAGGCCACGGCCGCCGGCTTCCTGCTCGCGCAGCAGCGCGGCTACTACAAGGACGCCGGGCTCGACGTCGCCATCGACACCGGCAACGGCTCGGCCGCCGCCATCAGCCTGGTGGGCAGCGGCGCCTACGACTGCGCCTCGGCCGACCTGGCGACCATGGTCGAGTTCAACGTCAACAACCCGACGGCGGGCCTCAAGGCCGTGGCCATCCAGTACGACCTGAATCCCAACGCCATCCTGGTGCGCAAGGATGGCCCCATCCAGAAGCCCGCCGACCTGGCCGGCAAGACGCTGCTGGGCCAGCCCTTCAATGCCTCGCGCAAGCTGTTCCCGGTCTTCGCCAAGGCCCAGGGTTTCGATGCGGCCGGCGTGAAGTGGGAGAACGTGGCACCCGACATCGGCGACACCCGCTTCGTCAAGGGCGACTTCGACGGTGCCGGCTACTTCTACTTCACCGGCCTGCTCAACCTCAAGCTGCGCGGCATGGGGCCGGAGCAGGTGCGCGTGTTCCGCTTCTCGGACCATGGCATGAAGTCGTACGGCAACGGCCTGGTCGCCAACGCCAAGAGCATGGAGAACGCCGAGGCCATGAAGGCCTTCGTCAAGGCGACCACGCGCGGCTGGATCGAGGCCATGGCCGACACCCGGGCCGGCGCCGCCGCCGTCAAGGCCCGCGAGCCGCTGGCCAACGAGGCCATCGAGCACGAGCGCCTGCAGCTGATCGTCGACGGCAGCATGAAGACGCCCGGCACCGCCGCCCACGGCTGGGGCGCCGCCACGCCCGAGCGCCTGCAGGCCACCATCGACGAGACCGTCGCCGCCTTCGGCCTCAAGAGCACGCCGGCCGTGGCCGACATCTGGAGCGACCGCTTCCTGCCGGCCGCGGCCGATCGCAAGCTCAAGGCCTGAGCGCCCGCGCAAGGAAGGCCGCCATGTCCATCCCCGTCATCGACCTGCAGGGCGCCCTGACCCTCGGCGCGCCGCGCAGCGCCGAGGTGGCCGCGCAGATGCGCGCCGCCGCCATGGCCTCGGGCTTCTTCTACGTGCGCCACCACGGCGTGCCGGCCGAGCAGGTGCAGGCCCAGTTCGATCTGGCGCGCCGGCTGCTCGACGTGCCGCAGGCCACGCGCGAGGCACTGGAAATGCACAGGTCACCGTCCCTGCGCGGCTACGAGCTGATGGGCGCGCAGACGCTGGATGCCACCGCGCGGCCCGACCTGAAGGAAAGCTTCTACTGCGGCATGGCCTACCCGGCCGACCATCCCTACGTCGTGGCCGGCTACCAGACCTATGGCCACAACCAGTGGCCCGCCGAAGTGCCGGAGGCCCCGGCGCAGTGCGAGGCCTACATCCAGGCCATGCTGGCCCTGTCGCGCCGGCTGATGCAGCTGATGGCCCTGTCGCTCCAGCTCCCCGAGACCTGGTTCGACCCGACCAGCGACAGCCCCATGGTCACGCTGCGCATGATCCGCTACCCCGCGCATCCCGACGGCGCGGACGAACGCACCTTTGGCGCCGGGGCCCACACCGACTGGGGCGCCATCACCATCCTGGCGCAGGACGGCCACGGCGGCCTGGAGGTGCAGATGCCCGCCGGCGACTGGCAGCCGGCCACGCCCATCGAGGGCTGCTTCGTGGTCAACCTGGGCGACATGATCCCGCGCTGGACCAATGGGCTGTACCACTCCAACCCGCACCGCGTGCGCAACGTGCATTCCAGCGGCGCGCCGCGCTACTCGATCCCCTTCTTCTACGAGCCCGATTACCTGGCCCGCATCGAGGCCGTCCCCGGCACCGTGCCGGCGGGCGAGGCGCCCCGCTTCGCGCCCTGCACGGCCGGCGAACACCTGGTCGAGATGTACCGCCGCACCTATGCGACGGGCGCAGAAACGGCTGCGCCCTGAAGCCTTGCCGACCACGGCCTCGATGGCACGGCGATGTCCGCCGCCATTACGCACGGCAGGGACAGGGCCTTGATCCAGCCCCCTACAAGATCGTGAAATTAATCACACAATGAGGACTCGATTTGGAGGTGGCGATGTCACTCGAGTACCTGGCCCGCATCGAGAACGAACGCTTTCCCCTCGCCGTGCGCCAACCGGCGGAGCTGGACCATGTGCTGCTGCTGAAGGCGGCCCAGCTCATCACGGCCAGCGTGCCGCCGGCGGGGCCCTTCGGTGCCGGGACGGCGCGCGAAGCGGTGGTCTTCGGCATCACCGAACTCGGGGTGCGCACGCTGCGCCAGTCCGGCCTGCCGCCCGAGGCGCCGCTGCACCGGCCCACGCGCGCCGCGGACTTCGACGCCTGAACCGTCGGCGCCGCGCGTCTTCCTGCCAAGTCCTCCCCGGCCGCCCCTCGCGCGTTGTCTTGGACGACGGCCGTGCCCGCCACCGGGCCGCCGTGCTCTGCCGCGCCGCCGCCGATGCCGCATGGCCCGCGATGCACGGCGCGGCCGGCTGACCCCCTTTCCTCTTTCCTCCGCGGCCCGCCGGTCGCCTGTTTCGATGCCCTCCCCCACCCTGTTCCCCGAAGAAACCGCCCTCGACGAGCGCGACGGCCGCTACCTTCGCAAGGCCATCGGCTGGTCGCACGCGGGCCGCCGGCGCGGCAACCGGCCCTTCGGCGCCGTCATCGTGGCCGAGGACAGCCGTGTCCTCGCAGAGGCCTACTGCGACAGCGGCGAGACGGGCGACGTCACCGGCCATGCCGAGACCAACGCCGTGCGCAAGCTGGCCGGGCTCGGGCTCACGCGCGAGCAGCTGGCGGGCGCGACGATCTACTCCTCGGCCGAGCCCTGCGTGATGTGCGCCGGCGCCATCTTCTGGTCCGGCATCGGCCGCGTCGTGTTCGGCATCGACGCCGAACGGTTGCGTGAGTTCAGAGGCGAGCGCGGGGAACAGCGCGACGCCGAGCTGTCCTGCCGCGACGTGTTCCGCGCCTCGCCGCATGCCATCGACTGCATCGGCCCGGCGATGGTGGACGAGGCGAGCGCAGCCCACGTCGGCGCCTGGAAGACCTGAAGGCCTCGACGCTCGCCGTCCCGATTTCCCGGCACGCCGCGTGCCGCAGCGCCACGGCCGCCTGGCGGCCGAGCCTGCCTTCTTAGACTCGCCCGATGCCCTGGCACGCCCGACTCTCCATCGACTACACCGCCCGCGAAGGACGCAGCCTGGCGCGCTTTCGCCACGAAGGCCCGCTTCGCATCCTGCAGAGCCTCTACCCGGAGGGCGACGCCGTCTGCCACAACGTCCTGGTGCATCCGCCGGGCGGCCTGGTCGGCGGCGACACGCTGGACATCCAGGTCAGCGCCGCCGCCGGCAGCCACGGACTGATCACGACGCCCGGCGCTTCGCGCTTCTACCGCAGCGAGGGCGAACCGGCGACGCAGCAGACCCGGCTGCGGGTGGCGGCGGAGGCACGGCTTGAATGGCTGCCGCTGGAGGCGCTGTGCTACAGCGGCTGCAATGCCCACAACCGGCTGTCGCTGGAGGTGGCGCCGGGTGGTGAGCTGATGGGTTGGGACGTGACGGCACTCGGCCTGCCGAATGCCGGTCAGCCTTTCGTGGCGGGCAGCCTGCAGCAGCACCTGGAGGTGCCGGGCGTGTGGCTGGAGCGTGGCCGGATCAATGCCGCCGATGCATTGCTGCTCGATGGCGGGCTCGGGCTGGCAGGGCATCGCTGCCTGGCCTCGCTGTTCTTCGTCGCCGGTGCGCCGCTGACGCGCGAGCGCCGCGAACGTGCACTGGACCTGGCCCGCACGCTCATCGAGGCCGATGCACTGTCGGCGACGGCCGGGGTGACGAGCCCACAGCCGCAGATCCTGGTGATACGCGTGTTGGCACCAGTGGTGGAACCCGCGATGCAGCTGCTGCGTCGGGTCTGGATGGCGTGGCGCCAGGAGCTATGGGGTCGCTCGAGCCAGCTGCCGCGCATCTGGTCGACCTGACTGGCGGCCACGCGACTGCGCGCGGGGCGCCCGCCGCACCCTTGGACGCAGCCTAAGCTTCAGGCCGGGAATGGCGCAGGCAGCGGCTCCGGCGAGGGCGCTTCGGGCACCGGTGGCGCGGGCGCGGTCCCGGGCGGTCCGGGCTCCACCAGTGGCGGCACAGGCGTGGGCGGCGGCGGATCGATGACGGGCGCAGGATTGGCGGCGACGCGGTCGGCGATGGCGCTCATTTCGCGTCCTCCGCCTGCTGGCGCCGCTCGGCGCCGAGCTGTTCCATCATCTTCTCGCCCACGGGGTCCTTGCCGTCCACGGGCACGTCTTCTTCCTGCGTGACCTCGGGCTCGTCGCGGTAGGTTTGTTTGGAAGGCGTGTCCGTGGCGCTGGCGGGTTGATCGGCCGGCTTGCCGGCATCGGAGGGTCGTGTGTTGTCTGCCATGGCGCCAAGCTCGGGCCCGATGCTGGATGCCGGCTACGTCCATTCGCCACATCCCCTGTCAGCCATCGCCGACGCCGAAGCGACCGGTGGCGCGCTAGCGTCCCTGGCAGATCGGACATGCCATGACCCCCCGCCACCGGCCCTCGCCGCCTTTGCCATTCCCTGAACCGGACCGCGTCGACGCACACCATCGTCGCGGGAGCACGGCACCATGACCGCCGTCAGCGCGCCCTCTCCCACCGCTGAGGGCGCCGACATTCCCGCCCGCCTCGACCGCCTGCCCTGGTCGCGCTGGCACTGGCGCGTGGTGATCGCCCTGGGCATCGCCTGGGTGCTGGACGGCCTGGAAGTGACGCTGGTCGGCTCCATCGGCGGCGTGCTGGAGCGCGGCGACACGCTGGGCCTGCTGGCCA
>NZ_LDSL01000069.1 GCF_001476815.1 Pseudacidovorax intermedius | reverse complement strand
ACACGCCCAGGCCGCTGCCCAGCCGCAGCGCCTGCGCGCCGTGGCCGCCGGCCAGGCGCAGCAGGCCGTTCAGGTCGCGGCCGAAGAAGCGCACCGCGGCGCGCGCCAGCGGCTCCGCCGGCAAGGGCCCCAGCAGCCGCGCGGCGGCGGCATTGAGCCAGGCTACGCGGCCGTCGGGGGCCACGCCGGCCATGGCCTCCAGCGGCGTGTCCAGCAGCGCGGGGCTGGCCTGGAAGCGCAGCACCACGTGGCCGGCGGACTGGCGCGCCAGCAGCCGGTTCTCGATCACCGTCGCATACAGGCCCACCATGGCGCCGGCATCGAAGCCGAAGCGGCGCGCTTCCACCGACAGGTCCAGCACGCCGGCCAGACGGCCGTCCACGCCGCGGATCGGCGCGGCAGCGCAGTGCACCTGGCGCAGGCTGTCGAAGTAGTGCTCGCCGCCGTCCACCGTGCAGGCCTGGCCGGTGCTCAGCACGATGCCGGGCGCGGTGGTGCCCACCACCGATTCGGCCAGGTTCACGCCCAGCCGCGCGGTGCTGCTGAGCACCGGCTGCTGTGGCGCCATGGGATGGTGGGTGACGTGCAGCAGCACGCCCTCGCGGTCGGTGAGGATCACGCGGCAGTCGGTGCCCGCCAGCGCGCCTTCCATCGACGCCAGTTCGGGCCCCGCCGCCTCGAGCAGGGCCCGGTTGCGGGCCAGCGCGCCGTGCAGCCGGCTGGGCGTGACGGGGTCGAAGGCGATGGCGCGGCGCGGGTCCTCGTGCCGGCGGCGGCAGCGCATCCAGGACTGCAGCACGTCTTCGCCCACCAGTCCCGAGGGCCGGTCGCCCTCGTCGAAGAAGCGCAGCCGCGCCTGCGCGGTGCGTTGCTCCGGCGTCGTGGCGAAGAGCTGGCGCGGCGGCTGGCCGGTGGCGGGGCGGGTCGGCAAGGGCGTCTCCTCCAGGGTTTGCGGCCGACTGTGTTCCGCAATGGAACAGCCCAGCACCCGGGAAATCCCGAGGATGAAGCCAGCCCCCCGACGGCGGCATCCTCGATGCGCTCTGCTTCAACCAAGAACCGACAAGGAGACACACGATGAGGCTTTTCGCGTCGGCCGCACTCGCGGCGCTCGTGGCCTGGGCCGGCTGGGCCAGCGCCCAGACCCCGCCCGCGGCACCCTCTGCCCCGCCCGCCGCCAGGCCGGCGGCCAAGGTCGACGGCGCCTTCATCCGCGCCAATGCCCGCGCCACGCCCGAGTGGCCGAGCGTGGGCCTGGACTATGCCGAGACGCGCTACAGCCGCCTCGACCAGCTCAACACCGGCAACGTGGGCCAGCTGGGGCTGGTCTGGTCGTACAACCTCGAGTCGACGCGCGGCGTCGAGGCCACGCCGCTGGTGGTCGACGGCGTGATGTACGTGACGGCCTCGTGGAGCGTGGTGCATGCCATCGACGTGCGCACCGGCCAGCGGCTGTGGAGCTTCGACCCGCAGGTCGACCGGGCCAAGGGCTTTCGCGGCTGCTGCGACGTGGTCAACCGCGGCGTGGCGTTGTGGAAGGGCAAGGTCTACGTGGGCGCCTTCGACGGCCGGCTGATCGCGCTGGACGCCGCCACGGGCAACAAGCTGTGGGAGAAGGACACGCTCATCGACCATGCCCGCAGCTACACCATCACCGGCGCGCCGCGGGTGTTCAAGGGCAAGGTCATCATCGGCAACGGCGGCGCCGAATACGGCGTGCGCGGCTACATCACGGCCTACGACGCCGAAACGGGCGACCAGAAGTGGCGCTGGTTCACCGTGCCGGGCGACCCGTCCAAGCCCTTCGAGGACGAGGCCCAGGCCCGCGCCGCCAAGACCTGGGACCCGGCCGGCAAGTGGTGGGAAAGCGGCGGCGGCGGCACGGTGTGGGACACCATGGCCTTCGACCCCGAGCTCAACACCATGTACATCGGCACCGGCAACGGCTCGCCCTGGTCGCATGCCAAGCGCAGCCCGGCCGGCGGCGACAACCTGTACCTGGCGTCCATCGTGGCGCTGGACCCGGACACCGGCAAGTACAAGTGGCACTACCAGGAGACGCCCGGCGACAACTGGGACTACACCTCCACGCAGCCGATGATCCTGGCCGACATCCAGCTGGACGGCAAGCCGCGCAAGGTGATCCTGCACGCGCCCAAGAACGGCTTCTTCTTCGTCATCGACCGCACCAATGGCCAGTTCATCTCGGCCAGGAATTTCGTCGAGGTGAACTGGGCCACGGGCTACGACAAGAAGGGCCGGCCGATCGAGGTGGCCTCGGCCCGCGACGGCAGCAAGCCCAACGATGCCATTCCCGGTCCTTTCGGTGCGCACAACTGGCACCCGATGTCCTTCAATCCCAAGACGGGGCTGGTCTACCTGCCGGCGCAGCACGTGCCGCTGAACCTTCTGGACGACAAGGACTGGAAATTCAACGAGAACGCGCCGCTGCGCCCGCATTCGGACCTGGGCTGGAACACCGCCAAGTTCGTCAATGCCGAGCCGCCCAAGAGCAAGCCGATGGGCCGGCTCGTGGCGTGGGACCCGGTCAGGCAGAAGGAGGCCTGGGGCGTGGAACATGTCTCGCCCTGGAACGGCGGCACGCTGACCACGGCCGGCAACCTGGTGTTCCAGGGCACGGCCGACGGGCGCCTGGTGGCCTACGACGCCCGAAATGGCAAGAAGCTGTGGGAGACGCCCACCGGCACCGGCGTGGTGGCGGCCCCGTCCACCTACATGGTCGACGGCAAGCAGTACGTGTCGGTGGCCGTGGGCTGGGGTGGCGTGTACGGACTGGCCCAGCGTGCTACCGAGCGGCAGGGACCCGGCACCGTCTACACCTTCGCGGTCGGCGGCACCGAGAAGATGCCGGAGTTCGTGCAGTACCGCATGGACAAGCTGCTGCAGGGCGTGAAGTACGACCCCGCCAAGGTGCAGGCCGGCACGGGGCTCTACGTGAGCAACTGCGTCTTCTGCCACGGCGTGCCGGGCGTGGACCGTGGCGGCAACATTCCCAACCTGGGCTACCTCGGTGCGCCCTACATCGAGAACCTGGACAAGTTCGTCTTCAAGGGGCCGGCCATGTCGCGCGGCATGCCGGACTTCACGGGCAAGCTGAGCATGGAAGACGTGGAGGCGATCAAGGCTTTTATCCAGGGCACTGCGGACGCGATTCGACCGAAGTGACAAGCCTCCCCCAGGCTGCGCGCTTCGCGCTCCCCCACCCCTCCGGAGGAGGGGGCACATCCTGCGGCCCGGCGGAGCCGGTTCCGCGGATGTTCTGGCTTGGCCTGCTCCGCGGCCTTTCGATCTTTGCGGGGCGTGTGCTACCGGCGATGGGGCAAGCGCGGGAAGGAGCCCCTGGGGAAACTCGGTGGGCTGGACTGGACTGCGTGGGTCATCGGCGCCGAGTCGCCGAGCGTCGATGCGCCATGACGAAAAAGGCCCGCCATCGCTGGCGGGCCTTCCTGTTGGCGGCGTGCGCGATCAGTCGGCGTACACGCCGGCCTCCTTGATCACGGGGCCGAAGCGGTTGACTTCGGCCTGCACGAACTTCTTGTGCTCGGCCGGGTCGCTGCGCTTGTCGCTCACCACCACGGCGCCCAGGGCTTCCTCGCGGCGGATGAAGTCCGGGTCCTTCAGCGCGGTCTTGAGGGCGTCGTTGAGCTTCTTCAGCACCGGGGCGGGCGTGCCCTTGGGCGCGTACAGGCCGTGCCAGATGGTGACCTGGAAGTTCTTCAGGCCCTGCTCGTCCAGGGTCGGGATGTCCTTGAGCGCCGGGGTGTTCACGCGCTTGAGCGTGGTCACGCCGTAGGCCTTCACCTTCTTGGCCTCGATCTGGCCGGTGGTGTTGGTGGTCTGGTCGCACAGCAGGTCGATCTGGCCGCCCATCAGGTCGGCGATGGCCGGCGCCGTGCCCTTGTACGGCACGGTGGTCATCTCGGCCTTCAGCGCGCTCTGGAACAGCAGGCCGCACAGGTGCGAGGCCGAGCCGATGCCGGCGTTGCCCAGGTTGACCTTGCCCTTGTTGCTGGCGATCCAGGCCTGCAGCTCCTTGAAGTTGTTGGCCTCGAGCTGCGGCTTGCCGATCAGCGTCATCGGCACGTCGTTGATCATGCCCAGGTACTCGAAGTCGGTGTCGTAGTTGTAGCTGAGCTTGCGGTAGAGCACCGGGGTGGTGGCCATGCCGACGTGGGTGACCAGCAGGGTCAGGCCGTCGTTCTTGGCGCGGGCCACCTTGGCATTGCCGATGGTGCTGCCGGCACCGGCGGTGTTGTCCACCACGATGGTGGCGCCCAGGGCCTTCTGCATGGCTTCGGCCAGGTCGCGGGCCACCTTGTCGGTGGGGCCGCCGGCCGCGAAGGGCACCACGAAGGTGATGGTCTTGCCATCGGGGAAGTCGGCGGCCTGGGCGCCGAGGGAGACGGCAGCCAGGGCAGCCAAAGCGATGGTTTTCTTCATGAAGACAGCTCCGAACGAAACGGGATGAACGAGAGGTGAACCGAAAAACGGCCCTGAATGGTAGGGAGGGCCGGCCCGGCGCCTATCGCGGCTTTCCCTAGTAGGAAAGGCATTTCCGCGCAGTCGCGCGCGGGACTGCGCCATCCCGCGGGCCGCCGCGGCGCGGGGGCAATAATCCCGCCCCATGGCTTCCCTTCTTGCGCTCGACATCGGCAACACCCGCCTCAAGTGGGCGCTCTATGCGCACGGCGAACCGGGCGCCGACGTGCTGGCCGGCGGCGCGGTGTTCCTGGACCACATCGACACCCTGGCCGACGGGCCCTGGGCCACGCTGCCGCTGAAGCCGCAGGCCATGATCGGCTGCGTGGTGGCCGGCGACGCCGTGCGGCGGCGCGCGGAAGAGCAGGTCGAGGAATGCTTCGACTTCGAGCCGCGCTGGGTGGTTTCCAGCCCGGCCGAGTCCGGCATGGTCAATGGCTACGACCATCCCACGCGCCTGGGCGCGGACCGGTGGGTGGCCATGATCGGGGCGCGCCACCGCATGCTGGCGCAGGCCGGCGGCGCGGCGCCACGGCCGATGGTGGTCGTGATGGTGGGCACGGCGGTGACGGTGGAGGCCATCGATGCCGAAGGCCGTTTTCTCGGCGGCCTGATCCTGCCGGGCCACGGCATCATGCTGCGCGCACTGGAGTCAGGCACTGCCGGTCTGCACGTGCCCACCGGCGAGGTGCGCGAATTTCCCACCAACACCAGCGACGCGCTCACCAGCGGCGGCACCTATGCCATCGCCGGCGCGGTCGAGCGCATGGTGCAGCACGTGCGCCGCCACTGCGGCGCCGAGCCGGCCTGCTACATGACCGGCGGCGCGGGCTGGAAGATGGCGCCTTCAATGTCGGTCGAGTTCGAACTGGTGGAGTCGCTCATCATGGACGGCCTGCTGGTCATCGCCCGCGACCGGGCGGCGCGCATCGCGGGCTGAGCGACAACAGCGCCTCGCGGGCGCCGTGCTGCGCGACGCGCGGTGGGCGTGCCGGCGAGGGCCGTCGGAGGCTCAGCCGCGCAACCCCTGCGCCGCCTGGAACAGCGCCTCGCGCGCCTGCTCGACGATGCGCCGCTTCCACGCATCGGTGTCGGTGTAGAAGGCGGCGCGCATGCGCTGGCGAATCGCCTCGGCCAGTTCTGGCGCGGCTTCGGGATGCAGGTGCAGCCAGTGGTCGCCGCGCATGGCGGCGAGCACTTCCATCAGCGGCTCGGTGCCGTATTCGATGGCGATGCCGGTGACCTCGGCCTGCGGGCATTCGTCGTAGGCGGAATTCCACATGAGCCCGGTGAGCAGCGGCGATGCCGAACTGCCGTCGTAGATCGACGTGACCGGCGTGGCGCCATCGCCGCCCCACCATGCGCTGGCGCGCGCATAGGCCGCCGCGTCGTCGTTGCCGGCAAAGATGCGCTCGCCCAGGCCATTCGGGCCGAGGCCGGTGTGGATGTCGATCCAGGCCAGGCGCCGGGCCCGGCCGGCATGCTGGCGCAGCACGGGCCGCAGGGTGCGCTGGCTCCAGGTGGGCGCCTGGCCGCCGAAGAACATGCCGTCGGCAAAGGCGTACTGGCCCTGGGTGACGGCGGCCTGGAATTCGTCCATGCCGTGCTTGTCGATCCACTGCGCGAGCGCCGCCTCGTCCGCCGGCGCCGGCGGCCAGTTCGGCGGCAGCAGCAGCGCATGCAGCCTGGCATAGGCCTTGTTGGCCGGCAGCGGCGCCGAGAAGTCCTGGAAGTTGCGGTTCAGGTCCACGTTCTCCTGCGTGACCCGCCGGCCGTGGGAGAAGCCGTGCGGGTTGAGCGCATGGATGTAGACCACGGCCACGCCGGCGCCCCGCGCGGCTGCCCGCCATTCGGCGTCGTGCAGGGCCGCCACCTGCACGCCGCTGCCGCAGTGGCCTTCCACACCATGGCAGGCGCTGGTGAGGATGAGCACGCGTTCGGCATCGGCCGGGCCGTCGCGCGCCACGTCCATGGCCAGCGCCTCGCCATCGGCGCCTGGCAGGGGCAGGGGATGGCTTTCGACCGGGATGCCGGCCGCCACGCAGGCCGCCAGGAATTTTTGCCGCGCCAGCGCGTAGCTGGGCGAGAAGGCCTGCGCGGCGTCCATCACGTCTGCGCCGCCGCGGGCTGGGCCAGGAATTCCTCGGCCAGCTTCACCCACACGCTGGCGCCCAGCGGGATCAGCTCGTCGTTGAAGTCGTAGCTGGCGTTGTGCAGCACGCAGGGGCCTTCGCCATGCAGGTGCGGCCGGTGGCTGCCGTCGCCGTTGCCGATGAAGGCATAGGCGCCGGGTTTGGCCTGCAGCATGAAGGCGAAGTCCTCGGAGGTCATGGCCGGCTCCTGGCGCAGCACGTTGGCCTCGCCCACCACGCCGGCCATCACGCGGCGGGCGAAGTCGGCTTCGGCCGCGGTGTTGATGGTGGGCGGGTAGTAGCGCACGAACTCGAAGTCGCACTCGGCATCGTGCGCGGCGCAGATGTGCTCGGCGATCTTGCGCATGCGGGCCTCGATCATGTCCAGCACCTCGACCGAGAAGGTGCGCACGGTGCCGGTCATCTCGCAGTGGTTGGGGATGACGTTGTTGGTGTCGCCCGCATGCACCGTGGTGACCGAGATGACGGCCGAGTCCAGCGGCTTCATCTTGCGCGTGAGGATGGTCTGGAAGGCCTGCACCATTTCGCAGGCGATGGGCACCGGGTCGACGGTGGTGTGGGGCAGGGCCGCATGGCCGCCCTTGCCGCGCACGGTGATGTAGAACTTGTTGCCCGAGGCCATGACCGGCCCGGGGCTGACGGCGAACTGGCCGGCGGCCATGCCGGGCCAGTTGTGCATGCCGAACACGGCGTCCATGGGGAACTGCTCGAACAGGCCCTCCTTGATCATGCGGTCGGCGCCGCCGCCGCCTTCCTCGGCCGGCTGGAAGATTAGGTAGACCGTGCCGTCGAAGTTGCGGTTCTTGGCCAGGTGCTGGGCCGCGGCCAGCAGCATGGCGGTGTGGCCGTCGTGGCCGCAGGCGTGCATCTTGTTGGCATGCTTGCTGGCGTGGTCGAAGGTGTTCAGTTCGTTGATGGGCAGGGCGTCCATGTCGGCGCGCAGACCGACGGCGCGGTCGCTGCTGCCGTTCCTGACGATGCCGACCACGCCGGTGGTGCCCAGGCCGCGGTGGATGGGGATGCCCCATTCGGTCAGGCGGGCCGCGACGACGTCGGCGGTGCGCACTTCCTCGTAGGCCAGTTCGGGATGGGCATGCAGGTCGCGGCGGATGGCGGCGATCCCGGCCGCCTGGGTGACGATCGAGTCGATGAGCTTCATGGGAGGCAGTCTAGTGGGGGCAGGCCGGCACAGGCTGACACGGCCGGAATAGGGGCGCAAGCAATACGAATGCCCGCGGCAGGGGCAAGCCGGCACGCATGCCCGGCTCGGCGCGGCGCCGGCCGTCGGATCCGCCGACGGGCTGCTTGCCGGAGGTCGCGCCAGGGTCGGGCGTCGCCGGCCACAATCCGGGCCCATGAGCCCCCACCCGCTTTCCGACCGCGCGCTGGCCTTCGCCCAGGCGCTGGTGCGCATGAACACCATCAGCGACCGCAGCAACCTCGAACTGATCGAGTTCGCCCGCGAGCATCTGGCCGGCCTGGGCGTGCAGAGCCGGCTGACCTGGAACGCCGAGCGCACCAAGGCCAACCTCTTCGCCACGCTGGGCGAGGGCAAGCCGGCCGGCGTGATCGTCTCCGGCCACACCGACACCGTGCCGTGGGAGGGCCAGGCCTGGACGGTCGATCCGCTCTCGGCCACCGTGCAGGACGGTCCCGAGGGTCCGGCCCTCTTCGGCCGCGGCTCGGCCGACATGAAGAGCTTCATCGCCATCGCCCTGGCCAATGCCGAGCGCATCCTGGCCGGCAATGCGCCCTTCGCCGTGCACTTCGCCTTCAGCTACGAGGAAGAGATCGGCTGCTTCGGCGTGCGCGAGCTGATCGCCGACATGCGCGACGCCGGCGTGAAGCCGCTGGCCTGCATCGTGGGCGAGCCGACGTCCATGGTGCCGGCCATCGCCCACAAGGGCGTGTGGCGCTACCGCTGCTGCGTGCGCGGCAAGGAGGCGCATTCCTCCCTCACGCCGCATTCGGTCAACGCCATCGAGATGGCGGCGCGGGTGGTGGGCAAGGTGCGCGACATGGCCGAGGCCTTCGAGCGCGAGGAGCCGCGCTACGACGGCTTCGACGTGCCCTTCTCGACCGCCAGCGTGGGCCAGTTCCACGGCGGCATCGCCGACAACGTGGTGCCGCGCGATGCCGAGTTCCGCTACGAATTCCGCGACCTGCCCACGGCCGATGCGCGCGCCATGCAGCAGCAGGTGGTCGACTATGCCCGCAGCCTGGAGCCCCGCATGCAGCGCGTGGCGGCCGACACGGGCTTCCGCTTCGAGACCATCTGCGAGATCCCGTCCTTCCTCGGCAGCCGCGACGACCCGGTCACCCGGCTGGCGCAGCGCCTGGCGGGCGAGGCCGGCACCACGCTGGTCGCCTTCGGCACCGAGGCGGGCCTGTTCAAGAACGCCGGCATTCCCACCGTGGTCTGCGGCCCCGGCAGCATCCAGCAGGCCCACCAGCCCGACGAGTACGTGACGCTGGCGCAACTGGCGCGCTGCGAGGCCTTCATGCAGGGCTTGGCCGACAGCGCCGAGATCGGCTGACGGCCACGTCGATGGCGGGGACGACCGGTCCGGGCCCGATGAAGCGGGTGGCGCTGGCCCTGCTGGCCGGCGCCGCGGTGCTGTATGCACTCGCCACCTGGCAGGAGAGCCGTGGCGGTCATGCCGTCTGGGGCTGGGTCGGCGCGTTCGCCGAAGCGGCGATGGTGGGCGCCATCGCCGACTGGTTCGCGGTGGTCGCGCTGTTCCGCCATCCGCTGGGCCTGCCGATTCCGCACACGGCCATCCTGCCGCGCAGCAAGGCGCGGCTGGGCGCCAACCTGGCGCGTTTCTTCTGCGACAACTTCCTGGGCACGGCGCAGGTGCTGGCCAAGCTGCGGGCCTTCGACGCGGCCGGGCGTCTGGCGGCCTGGCTGTCGGGCCCGGCGCAGGCCGAACGCTTGGGCCGCCTGGGGGTGGCCGCGGCCGGCCAGGTGCTGGCGGCGGTCGACGACCAGCGGCTGCGCGACTTCCTCGGCCGCGCGGCGGCGGCCGGCCTGCGGCAGCTGGACTTTTCGCGCACGGCCGGCCAGGTGCTGGAGACGCTGACGGCGGAAGGGCGCCACCAGGCCATGCTCGACGCCGTGCTCGGCCATGCCGCGCAATGGCTGGAGGACGAGGCGCTGCAGGACCAGCTGACGGATGCCATCGCCCAGGAGGTCAAGGCCCTGCGCTACGTCGGCCTGGACCAGGTGGCCGCGCGGCTGGCCACGCGCAAGCTGGTGGCCAGCATCGCGCGGGCGCTGGGCGAGACGGCGGCCGACCCGGCCCATCCGCTGCGCCAGCGCTTCGACGCCTACATGCAGGGCTTCGTGCAGCGCCTGCAGCAGGACCCGGCCTTCATCGCCCGCGGCGAGCGGCTGCGCGACGAGCTGCTGGCCCACGACGGCCTGCGCGACTACCTGGATGGCCTGTGGCGGCAACTGCGCGACTGGCTGCAGGCCGATCTGGCGCGGCCCGATTCCGCCATCGGCCAGCGCATCGCCGGCCTGGCGGCCTCGGTCGGCGAGCGGCTGGCGTCGGACGCCGCCATGCGCGCCTGGCTCAACGAACAGCTGGCCCAGGCGGCGCCCGCCGCCATCGACCGCTGGCGCGAGGACATCCGCCGCTACATCGAGGAGCGCGTCGCCGCCTGGGACACCGACGAACTCGTGGCCGAGCTGGAGCAGCACGTGGGCCGCGACCTGCAGTTCATCCGGATCAACGGCACGGTGGTGGGCGGGCTGGTCGGCCTCGCGATCCATGCCATCACGCTGGCGGTGACGTGAAACACCCCCATGCCGCTTCGCGGCTCCCCCCTCTCTTGCGCCTTCGGCTTGGAGGGGGGCGCACCCCCCGGCCCGGCAAAGCCGGTTCCGCGGGTGCACTGGCGTGGCCTGCTCCGCGGCCATTCGATCTTTGGTGCTGCAGCCGTTTCAAGGCGCGCCGTCCTAGACTTCCCCTTCCACGTGCCCATGCGCTGACGCGCCCGCGACGACCATGACTGCCCCCACGACCACCCCCGATACGCACACCGTCCTCGGCGCCTGTCCGCACGACTGCCCCGACACCTGCGGCCTGGTCACCACCGTGCAGGGCGGCGTGGCCATCAAGCTGCAGGGCAATGCCGCGCACCGCCACACGGGCGGCGTGCTCTGCACCAAGGTGTCGCGCTACCTGGAGCGCAATGCCCACCCCGAGCGGCTCACCCAGCCGCTGCGCCGCGTCGGCCGCAAGGGCGAGGGCCGCTTCGAGCCGGTGAGCTGGGACGAGGCGCTCGACGACATCGCTGCCCGCCTGACGGCCATCGCCGCCGACCAACCGCAGGCCATCCTGCCCTACAGCTACGCCGGCACCATGGGCCTGGTGCAGGGCGAATCGATGGACCGGCGCTTCTTCCACAAGCTGGGCGCCTCGCTGCTGGACCGCACCATCTGCTCCACGGCCGGTGGCGAAGCGCTGGGCTACACGCTGGGCGGCAAGGTGGGCATGCGCATCGAGCATTTCGCCGAATCGAAGCTGATCCTGATCTGGGGCAGCAACGCCATCGCCAGCAACCTGCATTTCTGGCGCCATGCGCAGGCCGCAAAGCGGGCCGGCGCGCGGCTGGTGTGCATCGATCCGCGGCGCAGCGAGACGGCCGACAAGTGCGACGACCACATCGCCCTGCTGCCCGGCACCGACGGCGCCCTGGCCCTGGCGCTGATGCACGAGCTGATCGTGCACGACTGGCTGGACCACGACTACATCGCCCGCCACACGGTGGGCTGGGATCAACTTCGCGAGCGCGCCCTGCAATGGCCGCCCGAACGCGCCGCCGCCGTGTGCGGCGTGCCCGTGGCGCAGATCGAGGCCCTGGCGCGCGACTACGGCACCACCAGGCCGGCCGCCATCCGCCTCAACTACGGCATGCAGCGCGTGCGCGGCGGCGGCAATGCGGCGCGCGCCGTGGCCTGCCTGCCGGCGCTGGTGGGCGCCTGGCGGCATCGTGCGGGCGGGCTGCTGCTCAGCGCCTCCGGCCAGTTTCCGGTGGACCGCGCCACGCTGCACCGGCCCGACCTGCTGGCCGGCCGCCAGCCCCGCACGCTCAACATGAGCCGCATCGGCGACGTGCTGACCGGCGACGCCACGGCCCTGGCCGGCGGCCCGGCGGTGAAGGCGGTGGTGGTCTACAACAGCAACCCGGTGGCGGTGGCGCCCGAGTCGGCCAAGGTGGCCGCGGGCTTCGCGCGCGAGGACCTGTTCACCGTGGTGCTGGAGCAGTTCCAGACCGACACCGCCGACTACGCCGACTACCTGCTGCCCGCCACCACGCAGCTGGAGCACTGGGACATCCATTTCAGCTACGGCCACACCGACGTCATGCTCAACCGGCCGGCCGTCGCGCCGCGCGGCCAGGCGCGCAGCAATGCCTGGGTGTTCCGCGAGCTGGCGCGCCGCATGGGCTGGGACGAACCCTGCTTCGCCGACGACGACGAGGCGCTCTGCCGCCAGGCCTTCCGCCCCGAGGCCATCGACTGGGCCGCGCTGGAGCGCGACGGTTTCGCCACCCTGCCGCTGCCCGAGGCGCCGTTCGCCGAGGGCGGCTTTCCCACGCCCTCGGGCAAGTGCGAGTTCTTCAGCGCCCGCCTTGCGGCGCAGGGCCTGGACGGGCTGCCGGACCACCTGCCCAACCACGAGCCCGCAGGCAGCTCGGCCGACTATCCGCTGGCCATGATCTCGCCGCCGGCGCGCAATTTCCTCAACTCCACCTTCGTCAACGTGACCAGCCTGCGGTCCATGGAAGGCGAGCCGCTGGTGGAGATCCATGCCGACGACGCCGCCGCGCGCGGCATCGCCGACGGTGCCATGGTGCGCGTGTTCAACGCCCGCGGCGAGCACCGCTGCCGCGCCGAGGTCTCGCGCCGCGCGCGGCCCGGCGTGGTCAACGGCCTGGGCATCTGGTGGCGCAAGCTGGGCGTGGACGGCACCAACGTCAACGAACTGACCAGCCAGCGTCTCACGGACCTGGGCCGCGGGCCGACCTTCTACGACTGCCTGGTGCAGGTGGAGGCGGTGGCGGCGTGACGCGCAGGCGCCTGGCGCTGGCCGTCGGTGCTGCGGCCGCGATGCTGCTGCTGGCCGGCTGCACCCCGCTCGGCTACTACGCCCAGTCCGTCGGTGGCCACCTGGCCATCCTGCGCGCGGCCCGGCCCGTGCCCGAGGTGCTGCAGGACGCCACGCTGTCGGAAGGCCTGCGCCGCAAGCTCATCCTGGCGCAGCACATCCGCCGCTACGCCAGCGACCGGCTGGCGCTGCCCGACAACCGCAGCTACACCGCCTATGCCGACCTTCACCGTACTGCGGCGGTCTGGAACGTGGTGGCGGCACCGCCCTATTCGCTGACGCTCAAGTCCTGGTGCTACCCGGTCGCCGGCTGCGTGGGCTACCGCGGCTACTACGACGAGGCCACGGCCCAGACGGAGGCCGCGCGCCAGCGCGCAGAAGGGCTGGAGGCGGCCGTCTACCCGGTGCCCGCCTACTCGACGCTGGGCTGGCTCGACTGGCTGGGCGGCGATCCGCTGCTGTCCACCTTCATCGGCTACCCGGACGGCGAACTGGCGCGCATCGTCTTCCACGAACTGGCGCACCAGCGCTTCTATGTGTCTGGCGACACGGTGTTCAACGAGTCCTACGCCACGGCCGTCGAGCGCCTGGGCGGCGCCCAGTGGCTGCGCGACGAGGCCGATGCGCCGGCGCGTGAGGCCTATGTCCGTTTCGACCAGCGCCGCCGGGACATGCAGGCGCTGATGCTCGCCACCCGCGAGGCCCTGGCGGCGGTCTATGCCTCGCCGGCGGCCAAGGCCGGCGACTGGCCGCAGGTGGAGGCGATGAAGCAGGCCGCCATTCGCGACTTCCGCGCGCGATATGCGCAGCTGCGCGCCGGCTGGCCGGCGGACGGCCGCCAGGGCGCCTACGACGCCTGGGTGGCGCGGGCCAACAATGCCACCTTCGGCGCCCAGGCCGCCTATGACCAGCTGGTGCCGCAGTTCGAGCGCCTGTTCGCCCGCTGCGGCGGAGACTGGGCGCGCTTCCATGCCGAGGTGGCGCGCATCGGCGGGCTGCCGACGCACGAGGCGCGCGTGGCGGCGCTCGATGCGGCAGCCGCGGGCTCGACCGCCATTCGCTGAGCCTACGGCCATGAAAAAAGCCGCTGGGCTTCAGCGGCTTTCGCGGGTGCCAGGCGCCGGCCTCAGCCCGCGCGCAGCGATTCGATCAGGTCGATGTACTTCTGCTTGGCCTCGTCGGCCGACACGCCCTTGTGCGCCGTCCAGGCGTCCCACTTGGCGCGGGCGACGAAGTCGCTGAAGCTGGGCTTCTTCTCGGTGTTGTCGCCCAGGGTGGCCTGTTTGTAGAGGCCGTAGATCTTCAGCAGGGTCGGGTTGTCGGGGCGCGCGGGCAGCAGCTTGGACTGGGCTTCGGCGGCTTCGAAACGGGCTTGCAGGTCGGACATGGCGTGAGGCAGGGCTGGAAAAAAGCACGATTGTGCGCTTTTTGGCCGACCTGCTTCCGCCCTGCTTCTGCCCTGATCAATCGGCCATGCAGGCCAGCGCCACCTCGCGGTCGAGGAACTGCCGGGCATCCACCGGCTCGATGGCCGCGGCCGATTCGTACAGCGGCTGCGCCTGCGCCAGGCCGGCCTCGCCCTGCAGCGCGACGAGGGCCCGGGCGTATTCGACGCGGCCGGTGGCCGAGGCCGGGTGCAGCGCCAGCCCCTGCTCGAACAGCTCGATGGCGCGTTCGGGCCGCACGTCGTAGGTCATGCGGGCCACCAGCTCGCCTACCTTGTCGATCACCTCGGCATGGAAGGCGCCGAGCGCGAAGTGGGCATCGGCATGGCGCGGCTGCAGTTCGATGATGCGCTCCAGCGCCTCCTTGAGCCGGCCGCCCAGGCCCTGTGCCAGGGCGCGGGCCACGCTCACTGCCTGGGCATGGCGGCCGAGCGCATAGGCATGCCAGTAGAGGGACTGCACGTCCTGCGGGTCGGCCTGGTGGCGGGCCCAGGCGCGCTCGCCCACCTGGCGCAGCAGGCCCAGGCGCTGTTCGTCGTCCGGGGCCACGTAGTTCGCGTAGATGGCGGTCGCCTGGTCGGCGAGCGCGGCGCCGTCGGTTCCGCCGATGTGCAGGCCCGCCTGCGCGGCGCCTGCGAAGTCGCCCGCGTGGTACAGCGCCCAGGCGTCGGCCAACGCCGGGGTGCGTGGCGCGGGCAGCGGCTGGCCGGCGTGCAGCGCGGC
>NZ_LDSL01000068.1 GCF_001476815.1 Pseudacidovorax intermedius | reverse complement strand
GCCGGCGCGCCGGCCCCCATCCGCATCGGCATCGCCCTGGGCGGCGGCGCGGCCAAGGGCTTCGCCCACATCGGCGTCATCAAGATGCTGGAGGCCAACGGCCTCGCGCCCGCCGTGGTGGCCGGCACCAGCGCCGGCAGCGTGGTCGGCGCCCTCTACGCCAGCGGCATGGACGCCTTCGAGCTGCAGCAGAAGGCCGTGGCGCTGGACGAGGCCGGCATCCGCGACCTGCAGCTGTCCACCGGCGGCCTGGTGCTGGGCCAGAAGCTGGAGGACTACGTGAACGCGCAGGTGCACCACAAGCCGCTGGAGCAACTCGCCAAGCCTTTCGTGGCCGTGGCGACGCGGCTGGAGGACGGCGAGCGCACGGTGTTCGCCCGCGGCAACACCGGCCAGGCGGTGCGCGCGTCGAGCAGCGTGCCGGGCGTGTTCCAGCCGGTGGCGATCGGCAAGTACCACTACGTGGATGGCGGTGTGGTCAGCCCGGTGCCGGTGGACGCGGCGCGGCAATTGGGCGCGGACATCGTGGTGGCGGTGGACATCTCCAGCAAGGCGCGCGGCCGCGCGCCGGGCGACCTGCTGGGCACTGTGGGCCAGTCCATCGCCATCATGGGCCAGAAGCTGGGCCAGGCCGAGCTGGCGCGCGCCGACGTGGTGGTGCGGCCCGCCGTGCTGGACATCGGCGCCGCCGATTTCAGCCAGCGCGCGAGCGCCATCCTTGAGGGCGAGAAGGCGGCACTGGCCGTCATGCCGCGCATCAAGGAGCGCGTGGCCCAGTTGCAGGCGCAGCGTGCGCAGGCCGCCCGCCAGGCCCAGGCCGAAGCGGCGCAGGCGCGCCAGCAGGCCTGCCTGGCGCAGCGCTCCAGCTGGCGCAAGCTGGCCGGCGCGGCGGGGCTGGATGACAGCTGCGCAAGGGAATAAAGGGCCCACCCCGTTTGGACTTCCTCACTGCGTGTGGAAGTCCAATCCCCCTCGAGGGGCGCACCCGGCGGCCCGGCAAAGCCGGTTCCGCGGGTGCACTGGCGTGGCCTGCTCGGCGGCCTTGTGTTGTCGGGGTGATCAATGGCCTCCGGCGATGGATGGCGTCAGCCTGCATTGGTCATGGCCTGCTCCGCGGCCCTCGGATACTTCCTGCTGCGTCGGCTTTGCGCCTTGGCGGAGATGCGCGCGAGTCCGGCCGACACCGGCATGACGCCGGAGCAGCTACCGCTGGGCCGACAATCGCCCGACACCGTCGCTGGATGGCGGTGCCTGCCTCATGACCGCAATCCCCGAGCCCGACTCCCCTCCCCCCTCCGCGCCCACGGGCCGCAGCCGTCACCTGAGGCACTGGCTGCCCTTCCTGAACTGGCCACGCCCCACGCGCGGCCTGCTCGCCAACGAAGCCCTGGCGGGCCTGACGGTCGCGCTGATGGTGATCCCGCAGGGCGTGGCCTACGCCGCGCTGGCGGGCATGCCGCTGGTCACCGGCATCTATGCCGCGCTGCTGCCGGCGCTGATCGCGGTGCTGTTCAGTTCGTCGGCCCGGCTGTCGGTGGGGCCGACGGCACTCACCAGCCTGCTGGTGGGCGCCACGCTGGCGCCCATGGCAGTGCCGGGCAGCGCCGAATGGGTGTCGCTGGCGGTGTGGCTGACGCTGCTGTCGGGCGTCATGCAGATGCTGCTGGGCGCCGCGCGCTTCGGCTGGCTGCTGCGGCTGGTCAACTCGCCGGTACTGATGGGCTTCACCCAGGGCGCGGCCGTGTTGATCACCCTGTCGCAACTGCCCGCGCTGCTGGGCTACACCGGCCGCACGCCGCTGCAGGTGCTGGAAGGGCCGCTGCCGGACTTCGTCGCCATCGGCTTCGGGCTGGGCAGCATGGCGATGCTGTTCTTCGGCAAGCGGCTGTCGCCCCGGCTGCCGACCACCATGCTGCTGGTGGCGGGCACGGCGCTGGTCAGCTGGCTGCTGGGCTATGCGCTGGGGGGCGGCGCCGTGGTGGGCCGGCTGCCGGGCGGGCTGCCGCACTTCTACCTGCCGCGCCTGCTCGGCTGGCAGGAGCTGGGCACGCTGCTGCTGCCGGCCTTCCTGATCACGCTCGTGAGCTTCCTGGAGACCGCCTCCAGCGCCAAGGTCGACAACGCCCGCGCCGGCAAGCTCTGGAACGAGAACCAGGACCTGATCGGCCAGGGCCTGGCCAAGATCGCCTCGGGCCTGACAGGCAGCTTCCCGACCAGCTCGTCCTTCTCGCGTTCGGCCATCACGCTCTATGCCGGCGCGCAGACGCAGTGGGCCACGCTGTTCAACGTGGCGGTGGTGGCGGTGGCGCTGCTGTGGGCCATGCCGCTGCTCTACCACGTGCCGCAGGCGGTGCTGGCGGCCATCGTGGCGACGGCCACCATCGGGCTGCTCAAGCCGACCGCTTTCGTGCAGCTGTGGCGCATCTCGCGCATCGAGGCGGGCATCGCGTTCGGCACCTTCCTGCTGACCATCGCCACGGCGCCGGCCATCTACTGGGGCGTGCTGGGCGGGCTGCTGGCGGCGCTGTCGCACTACATGTACCGCCACCTGCATCCGCGCATCATCGAGGTGGGGCTGCATCCGGACGGCAGCCTGCGCGACCGCCACCTGTGGCACCTGCCGCCGCTGGCGCCCGACCTGTACGCGCTGCGCATGGATGCGGAACTGGACTTCGCCTCCGCCAGCACACTGGAGCGCCACATCACCGAGGCGCTGGCGCGCCAGCCCGGCCTGCGCCGCGTGTGCCTGTTCGCCCAGCCGATCAACCGCGTGGACCTGACCGGCGCGGAGGTGTTTGCCAACATCCGCCGCCTGCTGGAAGGTCGCGGCATGCAGCTGCACCTGTCGGGCCTCAAGCTGCCGGCGCAGCAGGTGCTGGAGCGCGCCGGGCTGCTGGCGCCGGGGCCGCTGTTCATGCAGTACCGCACGGACGGCGAGGCGCTCGCCGCACTGGCGCAGGCCGGGACGGCGGACATCCACTAGCGCGGCGCGCGGGCCGGGGCGGCGCCCGCGTCACCCGTGTGTCACGCCCCGTCGCTACCGTCGGCGTCCCTCCCCCCGGACGCCATACGGCACGACAACATGCGTCTCCATCCCCTGGCCGCCGGCGCGGCCTCGACCCTCGCCCTGTTGCTGGCCGCCTGCGGTGGCGGCAGCCACGGCAACGTGACTTTCACCGGCACCGGCAGCAGCAGCAGCAGCGCCGGAACCGCCACCTCCCCCGCCGGCGCCGCCACCGGCACCGCACCGGCCGCCAGCACCGCGGCCCCCACCACCAGCGGCGTGGTCGTCGGCAGCTACTTCCGCAACGCGAAGGTCTGCCTCGACACCAACGCCAACCTGCGCTGCGACGACGGCGAGCCCACCGCCCGCACCGGCGACGACGGCCGCTTCACGCTGGCCGCGGCACCCGGCGCGCTGCTGGCCGAAATCGGCACCGATGCCGTCGAATTCGAGCCCGCCACCGGCACCGCACGGCCCGTCGCCCAGCGACTCGTGCTGCGCGCGCCCAAAGAGGCGCCGGGCGTCCTCTCCGCCTTCTCCACCGCCGTCGTGGCCGAGATGGAAGGCGGGCTGGCCTTCTCCGCCGCGGTCGCCAAGGTCGCGCTCGCCACCGGCGTGCCGGCCGCCAAGCTGCTGGGCGACTTCAACCGCGAGGCCGACGCCACCGACCAGGCAGCGCTGAAGGCCGGCTCCGACGAAACCCTCGGCCGCATCCGCCGCGCCCTGGCCGACGCCGGCAGCGGCGCCGACCTGCGCGCCACGCTGGCCGCCGCGGCGCTGACCGACCGCTACTACCAGACCAAGGCGCCCTACCGGCCGCAGCAGGACGTCAGCAGCTACGAGGCCGCGCCCGCCGGCTTCAGCCCCGTGGCCGTGCAGCTGGTGGCGCGCCATGGCTCGCGCGGCCTCTCCAGCCTGAAGTACGACCTGGCGGTCTACAACATGTGGGCCAAGGCCCAGGCCGACGGCGCGCTCACGCCGCTGGGCCAGCAGCTGGGCGCGGACGTGCTGGCGATCATGAAAGCCAACTTCCTGCTCGGCTACGGCGTGGCCGGCATCTCCACGCCCGGCTACGGCAACGAGACGCAGCTGGGCATCCAGGAACACACCCAGCTCGCGCGCCGCATGCTGCAGCGCCAGAGCGCCTTCTGGAAGCAGGTGGGCGACGCCGCCGGCAGCGCCCCTCGGCAGATCGTCACCGTCACCTCCGGCGTGGACCGGGCGGTGGACAGCGGCAACTTCTTCGTGCAGTCGCTCAAGCCCGCGCTGGCCGGCCTGGTCAGCTATCCGCCGGCACCGGCGCCCTACCCCGACACGGGCAGCGCCGTCGCCCAGCCGGCCGGCACCGACCGCTTCCTGCTGTACTTCCACAAGCTGGTGAAGGCCACCGACCTGGTCACCAGCACGGCCGACGCGCGCTACACCACCTACCAGGACAGCCAAGCCTACCAGAAGTACAAGGCCGCCGATGCCGACTTGCTGGCCAAGCAGGCCGGCCTGTTCACCAGCGACGCTGCCCGCGCCGCCGGCCGCGCCCTGCTGCGGCGCCTGTTCACGCAGTCCTTCGTCGACAGGATCGACAACGGCAGCTACGCCTTCGCCAACACCGGCAGCTACACCTACACCAGCAGCGACGGCAAGTTCAGCAGCACGCTCCCGGGCGACGGCAAGACCACCATCAAGGGCCTGGGCGATGCCGGTGCGCTGCTGTACGAGCTGTACGTGATCGCGCCCGCCATGAAGGCCGAGGCCGGCGTCGACTTCACGCCCTACATGCCCGTCGAACAGGCGAAGTTCTTCGCCGAGGCCAACGACACCTCCGACTTCTACGACAAGGGCCCCGGCATCACCGAGAAGGGCGAGGCCACCTACAAGATGGCGCAGATCCTGGTGGACGACCTGTTCAACGAGGTCGACGCCATCGCCCGCGGCGACCTGTCGCACGCGGCCAAGCTGCGCTTCGCCCATGCCGAGATCATGATTCCCTTCGCCTCGCGCATGGGCCTGAAGAACGTGCTGCAGCAGGTGCCGGTGGCGCAGACCTACGCCTGGGCGAACAACCCCTGGCGCGGCGAGTACGTCTCGCCCATGGCGGCCAACATGCAGTGGGACGTGTACCGCAACGGCGCCGGCACGCTGCTGGTCAAGATGCTCTACAACGAGCGCGAGACCGACTTCAAGGCCGGCTGCGACGGCGCCCGCGTATCGGGCACGCAGCACTTCTACGACTGGGAGAAGCTCAAGGCCTGCTACGGCCACGTGGCCAAGGCGTCGTGACGGAGCACGGCGGTGGCGCGCAACGGGTGCGGCAGCGGCTGAGCCCGTCGCGACGCGTGGCTGCGGCTAGCGGCCAGCCTCCAGGCCCTGTGCCACGTCGTGCCACGCCAGCCGCACCCGCAACTCGTCCTTCAGCCGCCGGTTGCGCAGCCGGCGCGATTCGGCCATGAAGCTCATCTGCATGGGCGACAGCTGCGCGGCCGCTTCGGCGCGCGACAGGCGTGGCGGACGCGGCAGGCCGTACAGGTCGGCCGCCAGGTCGAAGTACTCGCCCATGCGCAGCTGCGTGTCGTCGCTCGCGTGATACACGCGCTGCGGCCGGCCCCGGAACAGCGCCGCGATGCAGGCGCGGGCCAGGTCCTCCGCGTGAATGTGGTTGGTGTAGACGTCGTCTTCCACCCGCAAGGCCGGCGTGGCGCGCAGCAGTCGTTCGCGCGGCGTTCCGGCGGGCCGGTCGGGCGCGTAGATGCCCGGGATGCGCAGGATGCTCACCCGCGTGCCGCGCGCCCCGAAGCCGCGCACCGCGCGTTCCGCGTCGACGCGGCGGCGGCCGCGGGCGGTGGCAGGCACGACGGCGCGCGTCTCGTCGATCCAGGCGCCGCCGCAGTCGCCGTAGACGCCGGTGGTGGAGCCGTATACCAGCACGTCCGGCGCGGCCACCGCGCCGCGTGCGGCCAGCGCCTGCAGCAGCGCCCGGGTGCGCGTGTCGCGGTCGGCACCGCCGGCCGACTCGCGCGGCGGCGGGGCCAGGTGCAGCACGCGTGTCGCCAGGCCGGCCAGCCGGCGGAGCGTGGCGGGTCGGTCCAGATCGCCCACCAGCGGCACGGCACCCGCCGCGCGCAGGGCCGGCACCCGCTCGGGCGACGAGGTCAGCGCCAGCACGCGCAGCCGCCCGCCCAGCTGGCGCAGCACGCGCTGGCCCACGTCGCCGCAGCCGACGACGAGCAGCCGCGCACGGCGAAAGCGCGCCGGCAGCGCACCGAGGGGAAGACGGTTTGAAGGCAAAATCGAGGGCTTTCCGCAGTCTTGACCGGCCGCGCCCGCCCCACGCGGCGCCAGCGCCGGCACAACCCCCGAAGAATACCCACCCATGTCCGACACCGTGTTCTCCGTGAGCGTGGAGCCCAGCGGGCGCCGCTTCGACGCCGAGGCCGGCGAATCCATCCTCTCCGCCGGCATCCGCCAGGGCATCGGCCTGCCCTACGGCTGCAAGGACGGCGCCTGCGGCTCGTGCAAATGCAAGAAGCTTTCGGGCGAGGTGACGATGGAGGCCTACCAGTCCAAGGCCCTCAGCGCCGAGGAAGCCGCGGCCGGCTACATCCTGACCTGCCGCGCCCACGCCACCAGCGACGTGGTGCTCGAATCGCGCCAGGTGGTCAATGCCGACGCCTTCCCCATCCGCAAGATGCCGGTGCGCGTGCAGACGCTGGTGCGCCTGTCGCACGACGTGATGCAGCTGCGCCTGCAGCTGCCGGCCGGCGAGCCGATGAAGTTCCACGCCGGCCAGTACGTCGAGTTCCTGCTGCGCGACGGCGCCCGGCGCAGCTACTCGATGGCCAATGCGCCGCACACGCTGGCCGAGCCCGGCACCGGCATCGAGCTGCACATCCGCCACATGCCCGGCGGCAAGTTCACCGACCACGTGTTCGGCGCGATGAAGGAAAAAGAGATCCTGCGCGTCGAAGGCCCCTACGGCAGCTTCTTCCTGCGCGAGGACAGCGCCAAGCCCATCGTGCTGCTGGCCTCGGGCACCGGCTTCGCGCCGATCAAGGCGCTGATCGAGCACATGAAGTTCAAGCGCATCGAGCGGCCCGCGACGCTGTACTGGGGCGGCCGCCGGCCGCAGGACCTGTACATGGACGGCTGGATCCGCGAGCAGCTGGCCGAGATGCCGCAGCTGCGCTACGTGCCGGTGGTGAGCAACGCCGTGCCCGAAGACAACTGGACCGGCCGCACCGGCTTCGTCCACCAGGCCGTGCTGGAAGACACGCCCGACCTGTCGGGCCACCAGGTCTATGCCTGCGGCGCGCCGGTGGTGGTGCAGTCGGCGCAGCGCGACTACGTGGCCCAGGGCGGGCTGCCCGAAGAGGAATTCTTCGCCGACGCCTTCACCTCCGAGGCCGACAAGGCGGCGCCCTGAGCGGCCCCTGGGCAGGGCGCGGTGCCTCGCGCCACGACGCCCCGCCCTGAACCCGGCGTCCGCGCACGAGGCACATCGCACCGCGCGCCCGCTTCGAACATCCACAACGAGCCAAGAGACAAGACCATGAGCCATCCCATCACCCGCCGCCCCGTGCTGTCCCTGCTGGCCGCCAGCGCCGCCCTGCCCTTCCTGGCACGCGCCGACAACCGCCCCATCCGCCTGGTGGTGCCCTATGCCGCCGGCGGCCCCATCGACGTCACGGCCCGTGCGCTGGCCGAGCGGGCCAAGGATGCCCTGGGCGGCCCGATCATCATCGACAACAAGCCGGGCGCCGGCGGCAACATCGGCGCCGACATGGTGGCCAAGGCCGCGCCGGACGGGCTGACCATCGGCATCGCCGCCACGGCGACCAACGCGGTCAACCCCTGGCTGTACAGCCGCATGCCATACAACGCGGCCACCGACTTCGCGCCCATCACGCAGATGGTGCGGGTGCCCAACGTGCTGGTGATGAATGCCGAGACGGCGCAGCGGCTGAAGATCAACAACCTGAAAGACCTGATCGCCTATGCCAAGGCCAACCCGGCCAAGCTGAACTACGGCAGCGGCGGCAACGGCAGCGCCGGCCACCTGGCGGGCGAGATGTTCAAGAAGGCGGCCGGCATCTTCGCCGTGCACATTCCCTACAACGGCGGCAACCCGGCGCAATTGGCCCTGCTGAGCGGCCAGGTGGACTTCAACTTCGACAACCTGGCTACCGCGGCGCCCAACATCCGGGGCGGCAAGCTCAAGGCCCTGGCCGTGACCACGCTGCAGCGCAGCCCCTTCCTGCCGGAGGTGCCGCCGGTGGCGGACACGCTCAAGGGCTTCGCCATCGACACCTGGTGGGGCCTGGTGGCGCCGGCCGGCACGCCGCGCGACGTGCTGGAGCGGCTGAACCGTGTCTTCGTCGATGCACTCAACGCCCCGGAAACGAAGACCCGCTTCGCCGCCCTTTTCGCCGAGCCGGTGCCGACCACACCCGAGCAGTTCGGGGCCTTCATGAAGAGCGAACTGGCGAAGTACGAGCAGGTGGTGAAGGCCACCGGCGCGAAGGTGGACTGAGTTCGCCAGCGCCACGGGCCTGCCGGGCGCCGTATCGCGGCGTGGCGGCATCGGCAACGCACAAAGAAAACGGGCCGGCGAAAGCGCGGCCCGTTTTCTTGTTGCAGCCGCGGCGGCCTTCGGGCCGCCGCTCCAGGCTCACTCGCCCAGATAGGCCGCGCGCACCTTCGGGTCGTTCAACATCACCTTGGCGTCGCCGCTCATGGTGATCAGGCCCGACTCCATGACGTAGCCGCGGTCGGCGATCTGCAGCGCGCGGCTGGCGTTCTGCTCCACCAGCAACACCGTCACGCCCTGGTCGTAGACCTGCTTGACCACCTCGAAGATCTTGTCGCACATGATGGGCGACAGGCCCATGGTGGGCTCGTCCAGCAGCAGCACGTTGGGCCGGGCCATCAGCGCGCGGCCCATGGCCAGCATCTGCTGCTCGCCGCCGGACATGGTGCCGGCCAGCTGCGTGGCGCGTTCCTTCAAACGCGGGAAGGTCGTGAACACCCGGTCGATGTCCTGCGCGATGCCGGCCTTGTCGCTGCGCGTGTAGGCGCCGATCTGCAGGTTCTCGGTGATGGTCATGCGCGTGAACACGCCGCGGCCTTCCGGCACCATCACCAGGCCTTCCTTGACCAGGTCCCAGGCGCCGCGGCCCTTGATGGACTTGCCCATGAACTCGATGTCGCCGCCCAGCGCGGGCAGCGTGCCGGTGATGGCCTTCATGGTGGTGGTCTTGCCGGCGCCGTTGGAGCCGATCAGCGACACCAGCTCGCCCTCGCGCACCTCGAAGTCCACGCCCTTGACGGCCTGGATGCCGCCGTACGCGACCTTCAGGCCGCTCACTTTCAACAGAGTCTGTGCCATGCGCGGCCTTTCAGTGTCCACCGGTGCCGAGGTAGGCCTCGATCACCTTCTCGTTCTTCTGCACCTCGGCCGGCGTGCCTTCGGCGATCTGCTTGCCATAGTCGAGCACCGTGACGCGGTCGCACAGGCCCATGATCAGCTTCACGTCGTGCTCGATGATGAGCACGGTGCGGTTGTCCTTGCGGATGCGGTCGATCAGCTCGCGCAGTTGCACCTTCTCGGTCGCGTTCATGCCGGCGGCGGGCTCGTCCAGCGCGATCAGCTGCGGGTCGGTGGCGAGCGCGCGGGCGATCTCCAGCCGGCGCTGGTCGCCGTAGCTCAGCGTGCGCGCCTTGAAGTCGGCGTACTTGCCCACGCCCACGTAGTCGAGCAGCTCGCGCGCCCGGTCGGCGATGGCCCGCTCCTCGGCCTTGAAGCCGGGCGTGCGGAAGATGGCGCCGAACACGCCCGAATGGGTGCGCACGTGGCGGCCGACCATCACGTTCTCCAGCGCCGTCATCTCGGCAAAGAGGCGGATGTTCTGGAAGGTGCGCGCGATGCCGGCCTTGGCCACCTCGTGCACCGCCGTGGGCTGGTACGGCTTGCCGGCCAGCTCGAAGCTGCCGCTGTCGGGCGTGTACAGCCCGGTGATGACGTTGAAGAAGGTGGTCTTGCCGGCGCCGTTGGGGCCGATCAGGCCGTAGACCTGGCCGCGCTCGATGCGGATGCCCACGTCCGACAGGGCCTGCAGCCCGCCGAAGCGCTTGGAGATGCCCTTCACGTGAAGGATGGTGTCTGCCATGAGAGGAGTCCTTTCCGTCGGCTCAGGGGTTGATGGACATCGGACGGTTGGCACCGCCGGGCACTTCTTCGGCCGGCGTGTCGATGCCGGGCGTCACCGCCTGGGCCGATCCGGCGATCGGATCGGGCGCCCGGGGCGCCGACTTCAGCGTCTTGCCATGCTCCGGCGACGGCCACAGGCCGCGCGGGCGGATCAGCATGATCAGGATCATGGCCAGCGCGATGAATAGCTGGCGCAGGATGGAGGCGTCGAGGCGGCCGTCGGTCAGCTCCTGCAGCGGGCCGGCCACGTAGCGCAGCACCTCGGGCAACGCCGCCAGCAGCACCGCACCCAGGATCACGCCGGGCAGGTGGCCGATGCCACCGAGCACCACCATCGAGACGATCATGACCGACTCCATCAGGCTGAAGGACTCGGGCGAGACGAAGCCCTGGAAGGCCGCGAACATGGCGCCGGACACGCCGCCGAAGCTCGCGCCCATGCCGAAGGCCAGCAGCTTCATGTTGCGGGTGTTGATGCCCATGGCCTTGGCAGCGATCTCGTCCTCGCGGATCGCCATCCAGCCGCGGCCGACGCGCGAGTTCTGCAGCCGGTGCGACAGGATCACGGTGAAGATCACCAGCACCAGGAACAGGTAGTAGTACAGCGTCACCGACGAGATGGTGTAGTCGCCGATCTTCAATGGCCGGCCCAGGTTGAGGCCGAAGATCCGGATCGGATCGATGCTGCTGATGCCCTTGGGGCCGTTGGTGATGTTGTAGGGCTGGTCCAGCGTGTTGAGGAACACGCGGATGATCTCGCCGAAGCCCAGCGTCACGATGGCCAGGTAGTCGCCGCGCAGCTTGAGCGTGGGCGCACCGAGCAGCGCACCGAAGATGCCCGCCAGCACCAGCGCCGCCGGGATCACCAGGATCAGCGAGGTGTGGAAGCCGTTCGGGAACATGGCCTGCAGCGCCGGGAAGGAATCCGTCAGCTGCGTCGACCCGAGCAGCGCGTACAGGTACGCGCCGATGGCGAAGAAGGCGACGTAACCCAGGTCCAGCAGGCCGGCGTAGCCGACCACGATGTTCAGGCCCAGGGCCAGCATCACGTACAGCAGCGCGATGTCGACGATGCGCACCCAGGCATTGCCCTGGGTCTGCAGCAGCAGCGGAAAGGCCAGCAGCGCGACCGCCGCGATCAGGAAGACGGCGAGGTTCTTGGAATTCTTCATAAAGCCTCCTTGGCCGTCAGGCCCGGTCCGCCACGCGCTCGCCGAGCAGGCCCGAGGGACGCAGGGTGAGGGTGATGATGAGGATGATGAAGGCGAAGATGTCGCTGTGCTGGCTGCCCAGCACGCCGCCGGTGACGTCGGACAGGTAGCCCGCGCCCACGGCTTCGATCACGCCCAGCAGCAGCCCGCCGACCACCGCGCCGGCCAGATTGCCGATGCCGCCGAACACGGCCGCGGTGAAGGCCTTGAGGCCGGGGATGAAGCCCATCGCATGCTGCGCGATGCCGTAGTTGGAGGCGTACATCACGCCGGCGATGGCGGCCAGCACCGCACCGATGATGAAGGTGGCGGAGATGACGGTGTCGGGCCGGATGCCCATGAGCGCGGCCACGCGCGGGTTCTCGGCCGTGGCGCGCATGGCGCGGCCCAGGCGCGTGTAGTTGACCAGCCACATCAGCACGGCCAGCGAGAAGGCCGTGACCACGAGGATCATGATCTGCGTGGGCGAAATGGCGGCACCGGCGATGTGGATCGAATCGCTCGGCAGCAGCGTCGGATAGGCCTTGTTGGTCGGCCGCCAGATGATCATGGCCAGCGTCTGCAGCAGGATCGACATGCCGATGGCCGTGATCAGCGGCGCCAGCTTGGGACTGTTGCGCAGCGGCCGGTAGGCCACCTTCTCGATGGTGAAGTTCAGCGTCGCGGCCACCACGCAGGCGATGATCGTGGCCAGGATCAGGATGATCCAGCCCGGCGTGCCCGGCATGGCCGACTGCATCCAGCCGATGATGGTCCAGCTGGTCAGCGCGCCGACCATGAGGACCTCGCCGTGGGCGAAATTGATGAGGTTGATGATGCCGTACACCATGGTGTAGCCAAGGGCTATCAGGGCGTACATGCTGCCGAGAACCAGACCGTTGATGATCTGCTGCAGCAATATTTCCATAAAGAGCGGTCCCTTTGTTGTACATCCCGGTCAGGATGCTTCTGCCAAGCCGGAGCACCGGTTTGGCGCCGTGGTTCAAGTAGCAAAAAACCCGCCAGCATGGGTGGTCGGCGGGTCGAAGTGGGCGGGATTGTAGACACGGCTGCGCGCCAGTCTGGTGCGTGCGCCCTGGGGGTTTTCCGCAAGCCTGGAGCGGCTGAACGGGCCGCGCGGTCAGGGCGGTGTCAGTCCTCGCGGGCCTGCTCGTCCAGTTGCCGCAGGTGGGCCAGCTTGTCGGCGATCCTGGATTCGAGCCCGCGCGGCACGGGCTGGTACCAGCGGGGCTCGGCCATGCCTTCGGGCAGGTAGGTCTCACCGGCCGCATAGGCCTCGGGCTCGTCGTGCGCATAGCGGTAGGCCTTGCCGTGGCCCAGCGACTTCATCAGCTTGGTCGGTGCGTTGCGCAGATGGATGGGCACCTCGCGCGACTTGTCCTGCCGCACGAAGGCCCGCGCCTGGTTGTAGGCGTTGTAGCCCGCATTGCTCTTGGGTGCGATGGCCAGGTAGATGACGGCCTGCGCCAGGGCCAGGTCGCCTTCCGGCGAGCCGAGCCGCTCGAAGGTGGTGGCGGCGTCGTTGGCCACCTGCATGGCGCGCGGATCGGCCAGGCCGATGTCCTCCCAGGCCATGCGCACGATGCGGCGCGACAGGTAGCGGGCGTCCGCGCCGCCGTCGAGCATGCGCGTGAGCCAGTACAGGGCGGCATCGGGATGCGAGCCGCGCACCGACTTGTGCAGCGCCGAGATCTGGTCGTAGAAGTTGTCGCCGCCCTTGTCGAAGCGCCGCGCGTTGAGGGTGAGCGCGTTCTGCAGGAACTCGGGCGTGACCTCCTCCACGCCGGCGGCACGGGCCGCGGTGTCGGTCTGCTCCAGCAGGTTGAGCATGCGGCGGGCATCACCGTCGGCATAGCCGACCAGCGTGTCGACCGCCGCGTCGCTGAGCGTGAGGTGCGTCAGAACCTTCTCCTGCGCGCGGCGCACCAGCTGGCGAAGTTCGTCCTCGCTCAGTGATTGCAGGGTGTAGACCTGGGCCCGGGACAGCAGCGCCGAGTTGACTTCGAAGGACGGGTTTTCGGTGGTGGCACCCACGAAGGTGACCAGGCCCGATTCGACAAAGGGCAGCAGGCCGTCCTGCTGGCTCTTGTTGAAGCGGTGGATCTCGTCGACGAAGAGGATGGTCTTGCGGCCCAGCGCCAGGTGCTGCTCGGCGCGCTCCATGGCCGCGCGGATGTCCTTGACGCCCGAGAACACCGCCGACAGCGCGATGAATTCGTAGCCGAAGGCCTTGGCCGTGAGCCGCGCCAGCGTGGTCTTGCCCACGCCGGGCGGCCCCCAGAGGATCATCGAATGCGGCTTGCCCGATTCGAAGGCCAGCCGCAGCGGCCGCCCCGGTCCGATCAGGTGGCTCTGCCCGATGACCTCGTCGAGGCTGGCGGGGCGCAGGGCCTCGGCGAGTGGCGCGGCGGGCGAAGGGGAATCAAACAGATCGAGATCGGCCATGCGCCGATTGTCCCGCCGTCACCGCGGCGTCACTGCCGGACGACGTCCGCACCCGCGGGCGGCTTGAACTGGAAGCTGCCGGCGGGCAGCGAAGGATTGACCTGCACGTTGGCGAAACGCAGCACCGAGCGCTGGCCGAAGGCATCGAGGATGTCGAGCGCTGCGAGCGCGTCGCCCTGGAAGCCGATCTCCACGCTCTGCAACTGCGCATCGCGCGACTTCGGCGTGGCCTTGACCCACTGCAGGCCATCGCGGGCCGGGGCATCGGCCAGGGTGAAGTCCGACTCCAGCGCACGCAGGTCGGCGGCCGAGGCGATCAACGCCGCCGGCGTGGAACCCAGTGCCTGCGCCTGCGGGCGCTGCGTCACCTGGTTGAGGTCCGCGTCGTAGAGCCACAGCGTCTTGCCGTCGGCGACGATGGTCTGCGCGAAGGGCTTGCGGTATTCGAAGCGGAACTGGCCGGGACGCTGGAATTCGAAGGTGCCGGTGGAGGTCTTGGCCCGCATGGGCTGCCCATCCTTGGGTGGCGCGGTGACCGTCTGGGTGAAGTCGGCCTTGCCCGAACGCGCGCTTTTCAGGAACGCGCCCAGGCTGTCCAGGCCGCCGGCCCAGCTGCCGCATGCCATGGCCGCGAGAACACAGCCCACCATCAACTTCCGCATTCCGTTCCTTTCACTCGCTGCGCGCCGGCACGAGGATCTCGCGCTGGCCCGCGCCGCTCATGGCGCTGACAAGCCCTGCGTTCTCCATGTCCTCGACCAGCCGCGCCGCGCGGTTGTAGCCAATCTTGAGGTGGCGCTGCACCAGCGAAATGCTGGCCTTGCGGTGCTTGAGCACGACTTCGACCGCCTGGTCGTACATCGGGTCCTTCTCGCCGCCGGCATCGCCGCCCTCACCCATCGGACCGTCCTCGCCATCCACAGTTCCGCCTTCGAGCACGCCGTCGATGTAGTCGGGCTCGCCCTGGCTCTTGAGGTAGGCCACCACGCGGTGCACTTCCTCGTCGCTGACGAAGGCGCCGTGCACGCGGACCGGCAGGCCGGTGCCGCTCGGCATGTAGAGCATGTCGCCCATGCCCAGCAGCGCTTCGGCGCCCATCTGGTCGAGGATGGTCCGGCTGTCGATCTTGCTGCTGACCTGGAAGGCGATCCGTGTAGGAATGTTGGCCTTGATCAGGCCGGTGATCACGTCGACGCTGGGCCGCTGCGTGGCCAGGATCAGGTGGATGCCGGCCGCACGGGCCTTCTGCGCCAGACGGGCGATCAACTCTTCGATCTTCTTGCCGACCACCATCATCAGGTCGGCCAGCTCGTCGATGACGACCACGATGTGCGGCTCGCGGCGCAGCGGCTCCGGATCGTCCGGCGTCAGGCTGAAGGGGTTGTAGATGAACTCCTCCCGCGATTTCGCCTCGTCGATCTTGGCGTTGTAGCCGGCAAGGTTGCGAACGCCCAGCTTGCTCATCAGCTTGTAGCGGCGCTCCATCTCGGCCACGCACCAGTTCAGGCCGTGGGCCGCCTGCTTCATGTCGGTGACCACCGGCGCCAGCAGGTGCGGGATGCCCTCGTACACCGACATCTCCAGCATCTTGGGGTCGATCATCAGCAGGCGCACGTCGCTCGCCTCAGCCTTGTAGAGCAGCGACAGGATCATCGCGTTGATGCCCACCGACTTGCCCGAGCCGGTGGTGCCGGCCACCAGCACGTGCGGCATCTTGGCCAGATCGGCCACCACCGGGTTGCCGATGATGTCCTTGCCCAGGCCGATGGTCAGCATCGACCGGGCCTCGTGGTAGACCTGCGAGCCGAGGATCTCCGACAGGCGGATCGACTGCCGCTTGGCGTTGGGCAGCTCCAGCGCCATGTAGTTCTTGCCCGGGATGGTCTCGATCACGCGGATGGACACCAGCGACAGCGAACGCGCCAGGTCCTTGGCCAGGTTGACGATCTGCGAGCCCTTCACGCCGGTGGCCGGCTCGATCTCGTAGCGCGTGATGACCGGGCCCGGCGAGGCCAGCACCACGCGCACCTCGACGCCAAAGTCCTTGAGCTTCTTTTCGATCAGGCGCGAGGTCATCTCCAGGGTTTCCGGCGACACCGTTTCCTGGCGGCCGGCGGCAGCGTCGAGCAGGTCCACCTGCGGCAGCTTGCTGTCGGGCAGCTCCTTGAAGAGCGGCTTCTGGCGCTCCTTGACCACCCGCTCGCTCTTGGGCACGTCGGCCACCGCGGGCTCGATCTGCACCGGCGCGGCCTTCTCGCGGCGCCGGGGCGCGGGCGGCGGCACGTCGTCGAAGGCGGGCTCGACCTCGTCGTCCGCCGGCCCGGGCACATCGCGGTCGTGGGCCGCCGTTTCCTCGCGCTCGCGGCGGGCCTTGCGGCCCATGGCCAGGTCCTGCGCCAGCTCGCGCTTCTCGCGGCCGCGCTCGAACAGCGAATAGATGCGGGCACCGATGGCCTCGGCCACCTGCGCCCAGGAGAAGCGGAACACCAGCGCCGAGCCGACCACGCCGGCCGCGATGGCCACCAGCGCGGAGCCGGTGAAGCCCAGCCAGCGCACGCCCGCCGGGCCGACGAAGTAGCCGAGCACGCCGCCGCCATGCCCCGGCAGGCGAAATTCCAGCCGGTACAGGCGCGACCATTCGAGGGTGGCACTCGCGGCCAGCAACAGCACCAGGCCGAGCCAGAACAGCACCCGGCTGCGGTTCAGCCGCGGTGCCGGGGCGGCGCCCTGCGGCGCGCTGCCGCGCAGCCACTGCGCCAGCGAGGAAAACCAGACGCGCACTGCGGCGGCGAACACCCACCAGATGGAATAGCCCGCCAGGTAATAGCTGGCATCGGCCAGCCATGCGCCGAGGGTGCCCCCCCAGTTCTTGACCACGCCGCCACTGCCCGAGGTGGACCAGGCGGCATCGGAAGGCGTGTAGCTGAACATTGCCAGCAGCCAGAAGAGCATGAGCGCCAGGCCGGCGACGAGGGAGATTTCGTGCGCGAAGCGCATGGCGCGCTGCCGCACGGGCGGGGCGTCGTGCCCGGCCGGATTGTTCAAGGTGTGCAAGGAATAGGTCATGGACGCAGGCGGGCCGCGCTGCAGTGCAGCGCGCAATGCGCAAGCCTAAACCATCTTGGCGGCGCCGAGCCGCGCCGGGCAACCCGTTACGCCTGCCGGCGGCGCTCAGCTCAGCGCCGAGAGGCGGTCCTTCACCATCAGGGAGCCGTCTTCCTGGGTCTGCACGAAGCCGCGCTCCTCCAGGTCCTTCATGACGCGGCTGACCATCTCGCGCGAGGCGCCGACCATCTTGGCCAGGTCCTGCCGCGAGATGCGCTCGCGCACCACCATCGTGCCGCTGCCGTCGTCCACGGCGAAATCCTGCAGGCAGCGCGCGACCCGGCCGTAGACATCCATCAGCGCGAGCGATTCGATCTTGCGGTCCGCCTGGCGCAGCCGGCGCACCATGCCGCGCAGGATGTTGTAGGTCATGGATGAGTTGTCGGGCACACAGCGCGCGAAGGCCTCCTGGCCCAGCACCAGCACGTCGACCTGGATGTCGGCCCGCACGGTGGCCGAATGCGGCTCGCCGTCGATCAGGCTCATCTCGCCGATGTAGTCGCCCGCCTGCAGCGTGGCGAGGATCACCTCCCGGCCCCGGTTGTCCGAATTCAGCACCCGCGCCCGGCCGGCCAGGATGATGTAGAGGGCGTTGGAGCGCTTGCCCTGCTCGACGATCAGCTCGCCGCGCTTGAAACGCTTCTTGACCACCACGTCGGCAATGTTGGCCGACTGGGCGGGCGTGAGCGCGGAGAACAGCGGAACCCGCCGCAGCAGTTCCAGGTTGGTGAGCATCGACATCTATCTATTTCCTCCCGTGCAGCGTCCATCGAGGGCCGCCACATCAATAAATACAATCACGCACATAAAAAGAGCGCTCCGCATGCATTGAACCTGAACGGGATACTCGCGTCCCACCAAAGGCGAAGCCCATGCAAGCGCAGCTTGCCGTTCACCATTCAGGTTCGAAGTTTATGACCACTCCGCTGCATTCCCAGGTACTCATTCTCGGCTCGGGCCCCGCAGGCTACACCGCCGCGATCTATGCCGCCCGCGCCAACCTCAAGCCGCTGCTGGTGACCGGCATGGCACAGGGCGGCCAACTGATGACCACCACCGAGGTGGACAACTGGCCGGCGGACGTCCACGGCGTGCAGGGCCCGGAGCTGATGCAGCGCTTTCTGGAGCATGCCGAGCGCTTCAACACGCAGATCGTCTTCGACCACATCAACAAGGTCGACCTGACCCGGCGTCCCTTCACCCTCACTGGTGACAGCGGCAGCTACACCTGCGAAACCCTGATCATCGCCACCGGCGCCTCGGCCAAGTACCTGGGCCTGCCCTCGGAAGAGAAGTTCATGGGCCGCGGCGTCTCGGCCTGTGCCACCTGCGACGGCTTCTTCTACCGGGAGCAAGATGTGTGCGTGATCGGTGGCGGCAACACCGCGGTGGAGGAGGCGCTGTACCTGTCCAACATCGCCCGCCAGGTGACGCTGGTGCACCGCCGCGACAAGTTCCGCGCCGAGCCGATCCTGATCGACAAGGTCCACGAGAAGGTCAAGGAAGGCAAGATCGTGCTGGAACTGCACAGCGAACTGGACGAAGTTCTGGGCGACGACAGCGGCGTGACGGGCATCCGCCTGCGCAACGTGCAGTCGGGCGAGAAGAAGCAGATCGACCTCAAGGGCTGCTTCATCGCCATCGGCCACCATCCGAACACCGACCTGTTCCAGGGTCAGCTGGAGCTCAAGGACAACTACATCGTCACCCGTTCCGGCCTGAACGGCTTCGCGACGATGACGAGCGTGCCCGGCGTGTTCGCCGCCGGCGATGTGCAGGACAACGTGTATCGCCAGGCCATCACCAGCGCCGGCACGGGCTGCATGGCCGCACTGGACGCCCAGCGCTTTCTGGAGCAGGACGGCACGTCCTGAGCGAGACCGCCCGCCGTCCCGGCCTCCCAGGCCTGGATATGGACAGTTTCCTGAAAGCCGGCCTATAATCGCCGGCTTTGCCGCATTCACCCCCGGGTGACGGTGCGGCAAACGGGCTACCGCCACCCGTTTTTTTCTGGCGAGGTCAAGCCGACCCACCCCACGAACCGCCTCACGGCGGTTCGCCGCGCATGGTGACGGCTGTTCATGAAAGAGTGTCCTCAATGGCACGCGTATGTGAAGTCACGGGCAAGGGCCCGATGGTCGGGAACAACGTTTCCCACGCCAACAACAAAACCAAGCGCCGGTTCCTGCCGAACCTGCAATACCGTCGTTTCTGGGTCGAGAGCGAAAACCGTTGGGTGCGTCTGCGCGTTTCCAGCGCCGCCCTGCGCCTGATCGACAAGAACGGCATCGACGCCGTGCTCGCAGACATGCGCGCACGCGGCCAGGCCTGAGCTGAAAGGAGCACACCATGGCAACGAGCAAAGGCGGACGCGAAAAGATCAAGCTGGAGTCCACCGCGGGCACCGGCCACTTCTACACCACCAGCAAGAACAAGAAGACGACGCCTGAAAAGATGTTGATCATGAAGTTCGACCCCAAGGCGCGCAAGCACGTCGAATACAAGGAAGTGAAGCTGAAGTAATTCGGCCCACGCCTTCTGCGAAAAACCCGCTGCGATCCAGCGGGTTTTTTGTTGCCCGCGTCGCTCTGGCGCGGCGGGCAGTCGGCAGCTTCTTTCCAACATCCGTGCGGGCCCCTGCCGGTTCCAAGCCGCCATCCAGACAACAAAAAACCGGCACAAGGCCGGTCTTTTTTGTAGCCGCCCAGTGCCGAAGCACTGAGCGATGAGCAGGATTTCGGTCAGACGTGCGCAGCGCGCAGACGGATCGAGAACTCCTGCAGCGCCTTGATGCCGCTGGCCTCGGCGCGGTGGCACCAGGCCGCCAGGTCGGCCGCCAGTTGCTCGCGCGACTGCGAGGTGTTCATCCACATCTGGCGCAGTTCCTCGCGCATGGTGACCATCTTGTCCAGCACCGGGTGGGCGGCGCGGGCCTCGGCGAGCTTGGGCCGGGCGGCAGCGGGCACCTTGTCGTCGTCGCGGTGCAGCCAGCGGCGAGCCGCCTTGAGCACCGACAGGTCGGCACCGCGGGCCTGCAGCTGCGACAGTTCCTGCTTGCAGGTGCGACGCATTTCGCGGGCGTAGCCAGCCATCACTTCGTAGCGGTTGGCGATGACGGCCTCGAGCGTCTTCTCGTCGGCCACCGGGCGGACCTCGCCCATGCGCAGCTTCGGCGGTACCTTCTTGACCTTGGCCCAGCCCAGCTTCTGCATCAGCATGATGTAGCCCCAGGCGATGTCGAACTCGTACTTCTTGACCGAGAACTTGGCGGCCGTGGGATAGGTGTGGTGGTTGTTGTGAAGCTCTTCGCCGCCGATCACGATGCCCCAGGGCACCAGGTTGGTGCTGGCATCCTGCGCCTCGAAGTTGCGATAGCCCCAGTAGTGGCCCAGGCCGTTGACGACGCCGGCCGCCCAGAAGGGGATCCACAGCATCTGGATGGCCCAGATGGTGGCGCCGATGCCACCGAAGAGCGCCAGGTTGAGGATCAGCATGAGGCCCACACCCTGCCAGCCGAAGCGGCTGTACAGGTTGCGCTCGATCCAGTCGTCGGGCGTGCCGTGGCCGAACTTGGTGATGGTGTCGCTGTTCTTCGCCTCGGCGCGGTACAACTCGGCACCGCGCCACATCACGGTGTCGATGCCGCGGGTCTGCGGGCTGTGCGGATCTTCCTCGGTCTCGCACTTGGCGTGGTGCTTGCGGTGGATGGCCACCCATTCCTTGGTGACCATGCCGGTGCCGACCCACAGCCAGAAGCGGAAGAAGTGCGACGGGATGGGCCCCAGGTCCATGGAGCGGTGGGCCTGCGTGCGGTGCAGGAAGATGGTCACCGCCAGGATGGTGACGTGCGTCGTGGCGAGCGTGTACAGCACGATCTGCCACCAGGACAGATCCCACAGGCCATGGGCAAGCCAGTCGAGGGCCGAGCTCAGAACGGCGGAATCAGGAATCAGCAAGTTGGGTACTCCACACGGACGGACGGGGTCGCCCTGTCAGAACAGTCCGACAATTTTAGTGTGCCGGGCTTGAAATCCACCCCGTTTTTCGTGTAACGGCGTTGAATCTCTGGGGATTGGATGCCGCTCTCTAGCGCCGGTTCCAGGCGGCGGCGAAAAAACCGTCGGTGGCGTGGCGGTGAGGCCACAGCCGCAGGTAGCGCGTGCCGCCCTCCCCGCCCGCACACAGCGCGGCGGCGTCCGCCACCTTCTGCGCGGTCAGCAGGTCCGCGGCCTCCAGCGGCAGGAAATCGGGGTTGGCCGCGCCGAAGGCCTCGGCGATGGCTTCGTTCTCCTCCGGCAGCACGCTGCAGGTGGCATAGACCAGCCGGCCGCCCGGCTTTACCAGCCGCGCGGCGCTGGCGAGGATGGCGGTCTGCTTGGCCACCAGCTCCTGGACGGCTTCGGCCGACTGGCGCCACTTGAGGTCCGGGTTGCGGCGCAGCGTGCCCAGGCCCGAACAGGGGGCATCGACCAGCACGCGGTCGATCTTGCCGGCGAGCCGCTTGATGCGCTCGTCCCGCTCATGGGCGATGGCGGCCGGGTGCACGTTCGACAGGCCGCTGCGCGCCAGCCGGGGCTTGAGGGCGTCCAGCCGGTGTGCCGACGTGTCGAAGGCGTACAGCCGGCCGGTGCTGCGCATGGCCGCGCCCAGCGCCAGGGTCTTGCCGCCGGCGCCGGCGCAGAAATCGACCACCATCTCGCCGCGGCGCGCCTCGACCAGCAGCGTGAGCAGTTGGGAGCCTTCGTCCTGCACCTCGATGGCGCCGCGCTCGAAGGCGGGCAGGCGGTTGACGGCCGGCTTGCCGTCGATGCGCAGGCCCCAGGGCGAGAACGGCGTTGTTTTGGCGGCGATGCCGGCCGTCTTGAGCTCGCGCTGCACTTCTTCACGCTTGGCGCTCAGGATGTTGACGCGCAGGTCCAGCGGGGCGGGTTGCTGCAGCGTGTCGGCCAGGGCCATGAAGTCGGCTGCGCCCAGTTGGGCGCGCAAGGGCTGGGCCAGCCATTCGGGCAGGTTGTGGCGGTGCTGGGCCATCAGATCGGCAGGGGCGACGGCCTCGCAGGCGTCCAGCCAGCGCTTTTCCGCGTCGCTGAGCACGGTCTTGAGGAAGTCGCGCGAGCCATGGAAGCCCAGGATGGCCAGGCGTCGCTCGCGCGCGCCGCTGCCGGAACGCGCCAGGTGCTCGAACAGCAGCTTCTTGCGCAGGATGGTGTAGACGGTCTCGGCGAGCGTCGCGCGCTCGCGGGGGCCGAGGGATCGATGCTCGCGGAAATAGCGCGAGACGATGGCGTCGGCCGGATGGTCGAATCGGAGCACGCGGCCGGTGAGTTCGGCGCAGGCCTCCAACAGGGCTTGGGGATGCATAGGGGGGCGATTGTCGCCGCCCACCCCGTTCGGGGCCTCAGCGCGCCGCGAGCCAGCCCTCGATGGCCTGGGGATAGAGCCGGTGTTCCTGGCTCAGCACGCGGGCGGCCAGCGCTTCGGGGGTGTCGCCGGCCAGCACCGGCACGACGGCCTGGGCCAGGATGGGGCCATGGTCCAGTTCGGCCGTCACCAGGTGCACCGTGGCACCGGCGACGCGGCAGCCGGCCTCGATGGCGCGGCGGTGGGTGTGCAGGCCCGGAAAGGCCGGCAGCAGCGAAGGATGGATGTTGACCAGCCGCCCCTCGTAACGCGCCACGAAGCCCGGCGTCAGGATGCGCATGAAGCCGGCCAGCACCACCAGCACGGGCTGCCAGCGGTCGATGGTGTCGGCGAGCGCGGCGTCGAAGGCCTCGCGGCCGTCGAAACCGCGGTGGTCGACGACGGCGGTCTCCAGCCCCAGCTCGCGGCCGAGCGCCAGGCCGCCCGCTTCGGGCTTGTTGCTGACGACGGCCGCCACGCGCACGCCGAAGCGCTCGGCCCAGCGGCGGGCCTGCGCCGCCCGGGCGATGGCCGCCATGTTGGAGCCGCCGCCGGAGACGAGGATGACGATGTTGCCGCTCACCGGCGGCCTTTCGCGACGGCATCGACAGCCGTGCGGTGCACGGAACCGGCCGCTGCGGCCGAGACTGGCAACCGGCTGAAAACCCCGGGGCCGCATGGAAGGGAACTCTGCATACTGGCGGCGGATTATCCGTGTGTCGCACGGCGGACTCGGACTTGCGAACGAGCGTGCTAAAAATCCCGCTTCTCTGGAGACAACCCCCATGGATCTGGCATTCACCCCTGAAGAACAGGCGTTCCGCGAAGAGGTCCGCGCCTGGGTGGCGGACAACCTGCCCCAAGACATCGCCCACAAGGTCAACGAAGGCCTGGAGCTTTCGAAGGAAGACCACCAGCGCTGGGCCAAGATCCTCGGCAAGAAGGGCTGGCTGGGCTACGGCTGGCCCAAGCAGTTCGGCGGCCCCGGCTGGACGGCCGTGCAGAAGCACCTGTTCGAGGAAGAGACCGCCCGCGCCGGCGCGCCGCGCGTGATCCCCTTCGGCCCCGTGATGGTGGCGCCCGTCATCATGGCCTTCGGCTCGCGCGAGCAGCAGGAGCGCTTCCTGCCCGGCATCGCCAGCGGCGAGGTCTGGTGGAGCCAGGGCTACAGCGAACCCGGCTCGGGCTCGGACCTGGCCTCGCTGCGCACCCGCGCCGAGCGCCGCGGCGACAAGTACATCATCAACGGCCAGAAGACCTGGACCACGCTGGGCCAGTACGGCGACTGGATGTTCAACCTGGTGCGCACCAGCACCGAGGGCAAGCCGCAGACCGGCATCAGCTTCATCGTGCTCGACATGAAGTCGCCCGGCGTGAGCGTGCGGCCGATCCGCCTGCTCGACGGCGGCTACGAGGTCAACGACGTGTTCTTCGACAACGTCGAGGTGCCGGCCGACCAGCTCATCGGCGAGGAGAACAAGGGCTGGACCTACGCCAAGCACCTGCTGAGCCACGAGCGGACCAACATTGCCGACGTCAACCGCGCCAAGCGCGAGCTGGAACGCGTCAAGCGCATCGCCAAGGCCGAGGGCGTGTACGACGACGTGCGCTTCCGCGACGAGATCGCCAAGCTGGAAGTGGACATTGTGGCGCTCGAAATGCTGGTGCTGCGCGTGCTCTCGGCCGAGAAATCGGGCAAGAACTCGCTGGACATCGCCGGCCTGCTCAAGATCAAGGGCAGCGAGATCCAGCAGCGCTATTCCGAGCTGATGATGCTGGCGGGCGGCCCCTTCTCGCTGCCGCTGATCCGCGAAGCCATGGCGGCCGGCTGGCAGGGCGACTTCCCCGGCGGCCATGCGTCGCTGGCGCCGCTGGCCTCCACCTACTTCAATTACCGCAAGACCACGATCTACGGCGGCTCGAACGAAGTGCAACGCAACATCGTGGCCCAGACGGTGCTGGGCTGACAGGAGGCAGACATGGATTTCGATTTCACTGAAGACCAGCAGCAACTGCGCGACGCCGTCGGCCGCTGGGTCGAGAAGGCCTACGACTTCGACCGCCGCCGCGGCATCGAGAAGGACGGCGGCTTCTCCCGCGCCGCCTGGACCGAGTTGTCCGAGCTGGGCCTGGGCGGCCTGTACATCCCCGAGGACGACGGCGGCCTGGGCATGGGCCCGGTCGAGGCCATGGTGGTGATGGAAGAACTGGGCCGCGGCATCGTGCTGGAGCCGCTGGCGCAGTCCTTCATCGCCGGCGCCGTGCTGGCCCGTCATGCCAACGAAGGCGTGCGCGGCGACTGGCTGCCCGGCATCGCCAGCGGCGAGAAGCTGGTGGTGCTGGCCTACCAGGAGCGCGCCGCGCGCTATCGCCTGGACCGCTGCGAAGCCAAGGCCACCAAGGCCGGCGACGGCTACGCCGTGAGCGGCACCAAGAGCCTGGTGCCGGCCGGCGACGAAGCGGCGGCCTACCTGGTGCCGGCGCAGTTGGACGGGCGCATCGCCCTTTTCCTGGTGCCGCGTGCCGACGGCAGCATCAAGGCCTCGGGCTATCCCACGCAGGATGGCAGTCGCGCCGCGGAGGTTGTGTTCACCCAGGCCGCCGCGCAGCTCGTGGCCGCCGACGGCCTGCCGGTGCTCGAAGAAGCCGTGGACATCGGCATCGCCGCCACCTGCGCCGAAGGCGTGGGCGTGATGGACAAGACGCTGGCGCTGACGGTCGAGTACCTCAACACCCGCAAGCAGTTCGGCGTGACCATCGGCAGCTTCCAGGCCCTGCGCCACCGCGTCGCCGACATGAAGATGCAGCTGGAACTGGCCCGCTCGATGAGTTACTACGCCACGCTCAAGCTGGGCGCGCCGGCGGCCGAGCGCCGCCAGGCCCTGGCCCGCGCCAAGTACCAGCTGGGCGTGTCGATGCGCTTCGTCGGCCAGCAGTCGGTGCAGCTGCACGGCGGCATCGGCGTGACCGACGAATACATGGGCAGCCACTACTTCCGCAAGCTGACGCAGATGGAGATCGTGTTCGGCGACACGCTGCATCACCTGGGCGAAGTGTCGGCGCGCATGGAAGACAGCGCGGGGGTGTTCGCCTGACCGCGGGTGAGCCCGGTCCATGACACCGCAGGCCTGCCGGCACACGCTGGCGGGCCTTTCTTCTTTCTGGCGGCCCGGCCCCGCGCCGTGCCGCCCTTCTTCTTGCTTGCCAGGAGCCCCGGATGATCCGCCGCCGCACCTTGTTGATGACCGCCCCCGCCAGCCTTGCGCTGGCTGCCTGCGCCACGCCGGGCGCGGGACCACGCCGCGACACGCCCGTCGTCTTCATGCACGGCAACGGCGATTCGGCCGCGCTGTGGCAGACCACGCTGTGGCGCTTCGAATCCAACGGCTGGGCGCGCGAGCGGCTGTTCGCGCTCGACCAGCCCATGCCCCTGGCCCGCGACGACGACGGCGTGGCGCAGCCGGGCCGCAGTTCCACGGCCGAGTCCATGGCCTTCCTATCCGCGGAGGTCGATCGCGTGCTTCGCCAGACGGGCGCACCGCAGGTGGTGCTGGTCGGCAATTCGCGCGGCGGCAACACGATCCGCAACTACGTGCAGAACGGCGGCGGCGCGGCCAGGGTCGGCCATGTCGCGCTCGGCGGCAACCCGGCGCACGGCATCTGGGCCATTCCCGGCTGGCGCGAAGGCAGCGAGTTCTCGGGCCTGTCGCCCTTCCTGCGCCAGCTGAACGCGCCCAAAGGTCCGAACGGCGACGAGGTGACGCCCGGCCCGCACTGGCTCACGCTGCGCTCCGACGGCAACGACAAGTACGCCCAGCCCGACGGCCTGTGGATCGGCGCGCCGGGCAAGCCCACGAACATCACGGCCGACGGGCCGGCCCTGCGCGGTGCGACCAACCTCGTGCTGCCGGGCGCGGACCACCGCGAGGTGTCGTTCTCGCCCGCGGCCTTCGACGCGACCTGGCGCTTCCTCACCGGCGACGCACCGGGCGCCACGGCCATCGCCACCGAGCCACGGATCGTGCTCGACGGCCGCATCACCGGGCTCGGCCTGAATCCAGCCGACCCCGCCAGCGGCGACTTCGTCAACAACCTGCCGCTGGCGGGCGCGCAAGTGAGCGTGTACGAGACCGAGCCGGCCATCGGCGAGCGCCGCGGCGCGCCGGCCTGGCGCAAGACGGTGGGCGCGGACGGCCGCTGGGGGCCCTTCGTGGCGCGCCCGGGCGCCAGCTACGAATTCGAGATCGTGGCCCCCGGCTACGCCACCACGCACATCTACCGCAGCCCCTTCCCGCGCTCCAGCGACGTGGTCCACCTGCGGCCGGAGCGGCTGGCGGCGGCGGACCGGCCGGCGGGCGCGGTGGTCGTGTTCACCCGGCCGCGCGGCTACTTCGACGCCCAGCGCGACCGCATGCGCTTCGACGGCCAGACGCAGCTGGCTGGCGTGCCGCCGCGCGGCGCGGGCGTGGCGAGTTCGCGGCTGCGGCTCGCGGCCGGGCCGGCGCGCACGGTGGAAGGCGAATTCAATGGCGAGCGCATCGCCGGGCGAAGCTGGCCGGTGGCCGAGGGCCACCTGAGCCTGCTGGAGCTGACCTACTGACCACCCGCCGACGGCCTGGCAGAACCCTCATTCGAAGGCCAGGCCCGCCCCCGTCGCCCCACACCGATGGAAGAAGGAAACGTGACGAACACCGACGAGCCCCTCCTGCTGGAATCGCGTGACGCCCGCGGCGTGGTCACGCTCACCCTCAACCGGCCGGCCGCCTTCAACGCGCTGTCCGTCGCGCTGATCGATGCGCTGCATGCGGCCTGCCAGCGGCTGGCGCTGGACGCCGACCTGCGCGCCGTCGTCATCGCCGCCAACGGCCGGGCGTTCTGCGCTGGTCACGACCTGCGCGAGATGCAGGCATCGCCCTCGCAGTCGGTCTATCAGGTGCTGTTCGACCGCTGCGGCGCCATGATGCTGGCGCTGCATCGCCTGCCGGTGCCGGTCGTCGCGCGCGTGCATGGCCTGGCGACCGCCGCTGGCTGCCAGCTCGTCGCGCTGTGCGACCTGGCCGTGGCCGCCGACAGCGCCAGCTTTGCCACCAGCGGCATCAACGTCGGCCTGTTCTGCGCCACGCCCAGCGTGACGGTGTCGCGCAACCTGCCACGCAAGAAGGCCTTCGAGCTGCTGGTGACGGGGGACTTCATCGACGCCCGGACGGCGCTCGCACAGGGCCTGGTCAACCGCGTGGTGCCGGCCGAGGCTCTGGACGACGAGGTGGCGGCGCTGGTGGCCAGCATCGTCGCCAAGCCCCGCATCGCGCTCGAAATGGGCAAGGCCCTCTTCTACCGCCAGCTGGAGACGGGGCTGGAAGCGGCGCTGCACGATGCCGCCCGCACCATGGCCTGCAACATGGCCGATGCGACGGCGCAGGAAGGCGTGCAGGCCTTCATCGAAAAACGGGCGCCGTCCTGGCGCCTGTGAGCCTGGAACCGCCGCGCCGCTAGCCGTGCAGCCGCGAGCTCGACGGCAGGTGCGCCGCCAGGAACTCCATCTGGTCCGCCAGGATGCGGCGGTTGCGCAGGATGAAGTCCTCCCACAGGCTGGGCACGTAGGGCGTGTAGAGCAGCGGCATGTGCGCCTGCTCGGGCGTGCGGTTGCCCTTGCGGTGGTTGCAGGCCCGGCAGGCCGTCACCACGTTCATCCAGTGGTCCACCCCGTTCTGCGCGAAGGGCACGATGTGCTCGCGCGTCAGGTCTTCTTCGTGGAAATGGTCGCCGCAGTAGGCGCAGACGTTGCGGTCACGCGCGAAGAGCTTGCTGTTGGTCAAGCCCGGGCGCAGGCTGAAGGGGCTGATGCGCGGCACGCCGCGGGTGCCGATGATGCTGCTGACGGCGATCTGCGACTGCGCGCCCGTCATCGCGTTGTGGCCGCCGCGGAACAGGGCCACCTGTTCGCCGGCCTCCCAGCGCACCTCGCCGGCCGCGTAGTGGGTCACCGCCTGCTCGAGCGAGATCCACGACTGGGGCAGCCCTTGGGCCGACAGCTTCAATACCTTCACCACAAACGCCTCCTCGTCGAACGAAGAAAACACAGGGAACGTACGCCACGCAGAACCGTCCGCACCGCCAGCCAGGGCCACCGCAGCGGCCCGGCAGTGCCGGAAAGCGACACAATATAACCGGCATTCATGACAGCCCGTTCACGCCCGGAGGATTCCCGAGCGCACGCGGCCAGCTATCAAAAAGATAACAGGACCATGCAGATCTTCCGCGGCTTCCGCCATCCGGGCGTTGCGCCTGCCAGCGCCGTGACCATCGGCAATTTCGATGGCGTGCACCGCGGCCACCAGGCCATGCTGGGCCTGCTGCAGACCGAAGCCCGCCACCGCGGCTTGCCCAGCTGCGTGCTGACTTTCGAGCCGCATCCGCGCGACTATTTCGCCGGCGTGGCCCGGCGGCCGGAGCTGGCGCCGGCCCGCATCGCCACGCTGCGCGACAAGCTCGGCGAACTGCAGGCCTGCGGCGTGGCGCAGACGGTGGTGCTGCCCTTCGACGCGCAACTCGCCAGCCAGTCGCCCGAGCAGTTCATCGACGAGGTGCTGGTGCGCGGCCTGGGCGCGCGCTACGTGCTGGTGGGCGACGACTTCCGCTTCGGCGCCAGGCGGGCCGGCGACTTCGCCATGCTGCACGCAGCCGGGGCGGCGCGCGGCTTCGACGTGGCGCGGATGAACAGCTACGAGGTGTCCTACCCCGCCGCCCCCGGCAGCGCCGAAGGGCCGCGGGCGCTGCGCGTGTCCAGTTCGGCCGTGCGCGAGGCGCTGGCCGCCGGCCGCATGGACGATGCCGCTGCCCTGCTCGGCCGGCCCTACGCCATCTCGGGCCACGTGGTGCACGGCCGCAAGCTGGGCCGGGCGCTGGGCGCCAGCGCACCGGGCGGCACGGACGGCTTCCGCACGCTCAACCTGCGCTTCAAGCACTGGAAGCCCGCGGCCAGCGGCATCTTCGTGGTGCGGGTGCATGGGCTGGGCGAGCGGCCCCTGCCGGGCGTGGCCAACCTGGGCGTGCGACCCTCGCTGGACCCGAACGACGTCAACGGCGGCCGCGTGCTGCTGGAGACGCATTGCCTCGAATGGCCGGCCAGCCTGGGCCCGGAGGGGGCCTACGGTAAAATCGTGCGCGTGGAACTGTTGCACAAACTGCACGACGAGCTGCGCTACACCAGCCTGGAAGCCCTGACCGCGGGCATCGCCCAGGACTTGGCCGACGCACGCGCGTATTTCGCCGCCGGCAGCGCCGGCGCGGCGGGCAGCAGCCACGCGGAAACGCGGCGCCAGACCACACGCGACCGAATTTAACCGGCACGCCCGCCGTGCCGGCGCCCCACCGACAAGCTCGGGGCGAGCGGCCTGACCTCCTCCCCTCCCCCGCGGCCATCGCCGCGCGCGGGCCGAGCCTGTCGATGCCTTTCCTCTGCCCCTCATGTCCGACGCTGCCGATTCCTCCGCGACCCCCGACTACCGCGCCACCCTGAACCTGCCCGACACGCCCTTCCCCATGCGCGGCGACCTGCCCAAGCGCGAGCCGGGCTGGGTCAAGGCCTGGAACGACGAGGGCCTGTACAAGCGCCTGCGCATGGCCCGCGCCGGCCGGCCCAAGTTCATCCTGCACGACGGCCCGCCGTACGCCAACGGCCAGATCCACATGGGCCATGCGGTGAACAAGATCCTCAAGGACATGATCACCAAGGCGCGCCAGCTCGAAGGCTACGACGCGCTCTATGTGCCCGGCTGGGACTGCCATGGCCTGCCGATCGAGAACGCCATCGAGAAGAAGCACGGCCGCAACCTGAGCCGCGACGAGATGCAGGCGAAGAGCCGCGCCTACGCCACCGAGCAGATCGCGCAGCAGATGAGCGACTTCCAGCGCCTGGGCGTGCTGGGCGAATGGGACCATCCCTACAAGACGATGGACTTCGCCAACGAAGCAGGCGAGATCCGCGCCTTCAAGAAGGTGATCGAGCGCGGCTTCGTGTATCGCGGCCTCAAGCCCGTGTACTGGTGTTTCGACTGCGGCTCGTCGCTCGCCGAGTTCGAGATCGAGTACGCCGACAAGAAGAGCCAGACGCTGGATGTCGCCTTCAAGGCCCACGACCGCGCCAAGCTCGCGGCCGTCTTCGGCCTGCCGGCCATCGAGAAGGACGCCTTCGCCGTCATCTGGACCACCACCGCCTGGACCATCCCGGCCAACCAGGCACTCAACCTCAACCCCGAGCTGACCTATGCGCTGGTCGACACCGACCGCGGCCTGCTGATCGTGGCCGACACGCTGGTCGAGAGCTGCCTGAACCGCTACGCGCTCGACGGCAAGGTCATCGCCATCGCGCCCGGCCGCGCGCTGGGCGGCCTGGAGTTCGAGCATCCGCTGTACGACGTGCACGAGGGCTACCGCCGCCTGTCGCCGGTGTACCTGGCCGACTACGCCACCGCCACCGACGGCACGGGCCTGGTCCATTCCTCGCCCGCCTACGGCCTGGACGACTTTCAGTCCTGCATTGCGCACGGCATGGCCTACGACGACATCCTCAACCCGGTGCAGGGCAACGGCGTGTACGAGCCGGACTTTCCGCTCTTCGGCGGCCAGCACATCTGGAAGGCGGTGCCGCACATCATCGAGGCGCTGCGAGAGGCGGGCCGGCTGATGGCCACCGAGACCATCACCCACAGCTACCCGCACTGCTGGCGCCACAAGACGCCGGTGATCTACCGTGCCGCGGCCCAGTGGTTCATCCGCATGGACGAGGGCGAGGGCGTGTTCACCCTGCCCGGCGCCAAGCCGGCCAAGACGCTGCGGCAGATCGCGCTGGAGGCCATCGAGGACACCAGCTTCTACCCCGAGAACGGCAAGGCGCGGCTGCACGACATGATCGCGCACCGGCCCGACTGGTGCATCTCGCGCCAGCGCAGCTGGGGCGTGCCGATCCCCTTCTTCCTGCACAAGCTCACGGGCGAGCTGCATCCGCGCACGATGGAGATCCTCGACCAGGCAGCCGCCATCGTCGAGCAGGGCGGCATCGAGGCCTGGAGCCGCGTCACCACCGAAGAAATCCTGGGCGCCGAGGACGCGCCGCACTACACCAAGAGCAGCGACATCCTGGAGGTGTGGTTCGATTCCGGCTCCACCTTCTTCCATGTGCTGCGCGGCACGCACCCCACGGTGCACCACGACCAGGGCCCCGAGGCCGACCTGTACCTCGAAGGCCATGACCAGCACCGCGGCTGGTTCCACAGCTCGCTGCTGCTGGCCTGCGCGCTGGAAGGCCGCGCGCCCTACCGCGGCCTGCTGACCCATGGCTTCACCGTGGACAGCCAGGGCCGCAAGATGAGCAAGTCGCTCGGCAACGGCATCGATCCGCAGGAGATCACCAAGAAGCTGGGCGCCGAGATCATCCGCCTGTGGGTGGCCGCGTCGGACTACTCCGGCGACATCGCCGGCGACGACAAGATCCTGGCCCGCGTGGTCGACGCCTACCGCCGCATCCGCAACACGCTGCGCTTCCTGCTGGCCAACACCAGCGACTTCGACCCGGCCAAGGACGCGGTGCCGCTGGCCGAGCTGTTCGAGATCGACCGCTGGGCGCTGTCGCGCGCCGCGCAGTTCCAGGCCGAGGTGCTGGGCCACTACAAGGTCTACGAGTTCCATCCGGTGGTGGCCAAGCTGCAGGTCTTCTGCTCGGAAGACCTGGGCGCCTTCTACCTGGACGTGCTGAAGGACCGGCTCTACACCACGCAGCCCGGCTCGCGCGCGCGCCGCAGCGCGCAGACGGCGCTGTGGCACATCACCCAGGCCATGCTGCGCTGGATGGCGCCCTTCCTGAGCTTCACGGCCGAGGAGGCGTGGAAGTTCGCGGGCAGCTCCGACTCCATCTTCATGGAGACCTTCTGCGACCTGGGCACGCCCGACGAGGCGCTGCTGGCCAAGTGGGGCCGCATCCAGGCCATCCGCGATGCGGTCAACAAGGAGATCGAGGCCGTGCGTACGGCGGGCGGCGTGGGCTCCTCGCTGCAGGCCAACGTGCGGCTCACCGCCGCGCCCGAGGACCATGCGCTGCTGGCTGCGCTGGGCGACGACCTGAAGTTCGTCTTCATCACCTCGGTGGTCAACCTGCAGGCCGGCGACGCGCTCGCCATCGCCGTCACGCCCAGCACCGCCACCAAGTGCGAGCGCTGCTGGCACTGGCGCGACGACGTGGGCCACGACAGCGCGCATCCCACGCTGTGCGGCCGCTGCACCAGCAACCTGTACGGCGCCGGCGAAGCGCGGAGCGTGGCATGACCATGAAGGCGCACAGCGGATTCGAGTCCACCCGTCCTGGCCTGGGCATCTGGGGCTGGCTGGCGCTGGCGGTGCTGATCTTCATCGCCGACCAGTACACCAAGACGCTGATCCTGGGCCACTACCAGCTCGGCGATGCCACGCGCATCACCGAGTTCTTCAACATCGTGCGGGCGCACAACACGGGCGCGGCCTTCTCCTTCCTGGCCGGCGCCTCGGGCTGGCAGCGCTGGTTCTTCACCGGCATCGGCGTGGCCGCGGCCGTGTTCATCGTCTGGATGCTGCGCGCGCATGCGGGCCAGAAGCTCTTCTGCTTCGCCCTCGCCTGCATCCTGGGCGGCGCCATCGGCAACGTGGTGGATCGCCTGATGCACGGCTACGTGGTCGACTTCCTGGACTTCCACTGGGCCGGGTCGCATTTCCCGGCCTTCAACCTGGCGGACAGTGCCATCACGCTGGGCGCCATCTGCTTGGTGCTGGACGAGATCCGGCGCATGCGGCGCAAGCGCTGAGCGGGGACGGCGTCGAAGCCGTCCAGCTCTTGAGAACAAGGCGCCCCGTGCGAGGGCCCAACGGCGCGAGGCTTCGGTCTCGCGCTTTTTTTTTGCGCCTGGCACAGCCCCACCCATTCAGCCCGGGCCCGTCGAAGGCTCACCACCCACCCCTTCGGCCTCAGCTTGTCGAAGGCCGGTCCCGCTCTCCGTTCGGCCTGAGCCTGCCGAAGGCCCGCCCCGTCGGCATCCGCGCTTCGACGCGCTCAGCCCGAACGGGATGGGGAGAGACATCCAGCATGCACCAGGGCCCTGGGTAATCCCGGTTTCCAAACGCGTCATGACGGTGTCACATGCGCACCTTCAAATGAAAACGTTTACATGATGTTTTCCACCCAAGGTTCCTGCGCATGAGCATCCAGGCCGTCGCCGACAAGGCGGGCGTCTCCATCGCCACCGTTTCGCGCGTGTTCAACACGCCCGACAAGGTGCTGCCCGCCACGCGCGCGCTGGTGGAGTCGATCGCGCGCGAGCTGGGCTACTTTCCCAGTGCCAGCGCGCGCACGCTGCGCACCCAGCGCAGCCGGGTGCTGGGCGTGGTGCTGCCCACCCTGCTGAACCCCACCTTCGCCGAATGCCTGCAGGGCCTGGCACAGGCCGCGGCCGAGGCCGGCCATGCCATCGTGCCGCTGACCACCGGCTACGACCTGGACGCCGAGCAGCGCGCGGTCGACCAGCTGCTCGCCCGCGAGGTCGAGGGCATGGTGCTGGTCATCTCCAACCCGCAGACCTCCGCCGCGCTGGCCCGGCTGCAGGCACGCCAGCGGTCCTACGTGCTGGCGTACAACCGGCATCCGGCCCACTGCTGCGTGGCCGTCGACAACGAAGCCGCCTCGGCCGAGGCCGTGGCGCATCTGGCCACGCTGGGCCATCGGCGCATCGCGATGGTGAGCGGCACGCTCGCCCAGTCCGACCGCTCGCAGCAGCGCCACCGCGGCTTCCTGGCCGGCATGGCCGCCGCCGGGCTCGAGGCGCCGCCGCTGATCGAAGTGCCCTTCGTCGAAGCGGCCGTGGACGCGCTGCGCGAACGGCTGGCCGCCCCCGGCCGGCCCACCGCCCTGTTCTGCTCCAACGATCTGCTCGCCATCCGCGCCGTGCGCGCCGCACACCTGGCCGGCCTGCGCGTGCCGCAGGACCTGTCGGTGATGGGCTTCGACGGCATCGCACTGGGCGACGAGCTCACGCCGCGCCTGGGCACCATCGAGCAGCCCGCCGCCGACATCGGCCGCCGGGCCGCGCAGCTGCTGATGGCGGCGCTGGACGAGCAGCGCATGCCGCTGCCCGCCGACAGCCTGCTGCTG
>NZ_LDSL01000067.1 GCF_001476815.1 Pseudacidovorax intermedius | reverse complement strand
TGCTGGTGGACGACGAGCCGCTGGCCCGTGCCCGCCTGCGCACCCTGCTGGCCGAATGCCGCGTCCCGGCGGCGCAGGTGGTGGGCGAGGCGGGCGATGGCGAATCCGCGCTGGGCCTGCTGAAGAACGGCCCCATCGACCTGCTGCTGCTGGACATCGCCATGCCCGGGCTCGACGGGATGGCCGTGGCGCAGCGCCTGCGCGCGCAGCCGGAAGCGCCGGTGGTGGTGTTCGTCACCGCCCATGCCGCCCATGCCGTGGCCGCCTTCGACCTCGATGCGGCCGACTACCTGACCAAGCCGGTGCGCGCCGCGCGGCTGCAGGAGGCGCTGGCGCGGGCCGAGCGCCACCTGCGCCAGCGCCGGGCCGCGCCGCCGGCCGCCGATGCCGAGCACCTGCTCATCCAGGAGCGCGGCCGCATGGAGCGCGTGCCGCTCGCGGACGTGCTCTACCTCAAGGCCGAATGGAAGTACATCACCGTGCGCACTGCCGACCGCAGCCTGATCCTCGACGGATCGCTCAACGACCTGGAGACGCGCCACGCCGAGCGCTTCGTGCGGGTGCACCGCAACGCGCTGGTGGCGCGGCATGCGCTGCGCGCGCTGGAACGCCATGAGGGCGGCGACGAGCCCGAAGGCTGGGCACTGCGCCTGGCCGGCCTGCCGGAGGCGGTGCCCGTCTCGCGCCGGCAGCTGCCGGCCGTGCGCGATGCGCTGCGGGAGCGCGCCGAATGAGCGCGCCTGAGCCTACCCTCGTCGAACTGCCGCCCGCCGACGGCGACGCGCCGGCACCGTCCGCGGCCGACAGCGCCACCGAACGCGCCATCCGCGAGGCGGAGGAAGAGCGCGCCCGCGGCGCCGTGCCCCAGCCGGGCACCGACCCGCCGCGGCTTCTGCTGCACATGCCGGTGGACGTGCGCAGTGCCTCGCTGGTCATCCTGGGCGTGCTGGCCTGCGTGTACACGCTGCGCTGGGCGGCGGCGGTGCTGATCCCGCTGGCGCTGAGCCTGATGCTGGTCTACGCCCTGTCGCCCGTGGTCGACCGGCTGGAGCGCTGGCGGCTGCCGCGCTGGGCCGGCGCGGCAGTGCTGCTGCTGGCGCTGACCGGCGGCGCCGGCTGGACCGGCTATTCGCTCGCCGGCAGCGCCACCCAGCTGGTGGACGCGCTGCCCGCCGCCGCGCAGAAGCTGCGCAACGCCATCCGCACCAAGTCGGTCAAGGCCAGCCCGCTGGACACGGTGCAGCAGGCGGCCGACCACCTGGAACGCGCCGCCAACGAGGGCTCGCCCGCCAACTTCCGCCGCGGCGTGCAGCGGGTAATCGTCGAGCGGCCGCCCTTCAACGTGCGCGACTACCTCTGGAGCGGCACCGTCGGCCTGATGGAGGGCGCGGGGCAGGCCACGCTGGTGCTGTTCCTGACTTTCTTCGCGCTGTGCTCGGGCGACACCTTCCGGCGCAAGCTGGTCAAGATGGCCGGGCCCAGCCTGCACAAGAAGAAGGTCACGGTGCACGTGCTGGACGACATCAACGGCCACATCCAGCGCTACCTGCTGGTGCAGATCCTCAGCAGCGCGCTGGTGGGCGTGACCACCGGCCTGGCCTTCTGGGCGCTGGGGCTGGAGAACGCGGCCGTGTGGGGCATCATCGCCGGCGTCACCAACCTCATTCCCTACATCGGCTCGGTGCTGGTGCTGGGGGCGGCGGGGCTGGTGGCCTTCCTGCAGTTCGGCACCATCGGCATGGCGGTGCTGGTGGCGGGCACCTCGCTGCTGATCCACACCCTGGTGGGCAACCTGCTCGTGCCCTGGCTCACCAGCCGCACGTCGCGCATGAACCCGGTGGCGGTGTTCGTGGGCGTGATCTTCTGGGCCTGGATCTGGGGCGTGTGGGGCCTGCTGCTGGGCATGCCGATCATGATGGTCATCAAGTCGGTGTGCGACCGGGTGGACGACCTGCGGCCGGTGGGCGAGTTGCTGGGCGATTGAGTGGCCGCGCGGCTCGCGGCCCCCCGATGGCGGGCACTGCGCGGCAAAGCCGCGCGCCGGCCCCGCCGCTCAGCGCGCGCCCAGGCCCAGCGCGAAGGGCTGCATCAACCCCGTCATGGGTTTGGGCAGCGGATGCGCCAGTTCGCCGCGCTTGCTGGTTTTCAGGCCCAGCGACACCAGCGACTCCAGCAGCGTGACGCCGGCTGACACGCCGTCGATCACCGGCACGCCCAGTTCTTCCGACAGCGAGCGGCACAGGTCCGCCATGCCCGCGCAGCCGAGCACCAGCACGTCGCAGCCGTCCTCGTCCAGCGCGCGGCGGCATTCGTCGACGATGCGGGCGCGGGCGTTGGAGCGGGGGTCTTCCAGCTCCAGCACCGGCAGCTCGCAGGCCCGCACGCGGGCGCAGAAGCGGGCCATGCCGTAGGCCTCCGCCAGGTGGTGCGCCTGGCCCATGGTGCGCGCCAGCGTGGTGACCACGGTGAAGCGGCTGCCGATGAAGCTGGCCGCGTGCATCGCGGCTTCGGCGATGCCCAGCACCGGGCCGCGCGCCAGCTCGCGGGCGGCCTTCAGGCCCGGGTCGCCGAAGCAGGCGATCAGGTAGGCGTCCACGCCCGCCGCCTCGCCGGCCGCGATCTCGGCCAGCAGGCCGGGCGTGGCCAGAGCCTCGTCGTAATGGCTCTCGATGGAGACCGGCCCCATCGCCGGGCTCACGGCGATGACCTCGGTGCCCGGCCGCGCCGCGGCGCGGGCGCAGGCACCGATCTTGTCGGTCATGCTCTGGGTGGTGTTGGGGTTGATGACCTTGATGCGCATGGACAGGGCGTTTTCTTCGGGATCAGGAACGGCGGGACAGCAGGGCGTAGATGACGAAGCCCAGGCCCATGCCGATGAACCAGGCGTAGTTGGCGGCGCCGCGCCAGGCCGGCACCAGCACGCACAGGATCGGGATCAGGGCCGAGGGCACCATCGTGGCGACGGCCTTCAGGTTGTAGCCGTTGCTGTACCAGTAGCTGCCGGTGGGCTTCATGGTGTAGAGGTCGTCCACCACCACCTGCTGGTGGCGCACCAGGTAGAAGTCGGCGATCAGGATGCCGAACAGCGGCCCGATGAAGGAGCCCAGGATGTCCAGCGTGTAGTGGATCACTTCGGGGTTGTTGTACAGGTTCCAGGGCGTGATGAAGATCGAGCCCACGGCGGCGATCATGCCGCCGGTGCGCCAGCTGATGTGCTGCGGCGCCACGTTGGAGAAGTCGAAGGCGGGCGAGACGAAGTTGGCCACGATGTTGATGCCGATGGTGGCGATCATGAAGGTCAGCGCGCCCAGCACCACGGCGGTGGTGGAGTCGATCCTGCCCACGGTGTGCACCGGATCGGTGATCAGCTCCCCGAAGACGGGCAGCGTGGCGGCGGTGGTGATCACCGTCAGCAGCGAGAAAAACACGAAGTTGACCGGCAGGCCCCAGAAGTTGCCCTTCTTCACCGCGTCGAAGCTCTTGCCGTAGCGCGAGAAGTCGCCGAAGTTGAGCATCGGGCCGCTGAAGTAGCTCACCACCAGCGCGATGGCCGACAGCATCACCGGCAGCGCATCCCAGCCTTCGAACTTCACGCCGCCGAGGTTGAGGTCGATGTTCTGCCAGCCGGCCTTCCACACCAGCCAGCCGCACAGGATGGCCATCACCACGTACACGCCCGGGCCGGCCCAGTCGATGAACTTGCGGATGGCTTCCATGCCGTGCCAGAAGACGAAGGCCTGCAGCACCCACATCACCATGAACGCCACCCATCCCAGCGTCGACAGGCCCGCGAAGCCGTGCTGCGCCACGTCGGCATACGGCGCCAGGTTGGGAAAGAGGTGCAGCGCCATCACCATGAAGGCGGCCGAGGCCAGGTAGGTCTGGATGCCGTACCAGGCCACCGCGATCAGGCCGCGGATGATGGCCGGGATGTTGGCGCCCTTGACGCCGAACGAGGCGCGGCAGATCACCGGGTACGGCGTGCCGGTGACCTGGCTGGGCTTGGCCACCAGGTTGCAGAAGAACTGCACGATCACGATGCCCACCAGCAGGGCCACCAGCACCTGCCAGCTCGACAGGCCCAGCGCGAACAGGCTGCCCGCGGTGATGTAGCCGCCGACGCTGTGCACGTCGGACATCCAGAAGGCAAAGATGTTGTATTGGCCCCAGGTCTGCTGCCTGAGCGGCGCCAGGTCCTCGTTGGTGAGGGCCGGGTCGTAGCCGGGCTTGATGAGGGCGTGCGAGGCAGCGCCGCCGGCGGCGAGGGCTGACTCTGCCGCCGGGGCGGCGAGCGGGGTGGTGGTGGCCGTGTTCATGGGGGCTCCTGATCGGGATCGTTGGAGGGCAGCGCCAGATGCGCCGGATGGATCGCACGAATTGGGTGCATTATTTGTATACAAAAATTGGATCGCAAGCGGCGTGCCAACGCTTGGGGTTGGGAGATTCCCGTAGGGGAGCCGACGGTCCGGTGAGTGAAAGCGAGCGCAGGCTTACGTCAGCGGCGGTGGCTGGCCACGATAGTCAGGTGCCGGTCATCGGACCAGCGAAGGAGGTGCGGCCTTCAGGCGATTCCGCGCCGCGGTGCGACCGGCACCAGCGCGGCGCGCAGCCGCTGCACGTCCGCATCCGGCGCCGCCTCGGGTTCCAGCGCCCGCTCGACGTTGCCGATGTGCGCCAGCATCAGCATGCGGGCCCGGGCGGTGTCGCCGTCTTCCAGCGCCGCCACGATGGCGGCGTGTTCGGCGCAGGATTCGCTGGCTTCGTGCCGCGACTGGTACAGCGTGGCGGCCAGGGTGGTGCGCGCCGTCAGGTCGCGCAGCACGTCGGTCAGCAGGCGGTGGCCCATCTGCTCGGCCAGGCAGACGTGGAAGTCGGCCAGCAGGAAGGCGCGCGTGGCGGCGTCGGCGCCCTCGATGGCCAGCTGCTCGTCCCGCACGTGGGCGCGCAGCGTGCGGATCACCTGGGCGAGCGGCCGGCCCGCGTCGGCCAGGATGCCGGATTCGACGATGCGCCGCGCCGCGAAGGCGTCGCGCGCCTCCTCGGCCGAGGGCTGCACCACGAACCAGCCGCGCTTGCTCTGCACCTCCACGAAGCCGCGGGCCTGAAGCTGCATCAGCGCCTCGCGCACCATGGTGCGGCTGACGCCGAAGAGGTCGGCCAGGGCCTGTTCGCCCAGGCGCTGACCGGGCGCCAGCTTCTGCGCCAGGATCGCCTCCACCACCCGGCGGGCGATGGCGGTGGGGTTCACGGCGCTGTCGGCGTCGGCCATGGGCCGCATTCTCACCGGCCGTCGGCGTGGCCGAGGGCGGCGGCCTCGGGCGTGGCGGGCAGTTCGCCGTCCAGCACCCGGCGGGCACGTTCGCGGTCGATGTCGCCTTCCCAGGCGGCAATGGCCACGGTGGCCACGCAGTTGCCGACCAGGTTGCCCAGCGCACGGGCAATGCCCATGAACCAGTCCACCGACAGTACCAGCACCAGCCCGATGGCCGGGATGGCCGGAATCGCATGCAGCGTGGCTGCCAGCACCACGATGGCCGAGCCCGGCACGCCGTGCGCGCCCTTCGACGTCACCAGCGCGATGGCCAGGATGGTCAGCAGGTCGGCGGTGGAGACCGGCGTGTTGGTGGCCTGCGCGATGAACACCGCCGCCAGCGTGATGTAGATCGAGAAGGCGTCGAGGTTGAAGGAATAGCCGGTGGGAATGACCAGGCCCACCGTCGAATCGCGCACGCCCATGTGGCGCAGCTTGGCCATGATCTGCGGCAGCACGCTGTCCGACGAGGTGGTGGCGAACACCACGGCCAGCTCCTCGCGCAGGTAGCGCAGCAGCTTCCACAGCGAGAAGCCCGAGACGCGCATCACCAGCCCCAGCACCACGAACACGAAGAACAGCACCGCGCCGTAGAACAGCGCCACCAGCATGCCCAGCTGCTTGAGCGAGCCCACGCCGTAGCGGCCCACGGTGAAGGCGATGGCGCCCAGCACGCCCAGCGGCGCCAGCTTGATCAGGATACCCATGATCCTGAACAGCACCAGCGACAGCGTGTCTACCAGCTGCGCCACCGGCCGGCCGGTGTCGCCCAGCAGCGTGAGCGCGCAGCCGAAGAGCACGGCGAACAGCAGCACCTGCAGCACGTCGCCGGTGGCGAAGGCGCTGACCACGGTGGTGGGGATCAGCTTCATCAGGAAGTCCACCGTGCCGCCGCTGGTGAGCTTGTCGGCATTGGAGGCGTAGGCGCTCATGGCCGAGGCATCCAGCGCCTTCGGGTCCACGTTCATGCCCACGCCCGGCTGGAACCACCAGGCCAGCAGCAGGCCGAGCGCCAGGGCGACGGTGGTCAGCAGCTCGAAGTACACCAGTGCCTTCACGCCCACCCGGCCCACGCGCCGCAGGTCGCCCGCGCCGGCGATGCCGTGCACCACCACGCAGAACACCAGCACCGGGATGATCATCTTGATCAGCTTGATGAAGCCGTCGCCCAGCGGCTTGAGCTTGACGGCGAACTCCGGCGCGAGCAGGCCGGCGGCCACGCCAAGCGCCAGCGCGATGACGACCTGGCCGAAGAGAGAGCGGGCGAAGCGGAACATGGAAGGGCCTTCCGTGGGTATGCGGGCAAGCCCGGGCTGCGGCGCCCGGTCATGTCCATTAATCTTGCATGCAAGAAATGTAGGCAAGCGACGCATGCCAGCATCAGCGGGTAATCCCGGGTGCGTGCCGGGCTGCGACGCAGGACCGTGGGCACGCGCGGCACCGTGTTGCCGAAGAAGGAGACAACCCCGATGGACCGACTGCAGGCCATGGAAATGTTCGTGCGCGTGGCCGAGAGCGGCAGCTTCTCGCAGGCCGCGCGCGAGTTCCGCACCACGCAGCCCACGGTGACCAAGCAGGTCGCGGCCACCGAGCGGCGCCTGGGCGTGCGCCTGCTCAACCGCAACACCCGCGGCGTGAGCCTGACCGAGGCGGGCGCGCGCTATTACGAGAAGTGCAAGGCCATCGTGCGCGAGGTGCAGGCCGCCGACGACATCGCGCGGCAGGCACGCAGCGAGGCGCAGGGCCTGCTGCGCATCGGCACCTCGGTGGCCTTCGGCCGGCGCGTGGTGGTGCCGCTGGCGCTGGCCTTCATGCGGGCCCATCCGCAGGTGCAGGTGGACCTGAGCTTCGACGACCGCTACGTGGACCTGGTCGCCCAGGGCATCGACGTGGCCATCCGCATGGGCAAGCTGGCTGATTCGACGCTGGGCGCCCGCTACCTGGGCAGCAATCCGTGGGTGATGGCGGCATCGCCGGACTACCTGCAGGCCCACGGCGCGCCGGCCGCCGCGGCCGACCTGCCGGCGCACCAGGCGCTGATTTACAGCAGTGTGGTGGGCGACGACGTGTGGCGCCTGCACGGGCCGGGCGGCGAGGCGCTGACCGTGCCGGTGGCCGGGCGGCTGCGCTCCAACAACCTGTCGGCGGTGCTGGCGGCGGCGCGGGAGGGGCTGGGCATCGCCCTCATGCCGCGCTACGTGGCGGAAGAGTCACTGGCGCAGGGGCGGCTCGTGCCGGTGCTGGCCGACCACCGGCTGCAGGAGCAGGAGATCCATGCCGTCTTTCCCTCGCCGCGGCTGGTGCCGGCCAAGGTGGCGGCCTTCACCGCCTTCCTGCAGGGCCGCTTCGGCGAGGGATGGTGGCGCGCCGGCTGACGGCGGTGCCGGGAACGCTCAGGCGCGCGGTGCGTTGCCGTCCTCTTCGTTCGAGGCCATGAACAGCCCCCACGCCGCCATGAACAGCGCCGCCACCACCGGCCCGATCACGAAGCCACTGATACCGAACAGCGCCATGCCGCCGATGGTCGAGATCAGCACGATGTAGTCGGGCATCTGGGTGTCCTTGCCCACCAGGATGGGGCGCAGCAGGTTGTCGACCAGGCCGATCACGAACACGCCCACGAAGATCAGCACCAGGCCCTTGACGATGGCGCCGCTGGCCAGGAAGTAGATGGCCACCGGCGCCCAGATCAGCGCTGCGCCCACGGCCGGCAGCAGCGACAGGAAGGCCATCACCACGCCCCACAGCAGCGCGCCCTGCACGCCCAGCAGGGCGAAGGCCAGGCCGCCGATGGTGCCCTGCACCGCCGCCACCACCACGTTGCCCTTCACGGTGGCGCGGATGACGGTGGTGAACTTGTTGAGCAGGTAGTGCGTGTGCGGGCGGGCCAGCGGCACGGCCTCGCGAATTGTCTTCGACAGGTCCGCGCCGTCGCGCAGCAGGAAGAACAGCAGGTAGAGCATCACGAAGAAGCTCACCAGGAAGTCGAAGGTGTTCTGGCCGATGCTCACCGCCTGCGAGGCCAGCATCTGGCTGCCCTGGGCGGCGCCGGCGCTCAGCTTTTCCAGGATGGCCTCGAAGTTGCCCAGGCCGAAGCGGTCCAGCAGGTTGGTGGCCCAGCCGGGCAACGCACCGACGATCTGCTGGAAGTAGTTGACGAAATTGAGCTCGCCCGAGCGGATGCGCTGGGTGACCAGCACCACGTCCTGCACCAGCGTCACCGCGATCATCGACAGCGGAATGATCACGATCACCAGCACGATGGCCAGGGTGGCCAGCGCCGCCGGCGTGCGCCGCCGGTTGCCGAACTTGGTCAGCAGCCGCTTGTAGAGCGGCGTGAACAGGATGGCCAGCGCCACGCCCCACAGCACGGCCCCGAAGAAGGGCATCAGGATCCACACGAAGGCGACCGTGACGGCCGCCAGCAGGAACAGAAAGAAGCCGCGCTGCAGCTGAGGGGAATTCATGGTGGCAGCGACTGTAGCCGCCCGCCATGACGCGAGGGTGTCGGAGGGCATGCCGCCGCGGCTTCGTCGGCCGGCGCTTCGCTGCGGTGCCCGTCAGCCGTCATTCAGCCGCCTGGGCCGCCGTGCTCACTCCATCGGGATGTTGGCGCGGTGCGCCAGCGCCCGGTAGCGCGAGATCTCGCCTTCCATCTGGGTGCGGAAGGTGGCGGCGTCGATCCACGCCGGCTCCATGCCCTGGGCCTTGAGCGTCGTCTGCAGCGCAGGATCGGCCAGCAGGGCGCGGGTCTCCCTGGCCAGCCGGTCGAGCGCAGCGGCGGGGCTGCGGGCGGGCGCAGCCAGGCCGTACCAGGCGTCGAAGGTGGCGTCGGGCAGGCCGAGCTCTGCCAGCGTCTTGACGTCGGGCAGCAGGCTGGCGCGGGTGGCACCCACGATGCCCAGCGCACGCAGCTTGCCGGCGCGCACGTGCGGCGCCACGGCGGCGACGGTGTCGATGCCCATCTCGATCTCGCCGCCCATCACGGCGATGGTGGCCTGGGCGCTGCCCTTGTACGGCACGTCCTGCAGCTTGGCGCCGCAGGCCAGCGCGAACAGCTCGCCCGCCAGGTGCGGACCGGAGCCGCTGCCGAAGGTGGCATAGCGGATGGCCTGCGGCTTGGCCCTGGCGGCGCGCACCAGCTCGTCGACGGTGCGCCACGGCGCGCTGGCCGCCACCACCAGCACCAGCGGCGTGCGCGCCACGATGCCGATGGGCGCCAGGTCGCGCACCGGGTCGTAGGGCAGCCTGGCACGCAGCGCGGCATTGACGCTGTAGCTGGTGGAGCCGGAGAGCAGCAGCGTGTAGCCGTCCGGTGCCGCCTTGGCCACGGCATCGGTGCCGATGATGGTGGAGGCGCCGGGCTTGTTGTCGATCACCACCGGCTGGCCCAGCCGCTCGGCGAGTTTCTGGCCCAGGGCGCGGGCCACGATGTCGGTGCCGCCACCGGGCGGGAAGGGCACCACCAGGCGCACGCTGCGCGTGGGCCACGGTTCCTGTGCGAACGCGAGCGAAGGCAGGGCGGCGGCGAGTGCCAGGGCGCCGCCGGTGGCGAGGAAATGACGTTTGTTCATGGGGAGGTCCTTGGAGCAAGTCGGAAAAGCGAAGATGAAGAAAGGCGAGAGCCGGCGCCCGATGCCCGTCAGCCAGCCGAAGCCGTTCGGGCTGAGCTTGTCGAAGCCTGGCGCAAGCCCTTCGACAGGCTCAGGGCGAACGGATGACCGACGAGCATGGGCACCGAGGGGGCGCAGCGCCCGCGCATGCAGCGCGGATCGCCCGCCAGGGTGGAAACCGGTGGGGCGTGCCGGGTCAGGCCACGGGCCGCTGCGGCCAGGGCGCCGCGCCCGGCTCGCCCAGGTCCCAGTACAGGCCGGCCATCACGGCCAGGCCTTCTCGCACCAGCGGCACCAGCAGGTGTTCGTTCGGCGCATGCTGGGCGCAGCCCGCATGGCCATGCGGCACCCACAGCGTCGGCAGGCCGAGCTGGGTGGCGAAGATGTCGTTGGGCAGCGAGCCCGCCAGGTTGGGCAGCAGGTGCGGCGCGTGGCCGGCGCTGCGGGTGATGGACCCGACCGCCCAGCCCACCCAGGGATTGCGCAGGTCGAGCCGCGTCGCCGCGCCGGCCAGCGTGACCTGCACTTCCACGTCCTCGAAACCATGGGCGGCCAGGTGGGCCTCCACATGCTGGGCGGTGCGCGCCCAGTCGGTGCCGACCACGAAGCGCAGCTGGCAGTGCGCCGCCGCCTGGTGCGGAATGGCATTGATCGGCCGCTGCGGGTTGCCGGCTTCCAGGGCCAGCACCTCGAAAGTGTTCCAGGCCACCAGCCGTTCGGCCGGCGTGAGGCCGGGCTCGCCCCAGCCGGCGTCCAGCGCCGGATCGTCCGGCTCGGCGCCGATGGGAATGTCGGCCAGGGCGCGGCGCACGGCATCGCCCACCGGCGGCGGGCGCAAGGCCTCGATCAGCAGGCGGCCGCGCGCATCGGCCAGCGTGCCGACCGCATGCATCAGGCGCGTGGCCGGATTGGCCAGCACGCCGCCCCAGTTGCCCGAGTGGTAGCCGCGGGTGCGCCCACTGCGGATGCGCAGCGTGAAGTTGACCGCGCCGCGCGAGCCCAGGAAGAGCGTGGGCTGCCGCGTGCCGACGCGCGGTCCGTCGCTGGCGATGAACAGGTCGGCGGCCAGCGCGGCGCGCTCGGCCTCGCACACGGCGGCCAGGCCGGGCGAGGCGGCTTCCTCGCCGGTCTCGAACAGCCAGGTCATGTTGAAGCCGAGCCGGCCGCCGCGCGCCTGCAGCACGGCCTCCAGTGCCGCGAGGGCGATGCTGTGCTGGCCCTTGTTGTCGGCGGTGCCGCGGCCGTACCAGCGCTCGCCTTCGGCCACCAGCGTCCAGGGCGACAGGCCCTCGCGCCACTGCGCGTCCTGGCCGCTCACCACGTCGCCGTGGCCATAGCTCAGCAGCGTGGGCAGGGCCGGGTCCTCGACACGGCGGGCGATGAGGAACGGGCCGCCCTTCGGGTCGGGGTTGGGGCAGAGGCGGCAGTCGAAACCCAGGGCTTCGAGGCTGGGGCGCAATTCGTCCGTGAGGTAGGCGGCGAGTGCCGGCGTTACGCTGCCGCCATCGCTTTCGGTGCGCAGGGCGACCCGGCGGCGCAGGTCGGCGAAGAGGCGGCCGCTGTCGAGGGCCGACTGGGCCAGTGTGAGGGCATCGATTCGGTGCATGGGTGATCCTGTGCCGGCGATGCATGCAAGGGGAAGGCCGGAAACCCGTTGCCTGACCTATCGTTTTGTCGACGGGGTATTGCCCTGGAGGCAATGCTGTCGGCGGCAGAATGGACCGCATGGCCCGCGCTCCCCAACTGCTCAGCATCCCGATGCGCCACTTCCTGGAGGTGGCGCAGACCGGCTCGGTCAACCAGGCCGCCGCGCGGCTTCACGTGGCGCCCTCGGCCGTGAGCCGGCAGATCGCCAGGCTGGAGGACGAGATGGGCACGCCGCTCTTCGAGCGCCGCACCCGCGGCATGGCGCCGACCGCCGCCGGCGAGCGCCTGGCCGCCTACCTGCGCCATGCAGTGGCCGACGGCCTGCAGGCGCTGGAGCAGGCCAGTGCGCTGGGCCGCGTGCAGGCGCAGCGTGTCTGCGTGGCCTGCACCGAGGGCTTCGCGCCGCAGTTCATGCCGGGCGTGATGCAGTCGTTTCGCGATGCATACGGGGATGCGCGCCTGGAGCTGCGCGTCGGCTCGCCCGACGAGGTCACGCGCTGGCTGCTGCGCGGCGAGGCGGACCTGGGCCTCAAGTACAGCGTCGCGCCGGAATCGGAGCTGCATGTGGAATACGAGGCGCCCGCACCGGTCTATGCCGTGATGGCGCCCGAGCATCCGCTGGCCCGCCACACCGCGGTGGAGGTGGCGCAGGTGGTGGCCTTTCCGCTCTACATGGGCGGCCGCGGCATGACCACACGCCAGCTCTTCGACCAGGCCTGCAGCCTGCAGGGGTTGCGCTATGCGGCGGCCTTCGAAAGCAACTTCTCGTCGGTGCTGCTGCCCCTGCTGCGCGCGCCGGGGATCGTGCTGTCGGGCCATCTCACGGTCGCGCACCTGATCGCCGAAGGCACGGTGGTGGCGCGGCCCTTTGCCGAAGCGCCCCTGCAGCAGCGGCGGCTGCGGCTGCTCTCCCTGCCCGGCCGCACGCCGACGGAGCCGGTGCGGGCCTTCGCCACGCACCTGGTACAGGCCATCCAGGCGGTCGGGCGGCGCAAGCTGGGGCGGGCGCGGCGGGTGGCGTCGGCGCGGGTCTCGACGTCACCCAGCCGTTCGGGCTGAGCGCGTGGAAGGCCTGGGGCCGGCGCGTCGACAGGCTCAGCGCGAACGGTTGTGAGGGCATCAGGCCCGCGCGGACCGCTCTGGCATCGGGCTCACCGCCGTCAATCTGCAAGGCTATGCTCGCCGCTTCTCGTCTCGCCCTCCTGCCCATGGCCCTGCACGTCTGGCTCGTCTACACCCTCGCGGCCCTCGGCCTGTCGCTCTCGCCCGGTCCCAACAGCCTGCTGGCGCTGACCCACGGCGCGCTGCACGGCCGGCGGCGCACGCTCTACACCCTCTTCGGCGGCAGCGCCGGCTTTCTGCTGGTCATCGCGCTGTCGATGTTCGGCATCGGCGCGCTGCTGAAGGCCTCGCTGGTGTGGCTCACGGTGCTCAAGTGGCTGGGCGGCGCCTACCTGGTGTGGCTGGGCGTGCAGGTGTGGCGCGCGCCGCCCATCCAGCTGGCGCGGCCGGCCGGCGCGGCGCAGGCGCGGGGCGCGCTGCTCTTCCGCCAGGGCTTCCTGGCGGCGGCGACCAATCCCAAGGGCATCCTGTTTTTCGCCGCCTTCCTGCCGCAGTTCGTGGACCCGGCCCGCAACGTGGCCGTGCAGTTCGCGGTAATGGCAGGCACCTTCCTGCTGATCGAGTTCCTGACCGAGCTGGTGCTGGCCAGCCTGGCCCAGCGCATCACCGGCTGGCTGGCGCGGGTGGGCCGCAGCTTCAACCGCGCCTGCGGCGCGCTGTTCGCGGCCATCGGCATCCTGCTGCCGCTGCGCGGCTGAGCGGGTTCAGGCCAGCAGATCCGCCAGCGTGCGCGCGATCACCTTGGTGGCGCGGCGCAGGTCTTCCAGCTCCAGGCGCTCGTCGGCGCGCTTGGCGTGGGACTCCAGCACCGTGCGCGGCCCGGCGCCGTAGATCACGCCGGGAATGCCCGCCTCGCCGTACAGCCGCACGTCGGTGTACAGCGGCGTGCCCATGGCCGGGATCGGCTGGCCGAAGAGCTGCTCGCCATGCTTCTGGATGGCGTCGACCAGGGGCTTGTTGCCCGGCAGCGGCTTCATCGAATTGGCCAGCAGCAGACGCTTGACGTCCACCTCGATGCCGCCGGCCACGGTCTTGAACTCGGCCGCGGCCTTGGCGATGACCTCGCGGATCGACGCCTCGACCTCGGCCGGGTTCTCCTCCGGAATCATCCGGCGGTCCAGCTTGAACACGACCTTGCCGGGCACCACGTTGGTGTTGGTGCCACCCTCGATGCGGCCCACGTTGAGGTAGGGATGGCTGATGCCCTCCACCTTCGACGTGACCTGCTGGTAGAGGGTGTTCTGCGCATACAGCGCGTTGAGGATGTGCACCGCGCCCTGCAGCGCATCGACGCCGGTGGTGGGAATGGCGGCGTGCGCCATCTTGCCGTGCACCGTCACTTCCATCTGCAGGCAGCCGTTGTGGGCCGTGACCACCTCGTAGCTGAAGCCGGCGGCGATCATCAGGTCGGGCTTGGTCAGGCCGTTCTTGAGCAGCCAGCCGGGGCCCAGGATGCCGCCGAATTCCTCGTCGTAGGTGAAGTGCAGCTCGACGCCGCCTTTGGCCGGCTTCGCGACCGCCTCCAGCGCGCGCACGGCGAAGGTGAAGCTGGCGAAGTCGCTCTTGCTCACGGCCGCGGCGCGGGCGTAGAGCTTGCCGTCCACGATCTCGCCGGCGTAGGGGTCGTGCGTCCAGCCTTCGCCCGGGGGCACCACGTCGCCGTGGGCATTGAGCGCCACGGTGCGGCCGCCGTCGCCGTAGCGGCGGCGCACGATCAGGTTGGTGATCGACTCGAGCCCGTAGTCCTTCACTTCCTGCGCGGGCACGGCGTGCTTCTCGGCCTCGAAGCCGAAGCCGGCGATCAGCTCGGCGGTGCGCTCGGCATGCGGCGCGTTGTTGCCCGGCGGCGTGTCGGTGGGCACGCGCACCATCTCCTGGAGGAACTTCACCTCCTCGTCGAAATGGGCGTCGATCCAGGCGTCGAGCTGGGCGTAGTCGGTCATCGTTGTTCTTTCGCGAGGTTGTCCAGCAGCTTCTGCATGGCGAGCACGGCCAGTTGCATGTCGTCGCTGGTGGTGGATTCGAGCGGGTTGTGGCTGATGCCGCCGTTGAGGCCGCGCACGAAGAGCATGGCCTGCGGCATGACCTCGTGCAGCTTCATGGCGTCGTGGCCGGCGCCGCTGGGCATGCGGAAGAGCGGCACGCCCAGCGCTTCGACGGCGGCTTCCCAGCGCGCCTGCCAGTCCGGATGGCTGGGCGCGGCCGAGGCGCGCATGGCTTCCTCGAGCGTGTAGCGCAGGCCGCGGCGGGTGCAGATCTCTTCCAGCGCGGCCAGCACGTCGGCGATGACGGCGTCGCGCTGGTCGTCGCGCGGCGCGCGGATGTCCAGGCTGAACTTGGCCAGGCCCGGCACCACGTTGATCGAGCCGCCGGGCACTTGCAGCATGCCGACGGTGGCGACCGAATCGGCGTCCCGGCGGGCGCGCTGCTCGGCCGCGAGGATCAGCTCGGCCACGGCGCAGGCCGCATCGCGCCGGCGGTCCATGGGCGTGGTGCCGGCATGGCTGGCCATGCCGTGGATCTCGCCGATGTAGCGCACGCTGCCGTTGATGGAGGTGACGATGCCCAGCGGCAGGTTCAGCTCGTTCAGCACCGGGCCCTGCTCGATGTGCACCTCGATGAAGCCCAGGTACCGGGCCGGGTCGCGCTGGATCTTCGGGATGTCCTCGATCTTGAGGCCGGCCTGCTGCATGGCCTCGCGCATGGTGATGCCGTCGGCATCGGCCTGGTCCAGCCAGGCGGGATCGAAGTGACCGGTGAGCGCGCCCGAGCCGATGAAGGTGGCCTTGTAGCGCTGGCCTTCCTCTTCGGCGAAACCCACCACCTCGAAGGCGAAGGGCAGGCGGCGGCCCTGGCGGGCGAGTTCCTTGACGCAGGCCATGGGCACGAAGATGCCCAGCCGGCCGTCGTACTTGCCGCCGTTGCGCACCGTGTCGTAGTGCGAGCCGGTCAGCAGCGTGGGCGCACCGGGCACCGCGCCGCCGCTGGTGACGAAGCCCTCGGCCTCGTAGCGGCCGATGACGTTGCCCACGGCGTCGATCTCCACCGAGTCGAAGCCCACCTCGTGCATCCAGGTGCTGATCTGCAGCGCGCAGGCGCGGTGCGCCTGGGTAAGGTAGGTGACGGTCAGTTGCCCCTGCTCGGCGAAGCCCGGGTCGCTGTGCACGGCCAGCTGTTCCTGCCAGTCCCACACCTGGTTGCCCAGTTCGGGCGAAACGCCGAACTTGTCGTTCAGGCGGATCTCGGCGATGCGGTGGATGTTGCGCAGCGCCTCCGCCCGTTCGTAGTCCGGATGGTTGTTGAGGCGCCGCGCGAAGGTGGCCAGGATCTCGGCCTTGGCCAGGCCGGTGCCGCGCGGGCCGCGCACGGCCAGGATGAAGGGAAAGCCGAACTTCTGGCCGTAGGCCGCGTTGAGTTCGCGGATGCGCGCCAGCTCTTCCGGCGTGCAAGCCGTCAGGCCGGCCTTGCTCTGCTCGTTGGTCGACTCGGCCGTGAGCGCGTTGCTCTCCATCGCCTTGCCGGCCAGCTCCGGGTGCATGCGGATGAGCGAGAGCTGCTGCTCGGCCGGTGCGTGCGTCACGGCCTGGGCCAGCGCGGCCTTGAGGTGCTGCAGCGAGCGGAAGGGCCGCTCGGCCAGCGCGCCTTCGGCCACCCAGGGCGAATGCTCGTAAGTGCCGTCCAGCAGCGCGACGGCGTCGGCGGGGGAGGCGGCGTTGAGTTGGTCGATGGTCAGGGCCATGGTCGTGTCTCCTCAGGCCGCGTCGGTGAAGGGGTATGTCTGGCGCCAGTGGCGCGCGATGTCCACGCGGCGGCACACCCACACCTTGTCGTGGCGGGCGATGTGGTCCAGGAAGCGCTGCAGCGCCGTGATGCGCCCCGGGCGGCCCAGCAGGCGGCAGTGCATGCCGATGCTCATCATCTTGGGCCGGTCCAGCCCGGCCGGGTCGCCCTCGGCATAGAGCGCGTCGAAGCTGTCCTTCATGTACTGGAAGAAGGGGTCGGCATGCGAATAGCCCTGGGGCAGGGCGAAGCGCATGTCGTTGCAGTCCAGCGTGTAGGGCACGATCAGTTGCGGCGCGATGCTGCCGTCGGTCTTCTGCACCTTCATCCAGAAGGGCAGGTCGTCGCCGTAGTAGTCGCTGTCGTATTCGAAGCCGCCGTGGTCGGCCACCAGGCGGTGGGTGCGCGGGCTGTCGCGGCCGGTGTACCAGCCGACCGGGCGCTCGCCGGTGAGCTTCTCGATGGCTTCCATGCCGAGGCGCATGTGCTCGCGCTCCAGCGACTCGTCGGCGCTCTGGTAGTGGATCCAGCGCCAGCCGTGGCAGGCGATCTCGTGGCCCAGCTCCTTGAAGGCCACGGCCAGCTCGGGATAGCGCTGCAGCGCCATGCCCACGCCGAAGACCGTGAGCGGCAGGCCGCGCTGCTCGAACTCGCGCAGGATGCGCCACACGCCGGCGCGCGAGCCGTACTCGTAGATGCCGTCCATGCTCATGTGCCGGTCCGGGTAGCTGGCCGGGTTGAACATCTCGGACAGGAACTGCTCCGAGCCCGGGTCGCCGTGCAGCACGTGGTTCTCGCCGCCCTCCTCGTAGTTGAGGACGAACTGCACCGCGATGCGGGCACCGCCCGGCCAGCGGGCATGCGGCACGTCGCGGCCGTAGCCGGCCAGGTCGCGCGGGTAGGGAAGGGTGGCGTCGTAGACGGTGGGCATGGTGGGTCTCAGGAAAGCGCCAGCGTGATGTCGCTGGTGGGAACCTTGCGGTCCAGGGTGAGGTTGTCCTCGACGTGCTGCAGGTGCTCGGTCATCAGCCGCGCGGCCTTGTCGCCGTCGCGTGCGGCCAGGGCGCGGACGATGTCGGCATGCTCGTCGTTGGAATGCGCGGCCTCGGCGGCGCTCTGGTACATGAGGGTGATGAGGGCGCAGCGGGAAATGAGCTCACTCAGGATCTGTGCCAGCACCTGGTTGCCCATGAGCTCGGCCATGCGCACGTGGAAGTCGCCGAGCAGCTCGGTGCGGCCCTCGACGTCCTCGCCGGCGACGGCGGCCTTTTCCTGCGCGACGTGTTCCTTCAGGGCCTTGATTTGCGCGGTGGTGGCCTGGCGGGCGAATTCGCGCGCCATCTCGGCCTCCAGCATGCGGCGCACGCCGAACACCTGGCGGGCCTCGTCGGCCGAGGGCGCGGCCACGAAGGCGCCGCGCGCGGGCTCCAGCCGGATCAGCCGGTTCTGCGACAGCTGGAACAGAGCTTGCCTCACCAGCGTGCGCGAGACGCCGAAATGGTCGGCCAGCTTCTGCTCGGCCAGCTTGCTGCCGGGCTGCAGCCGGTGCTCGACGATGGCCCGGGTCAGGGCATCGACGATCGCGCGTGTCGTGGTCGGCTCCATGGTGGCGGGCATGATAGCGTCACGACGGAAATGTGTATACACTTTTGTGGACGGATCCTGGGGGTCCGTTTCGCCGTCCACTTCAACGACTCGCAAGGAGAAGCCCCATGGGCCTGAGCACCCACGTACTGGACACGATGCACGGCTGCCCCGCCGCCGGCATGGAAGTGGCGCTCTACACGACGGACGGCGACGCGGCCACGCTGGTGCGGCGCTTCACGCTCAACCACGACGGCCGCAGCGACGGGCCGCTCTACGACAACCAGAGCCTCAAGGCGGGCACCTACCGGCTGGTGTTCGACGTGGCCGGCTATTTCAATACGCGCGGCGTCGCGCTGCCCGAGCCCAACTTCCTGAACCGCGTGGCGCTGGACTTCGGCGTGGCCCACACCGACCAGCACTACCACGTGCCGCTGCTGGTGAGCCCCTGGAGCTATTCGACCTACCGGGGGTCCTGAATGCCTGTGACGCCCCTGCGTGATGGGGGGGCGAAAGCCCCTCTCCCCTTGCGGGAGAGGGGTTGGGGAGAGGGGTGTGCCGGCACGGGGCGCATCGACGAAGCCGACGCTGCCGCCCCCTCTCCCCGGCCCTCTCCCGCGAGGGGAGAGGGAGGACGACCGGGCTTACTGCTGCAGCTGGCCTTCGCTGAGCGTGTCCAGCTGGAAGCGCCCGCTCTTGTCCCACAGCCAGGTGTCGGTCCAGACGACGGATCCCAGCCGCGTGGCGACGGGATAGGGCGCTGCGGCCAGCACGGTGCGCTCGATGCCGGCGATGGCGTCCGGCGCATGCTTGGGCGCCCGCAGCCAGTGCATGCCGGTGACCTGGCCGCGCGCGTCGAGCTTCACCTCCAGCACGCCGACGGCGTAGAGCATGGGCGGCAGCTTGCCCGCATAGATGCGGTCCGCGTTGCGGGCGTAGACATGGCGGGCGGCGTCCTGCCGGTATTCGCGGGGCGTGCGGGCGCGGGAGCTGCCCGCAGGCTCGGCAGCGGCCACCGCTTCGCGCGGGGCGGTGGCGTCGGAGATCTGGCCCGGCACCGTGGAGCCGGTGCTGCCGCAGCCGGCCAGCCATACGGCGGCAGCGGTGCAGGCGGCCAGCAGGCCCAGGCGCGAGAGGGTGTTCTTGGTCATGGCGCGGCTTTATACCTGCGCGGTGAAATGACACCGCCCCGGTTGGACTTCCTCACTGCGTGTAAAAGTCCGATGCCCCTCAAGGGGCGCACCGCCCGGCCCGGCCCTTCGGCAGGCCCAGGACAGGCCAAAGCCGGTTCCGCGGGTGCGCGGGCATGGCCTGCTGCGAAAGGATCTCGATGAGCACCGGCGCCCTCGACGAAGCCCTGACCCGCCTGGCGCGCGAAGACGGCGTGCTGGTGCGCGTCGAGGCCACCGAAGGCTCGGCGCCGCGCGAGGCCGGCACCTGGATGCTTGTATGGGCCCAGGGCCTGACGGCGACCATCGGCGGCGGCCAGCTGGAGTTCCAGGCCATCGACGAGGCGCGCGCGCTGCTGCGCTTGGACACCGGCGTGGACGCCAACCACAACATCAACAGCGACAGCGACAGCGGCAGCGGCACCGAGCCGCTGCGCAAGCGCTACCCGCTCGGCCCCAGCCTGGGCCAGTGCTGCGGCGGCGTGGTGCACCTGTCGATGCGCCGCGTGGGCGTGGCCGATGCCGTCGACCTGCGCCGGCAACTGACGGAACACCTTGCCCCTGTGGCGATCTTCGGCGGCGGCCACGTGGGCCTGGCACTGGCGCGGCTGCTGGCCACGCTGCCTTACGCGGTGCGCTGGATCGACAGCAGGGACGGCGTCTTTCCCGATGCCCTGCCCGCCCAGGTGCAGACCGAGCACAGCGAGCCGGTGCAGGACGCCGTGGCCACGCTGCCGCCCGGCACGCACGTGCTCATCATGAGCTTCAGCCATGCGGAAGACCTGGACATCGTCATCGCCTGCCTCAGGCGCCTGCGCGAGCGGGGCGATCTGCCCTACATCGGCCTGATCGGCAGCAAGACCAAGTGGGCCACGTTCCGGCACCGGCTGGAAGCGCGCGGTTTCACCGAGGCCGAGATGGCGCGCATCACCTGTCCGATCGGTGTGCCGGGCGTGACCGGCAAGGAGCCGGAGGTGATCGCCGTGGCGGTGGCGGCGCAGCTGCTGCGGCGGCGCGAGGCAGCGCGTTGAACGCCGCCGGCACCGGGCGCGGTCCCGAGCGCCAAGGCCATCGGCCCCGCGGCCCGACCTTTCAGGCAGCCCGCTCCGCGCTCTCCCGCGCCACCGAATAGCGCTCCAGGGTCTGCTGGCGCGCCTCGCCATGGTCCACCACCGGCGCCGGATAGTCGTGGCCGATGCGCAGCCCCGCCGCCTCCAGCTCCACCGGCTTGGCCAGCCACGGCGCATGGATCATCTTGTTGGACAGTTTGGCCAGCTCCGGCACGTAGCGGCGGATGAACTTGCCCTCGGGGTCGAAGCGCTCGCTCTGCGTCACCGGATTGAAGATGCGGAAGTAGGGCTGCGCGTCGCAGCCGCTCGAACTCGCCCACTGCCAGCCGCCGTTGTTGGACGCGAACTCGAAGTCGTTGAGGTGCTCGGCGAAGAAGGCCTCGCCGCGGCGCCAGTCCAGCCCCAGGTCCTTGCACAGGAAGCTGGCCGTGACCATGCGCAGCCGGTTGTGCATGTAGCCCGACTGCACCAGCTGGCGCATGCCGGCGTCGACCAGGGGATAGCCGGTGCGGCCCTCGCACCAGGCCGCAAAGAGCTGGTCGGCATGCTTGCCGTGATGCCAGCGGATGCGGTCGTATTCGTGCTTGTAGCTCTTGCCCTCGGCCAGGTCGGGCCGGTGGGCCAGCACCTGGGCGTAGAAGTCGCGCCAGATCAGCTCGCCCAGCCAGGTGGCGGCACCACGGCTGCCGTTGCCGGCCAGGGCATGGGCCGTGGCCGCCGCCTCGCGGATGGAGAGCGTGCCGAAGCGCAGGTGCACGCCCAGGTAGCTAGGGCCGCGCACGGCGGGAAAGTCGCGCGTGTCGCCGTAGCGGTCGATGCGGCCCACGAATTCGTCGAAGAGCTGCCGCGCGCCCGCCATGCCGGCGCCCAGGCCGAGTTCGTGCAGGTTGGTGGGCTCGAAGCCCAGGTCGGCCAGCGCCGGCACCTCGGTGCGGTGCGCGGCGGGCGTGGGCATCAGCGCGTCGGCATGGCGCTCCACCGGGTAGGGGCTCAGGTAGAAGGCGTCTTCCGCCTTCGCCATCCAGGCCCGCTTGTACGGTGTGAACACCGAGTACACGCCGCCGGCCTGGGTCAGCACCTCGTCGCGCTCGAAGACGAGGTGGTCCTTGAAGGTCTGGAAGCTCACGCCGGCATTGGCCAGCGCGCCGAGCACCTGGGCATCGCGGTCCAGGGCGGCGGGCTCGTCGTCGCGGTTGGCGAAGACGGCCTGCACCTCCAGCTGGCGGGCGAGCGGGGCGATCTCCTGCTCGGCCACGGCATGGCGCACCACCAGGTCGCCGCCCATGCTGCGCAGGGCCGCCTGCAGCTGCAGTACCGACTCGTGGATGAACTCGACCCGCCGGTCGCGCCGGGGCAGGGCGTCGAGGATGGCGCGGTCGAACACGAAGGCGCAGACCACTTCGCGGCAACTGCGCAGCGCGTGGTAGAGCGCCGCGTTGTCCTGCACCCGCAGGTCCCGCCGGAACCACACCAGGCCCCGGGCGAAGGGCTTGTCGACGGCCACTAAAATTGGAGGCATATGTCCGTCGATTCTGCCCTGACCAATCTCACGCATCACTTCCTCATCGCGATGCCGGGCATGCAGGACCAGGCCTTCAGCCGCAGCGTCGTCTACCTGTGCGAACACGGCGAGCGCGGCGCCCTGGGGCTGATCATCAACAAGCCGAGCGACATCGACCTCAAGGGCCTGTTCCAGAAGATCGAGCTGCGGCTCGAGCGCCCCGACCTCGACGGCGCCCCCGTCTTCCAGGGCGGCCCGGTGCAGACCGAGCGCGGCTTCGTGCTGCACGAGCCGGTGGTCGGCGAGGACACCACCGGCACGCCCGCCGCCGCCGAGGACGACGGCAAGCCCGCCCCTTCGGTCTACGCTTCCACCATGACCATCCCGGGCGGCCTGGAAATGACCACCTCCAAGGACGTGCTCGAGGCCATGGCCACCGGTGCCGGCCCGCGCAAGGTGCTGGTCACGTTGGGCTACTCGGCCTGGGAGCAGGGCCAGCTCGAATCGGAGATTGCCGAGAACGCCTGGCTCACCGTGGGCGCCGACCCGGCCGTCATCTTCGACACGCCCGTGGACCAGCGCTACGACAAGGCGCTGGCGCTGCTCGGCCTGGCCGCCTGGACCCTGTCGCCGGAAGCCGGCCATGCCTGAGAACGCCGACGTCCCCGCGCACTTCCAGAGCTTCCTCGCCTTCGACTTCGGCCTCAAGCGCACCGGCGTGGCCAGCGGCAACCGCCTGCTGCGCAGCGCCACGCCGCAGGCGACGATCAAGGCCGAGGGCGATGCCCGCTTCGCGCAGATCCAGGCCCGCATCCGCGAATGGCAACCCGACGCGCTGGTGGTGGGCGTGCCCTACCACCCCGACGGCGCCGCCCACGACAACACCCGGGCCGCCCAGCGCTTCGCCCGCCAGCTGCACGGCCGCTTCGGCCTGACGGTCTACCAGGTGGACGAGCGCTACAGCACCACCGAGGCCATCGCCTCCGGCGCGCGCGATGCCGATGCGGCGAGCGCCTGCATCATCCTTGAACAATTCCTGAGGAACCTTCCGTGAACGCATTGCCCGATGCCGAGGGGCTCTACCAGACGCTGCTGGCCGGCGTGAAGCCGCTGATGCGCGACCACACCCGCCTGGTGGGCGTGACCTCCGGCGGCGCCTGGCTGGTCGAGCGCCTGCAGAAAGACCTGGGCCGGCCCGCCGCGCCCGGCGTCATCTCCTCCGCCATGCACCGCGATGACTTCGCCCGCCGCGGCATGGCCGCCAGCGCGCAGACCCAGCTGCCCTTCGACGTCGACGGCAGCGACGTGCTGCTGCTGGACGACGTGCTCTACACCGGCCGCACCATCCGCGCCGTGCTCAACGAGTTGTTCGACTTCGGCCGCCCGGCCTGCGTGCGGCTGGCAGTGATGGTGGACCGGGGGGGTCGCCAGCTGCCGGTGGCGGCGGACTTCGCGGCGGCGCACCTGACGCTGCCCGATACGCAGCTTCTGGCGCTGGCACGCGGCGACGACGGCAGCCTCCGCTTTCATGTCGAGGAAGTGCGTTGAACCCCCACGCTCATCACTTCGTGTATTCGCTGCCCCGCGAGGGGGCGCAGGCCTCCCTTGGGGCGGCCCGGCGGGAGGCCTGATCGGATGCTCTACAAACGCAACCCCCAGCTCAACAAGAACGGCGAGCTGATCCACCTGCTGTCCATCGAGGGCCTGCCCAAGGCCATCGTCACGCAGATCCTGGACACGGCCGCCAACTTCGTCAGCGTCAGCGACCGCGAGGTCAAGAAGGTGCCGCTCCTGCGCGGCAAGAGCGTGTTCAACCTGTTCTTCGAGAACAGCACGCGCACCCGCACCACCTTCGAGATCGCGGCCAAGCGGCTGTCGGCCGACGTCATCAACCTGGACATCGCGCGCTCGTCGGCCAGCAAGGGCGAGACGCTGCTGGACACCATCGCCAACCTGAGCGCGATGGCGGCCGACCTGTTCGTGGTGCGGCACAGCGAATCTGGCGCGCCCTACCTGATCGCCCAGCACGTGGCGCCGCACGTGCACGTCATCAATGCCGGCGACGGCCGGCATGCGCACCCCACGCAGGGGCTGCTCGACATGTACACCATCCGCCACTACAAGAAGGACTTCTCCAACCTGACGGTGGCCATCGTGGGCGACGTGCTGCATTCGCGCGTGGCCCGCTCCGACATCCATGCGCTCACCACGCTGGGCGCCGCCGAAGTGCGCGTGGTGGGCCCCCGCACCCTGGTGCCGAGCGACCTGGCGCCCATGGGCGTGAAGGTCTTCCACAAGCTGGAGGAAGGCATCAAGGACTGCGACGTGGTCATCATGCTGCGCCTGCAGAACGAGCGCATGAGCGGCGCGCTGCTGCCGTCCAGCCAGGAGTACTTCAAGACCTACGGCCTCACGCCCGAGAAGCTGCAGCTGGCCAAGCCCGACGCCATCGTGATGCACCCCGGCCCCATCAACCGCGGCGTGGAGATCGCCTCGGAGGTGGTGGACGGCAAGCAGAGCGTGATCCTGCCGCAGGTGACCTTCGGCATCGCGGTCCGCATGGCCGTCATGAGCATCGTCGCGGGGAATGAGGCATGAATACGTTGATTCAACACGGCCGGGTGATCGATCCGGCCTCGGGCTTCGATGGCGTGGCCGCGGTGGCCATCGCCGACGGCCGCATCGCCGGCATCGGCGAGGTGCCCGCTGGCTTCAAGGCGGAGCGCACCATCGATGCGAGCGGCTGCCTGGTGCTGCCCGGCCTGGTCGACCTGGCCGCGCGGCTGCGCGAGCCCGGCTACGAGCACGAGGGCATGCTCGAAAGCGAAATGGCCGCGGCCGTCGCCGGTGGCGTGACCAGCCTGGTCTGCCCGCCGGACACCGACCCGGTGCTCGACGAGCCCGGTCTGGTGGAGATGCTCAAGTTCCGCGCCGAGAAGCTGCAGAAGGCCCGCCTCTTTCCGCAGGGTGCGCTCACGCGCGGCCTCAAGAGCGAGGTGCTGACCGAGATGGCCGAGCTGACCGAGGCCGGCTGCATCGGCTTCGGCCAGGCCGAGGTGCCGCTGTCGGGCAACGTGGTGCTGCAGCGCGCGCTGCAGTACGCCAGCACCTTCGGCTACACCGTGTGGCTTCGCCCGCAGGACCGCGACCTGGGCAAGGGCGTGGCCGCCAGCGGCGCGCTGGCCACGCGCATGGGCCTGTCGGGCGTGCCCGTGGCCGCCGAGACCATCGCCCTGTTCACCATCTTCGAGATGATGAAGACCACCGGCGCCCGCGTGCACCTGTGCCGCCTGTCGAGCGCGGCCGGCGTGCAGCTGGTGCGCGAGGCCAAGGCCGCGGGCCTGCCGGTGAGCTGCGACGTCAGCATCAACTCCCTGCACCTGGCCGACACCGACATCGGCTTCTTCGACAGCCGTGCGCGCCTCACGCCGCCGCTGCGCCAGCAGCGCGACCGCGATGCGCTGTCGGCCGCGCTGGCCGACGGCACCATCGACGCGCTGGTCTCCGACCACACGCCGGTCGAGGCCGACGCCAAGACCCTGCCCTTCGCCGAGAGCGAGCCCGGTGCCACCGGCCTGGAGCTGCTGTTGCCCCTGGCCCTGCGCTGGGCCGAGCGCAGCGGCGCCGGCCTGTCGCGGGCCGTGCAGGCCATCACCCAGGCGCCCGCGCGCCTGCTGGGCGAGACGGGCGCGCAGCTCGGCCGCCTGGCTGTGGGCGGCCCCGCCGACGTGGTGGTGGCCGACCCGCGCCGCGAATGGCAGGTGCTGCCCGAGGCCCTGCGCAGCCAGGGCAAGCACACGCCCTTCGCCGGCCATGCGGTGGTGGGCGCGGTGCGCGCCACCTTCGTCGGCGGGCAGCTGGTGCACGAGGCCGGCTGAGCCATGCCTGCGCCCCGCCTTCCGCTTCGCCTGCGCTGACCTTCATGCCTCGCTTCCTCGTCGCGCTGCTCCGGCTGATCCGCCTGCTGGGCCATGCCGCGCGCGGCTGGTGGACCATCCGCCGCCGCTTTGCCGTGCTCGATGCGCCGACGCGCGCGCTGCTGGTCGAGCGCTGGGCCCAGCGCGCGCTGCAGCTGCTGGGCATCCGCCTGGTGGTGCGCGGGCCGGTGCCGCAGGCGGGGCCGGTGCTGGTGGTGGCCAACCATGTGTCGTGGCTGGACATCATGACGCTGCATGCGGCCCGCCACGTGCGCTTCGTCTCCAAGTCTGCCGTGCGGCACTGGCCACTGATCGGCACGCTGGCCACCGGCGCCGGCACGCTCTACATCGAACGCGAAAAGCGCCGCGACGCGCTGCGCGTGGCGCACCACATGGCCGAGGCGCTGCGCGCGGGCGACCGCATCGCCGTGTTTCCCGAAGGCACCACCAGCGACGGCCGCGGCCTGCTGCCCTTCCATGCCAACCTGCTGCAGTCGGCCATCTCGGCCGATGCGCCGGTGCAGCCGGTGGCGCTGCGCTTCCTCGATGCCGCCACGGGCGAGGTGAGCTTCGCGCCGATCTACGTCGATGACGACACACTGGTCAGTTCGCTGTGGCGCACCCTGTGTGCGCCGCCGCTGGTGGCCGTGGTGCAGTTCGGCGAGCCGCAGAGCGCGGAGGGCCGCGACCGCCGCGGCTGGGCCCAGAGCCTGCATGCCGACGTGCTGGCGCTGCGCGGCGAGGCCTCCCGCTTGGGTTAAAGTCGCGGACCTGCCGCCGGCCCGTCCCGGCCCGCGCGGCCAGTGCCCGGGTCTCCATAGTTCAATGGATAGAACGGCCCCCTCCTAAGGGGCAGATGCAGGTTCGATTCCTGCTGGGGGCACCAAATCGGGATCTGAGGGAGCCCAACGGTTGCCAAGCAACCCCCAGTTCTCCCTGGGAGTGGCTCTTTGGATGCGCAAAGCTCGACAACGGTATCTCACACCAGCCAACGCTTTAGACGGTAGTTCTGTCGGTATCTTGATAGCAGGTGTGCGAAGATACCGTCATGCCACTGACGGACCTTGCTTGCCGCAACGCCAAGCCCTCTGACAAGCCACGCAAGGTCGCTGACGGGGGTGGCATGTACCTTCTCGTCAACAAGACCGGCAAGTACTGGCGTTGGGACTATCGTTTCGCCGGCAAGCGCTTCACCATGGCTTTCGGGGTGTACCCGGAGGTCAGTCTTGTGCAGGCGCGTGAACGCCTGCAGCGAGAGCGTGCGACCTTGGCGTCGGGTGTCAACCCGATGGTCCAGAAGAAGCTGATCAAGCACGCCGTGGACAGCGATGCCATCAACACGTTTGAGGCGCTCGCCAAAGAGTGGCTGGCTCACCAAGCCGGGCGCTGGGAAGCAGTAACGCTTCAGCGCACCCGTGCATCTCTCGAAGCGGATGTTTACCCGGTGATCGGCTCACTTCCTGCCTCGTCGGTGACGCCTCGCGTGGTCATGGACTTGGTCAAGGGCATCGAGAAGCGTGGTGCCTCGGAGGTCGCCATGCGCGTGCTACAGCGCATCAAGTCCGTCTATCGCTACGGTGTCACTCACATGCGGGTGGAGAGCAATCCGATGGTTGACCTGGTGCCGTCAGACATCCTGCGCCCGCGCCGTGTGCAGCACCGGCCCGCCCTTTCGGCAGCGGAGCTCCCCAACTTTGTGCGCCAGCTGAACGACTACTCGGGCGATACCCACACGGTCAACGCGCTACGGCTTCTGCTGCTGACGGCGACACGTCCGGGGGAAGTCCGCGGTGCGCGGTGGAGCGAGTTCGATCTGGAGGTGCGCCAGTGGCGTATCCCTGCTGAGCGCATGAAGATGCGCAGCGAGCACGTGGTGCCTTTGTCCACGCAGGCCGTTGAGGTGATCGAGGCAATGTTGCCGCTGAGCGGGAACCGAGAACTGGTCTTTCCCAGTCCGTTCTACCCTAGCAAGCCGCTGAGCGAGAACACATTCAACAGTGCTTTGGCGCGGATGGGCTACAAGAACTCTGCCACAGCCCACGGCTTCCGTGCGCTGTTTTCAACCATGGCCAACGAGCATGACTGGCCCCCAGACGTAATCGAGCGTCAACTTGCTCACGTCGAAAGGAACCAGGTTCGCGCGGCATATAACCGTTCAAGCTATCTGAAGCAACGCGCTGAAATGATGCAGTGGTGGGCTGATCATCTTGGAAGAATTTGAGAAAGCGTCAATTGACTGATTCCCTTCGATTTGAACAATTAGATCCCGGACACCCTATTCGCGCCCTCACGTCAGCTATACATATGCGGCTGAGCCTTTTTTGGCCTCGTCTCGCAAAAATGTATTCTGAGTTCGAGGAGTCGCGCGGCGCGAGCTACTTTGAAGGTAAGCTTCTTCCCGAGCTTTACGAGCGGCTCAATCGAGATCCGGAAATTTATCAGCGTTATCGAATGGGTATGATTACCCACCATCTTCGCTATCTCGATGACTTGCTAGAGGCCGAAGCCCCGATGTTGCGTGGCGATCCCATATTCGGAGGCGTGCTAATTGCCGCCATACATCTGACCGCGGCCCACATATTCATCGAAAAAGGGTATTTTTTTCAAGCCTTTAATGCAGCATTCGAGGCAAGCAAATACGCCGGTGCAGCAGAACTGGTAGATGTTGCGCCAATAGCGTTCGCCGATGCGATACGTGAACAGCAACGAGAATATGGCAAACGGGGCCGCGCGGCGGCATCCGCTAAGCACGATCTACCTCGAAGAACCGCAATGTACGAGTTTATTCAGGCTCATCCGGCCGCAACGGCGGCGGACATAGTTAGGGAAGTACAAAGCGGAAACTTATGTAAAAACGATAGACCTGGCAAAGACACCATTAACTATTGGTTCAATGTGATCAAAGACGGGTGGGATCCAAGTCAGCCATGGCCAGAGAAGAAAAACAAATAGTTTCAAATTATTGCACTTTGTCTTAGTTTAAAGCCCTTGATCGGATGGATCCGTGATAGGCGTGGCGTGCATCATCTGGGCTCCGAAACTTCCAACGGAGTCCAAAAATGAACTATTCCCCCGGGTCGTTCCCGGCCCTACCGCCTGAAGCCTCGCGCTGGAATTTGTGGCGCCGCGAACAATGGTGTTTCATGCAGCAGAAGGCGGCCCAGCAGCTCGCAACCCTACCGAGTCCACCCTGAACAATTCCGTTCTCAGCCGTAGGCAGTGCGGTTGTTGAGCGAATGGGCAATCAGCGCGGCCACAACCGCCTGCACGGACAACCCGATGCGGGCGCAATAAAGCCGCAGCGCGGCCAGGATCAGGCGCAGGTTATGGCCGGCGCCGCACATCACCGCGTGCAGCGCATCGCCCAGCGCACCCTTGAGCGGGTTGCGAGCGAGGCGACCGTCCATCTTCATGT
>NZ_LDSL01000066.1 GCF_001476815.1 Pseudacidovorax intermedius | reverse complement strand
TGGCGCGCGCGCCAGCCGAGGTCCGGAAAGCGCAGGTCCAGGTACCACAGCGCACAGCCGATGGTGAGTGCACCCAGGTCCACGCGGCCGGCGAGCAGGTCCGGATGGGCATCAAGGTGGGCCAGTGAGGTCTCGATTTTGTCGAGCTGTGCGGCTCGCCATTCCGGCCAGCGGATCGATTCGGGCCGCGCCACGTCTTCATAGCGCGCGAGCAGTGCCGCATCCAGCATGCCGTCACCCAATGACTGCAAGGTCAGCGTGGTCCAGCGCGCCGCGCCCGAGGCAGGGATCAGGCGACCACCTGCCTGCACATCCAGGTATTCGCAGATCACCCGGCTGTCGTAGAGCACCTGACCGTCGTCCGCAAAAAAGGTGGGCACCTTGCCCAGCGGGTTGTGGCCGATGATGGCCTGGTCGCGCTGGACCGGATGCGCGTTGGAAGGCAGCAACTGGATCTGCCCATCCAGGCCGAGCTCGTGCGCGGTGACCAGGCACTTGCGCACATAGGGGGAGAAGGGCGAGAACAGGATCTTCATGGATGGGACTCCGCGGATGGGGTAAGGGCCAGGTGCTGGCCGGCCAGCCAGCCGAAGGTCAGCGCCGGGCCGAGGGTGATGCCGGGCGCAGGATACTGCCCACCCATCACCGAGTGCATGTCGTTGCCGACCACGTGCAGGCCCGGCACCGGCGTGCCGTCGGCCGACAGGGCCTGTGCGTTGGCATCGCAGCGGATGCCGCAGGCTGTGCCGATGTCGCCGGCGACCACGGCCACGGCGTAGAACGGCGCCTGGCGCAGCCGGCCCAGGCAAGGATTGGGCTGGTGCTCCGCGTCGCCCAGGTAGCGGTTGTAGGCGGTGCTGCCCTTGCCGAATTCCGGATCCACGCCATTCACACCGGCCTGGTCGAAGGCCTCGGCCGAGGAGCGCAACGCGGCGGGGTCGACCTTGATCTGCGCGGCCAGTGCCTCCAGCGTGTCGGCCTTGGCCAGGTAGCCCGCGCGGACGAGGTGGTCACGCGGTCGCCCGCCCGGCAACGCCAGGCCCAGGCCCCAGCGCTCCATGAAGTCACTGTCGCAGACCAGGTAGGCGGGCAGGCTCGGCACGTCTGCGTGCGAGCGATACATGGCCAGCACGAACTCGTGATACGAGGTCGATTCGTTGACGAAGCGCCGGCCCGCGGCATTCACCGCCATGAGCCCGGGCTTGGCCCGGTCCCACACCAGGTGGGGATAGCGCACCTGCGTGCCGTCGGGCCGGGTGAGGATCGACACCGGCGCCCAGAAGGCGGGGCTGAAGTGCCCCGTCCCCATGGCGGCACCGGCCGCCTGGGCCAGCGTGATGCCATCGCCGGCATTGCCCGCCGGTGCCATGGACCAGGGCCCGGTCGGCGAGGGATACAGCCGCTCGCGCAGCGCCGCATTCCAGGGGAAGCCGCCCGTGGCCACCACGACGCCGCGGTGCGCCCGCACCCAGGTGGGCCGCCCGTCGCGCTCGATGCAGGCCCCCACCACGCGGCCTTCCTCCACATGCAACGAGACCAACGGCGCGCGCAGCCAGTAGGGAATGCCGCGGTCGAGCAGCGAGCGGAAGAGCCGGCCGGCCAGCGCATTGCCCAGCACCAGCCGCGTGCCGCGGTGGTAGCCGCGCAGCCGGTCGCCGACGTAGCGCAGGACGAGCTTGACGCCCTCCTTCCAGGCCGTGAACGAGCGGGTGACGGCCAGCAGGTGCTTCACGTCGGTCATCGTCACCATCATGCCGCCCAGCACCATGAACTCGGGCAGCGGATCGCGCAGCTCCTTGAAGTGGGCGCCGAGGGTGCGGCCGTCGAACATCAGCGGATCGAGGGAGCGTCCGCCCATCGCCGCGCCGGGCCGGTCAGGGTAGTAGTCGGGCGAATGGGTGCGCGCCACCAGCCGGACCTGCGTGTGCTGCGCCAGCGCGTCCATCACCGGGCCGGCCGCACGCAGGAAGGCCTGCTGCATGTCTTGCGGCGCGGCGTCGCCCACCGTGTGGCGCATGTACGTCCACACCTTGTCGAAGTCGTCAGGATGGCCGGCGCCCGCGCTCTGGCTGTTGAGCGGCGCCCACACGGCCCCGCCCGACACCGCGGTGGAGCCGCCGATCCGGTCGGTCTTCTCGACCAGCAGCACGCGGCAGCCGCCCACGCTGGCGCCGAGCGCCGCACTCATGCCCGCGGCGCCGCTGCCGATGACCAGCACGTCGACCTCTTCGTCCCACGTCGGTGCAGTGACGCCGCTCATGCGCCGGACCCTCCGAGCGACTTGCCACCGTCGACGAACAGCACCTGGCCGGTGATGAAGCCGGTCTGCGGCGAGACGAGGAAGGACACGGCCTGGGCGATGTCCTCCGGCCGGCCGGCCTTGCCGGTAGGCTGCAGCGCCAGTTGAGCGGCCAGCCGCTCGGGCGTGAGTGCCCGCAGGATGGGCGTGTCGATCAGCCCCGGCGCGATGGCATTGACCAGGATGCCGCGCGGCGCCAGCTCCATGGCGCTGGCCCGGGTGTAGCCCACGATGGCGGCCTTGGACGCGACGTAGTGCGGATGGTTGCGCGCGCCCAGGTAGGCGCGCGACGCGATGTTCACGATGCGGCCCCCCTCGGGCATGGTGCGTGCCACCTCCTGCGTGAGCGTGGCAGCCGCGATCAGGTTCACCTCGTAGGCACGACGGAAGTCGGCACTGCTCACCTCGGCAAACTTGCGCTCGTCGAACACGCCCGCGTTGTTGACCAGCGCCGTGATCGGCCCCAGCGACTGCACCAGCGCACGCACGGCCGGCTCGTCGGTCAGGTCCAGCACCCGGCCCTCCACGGCCAGTCCCTCGGCGGCCAGACGGCCCGCCTCCTGCGCCACCAGCTCGGCCGCGCGGTCCACCATCACCACCCGGAAGCAGTCCCGGGCCAGCCGCTCCACGGTGGCCAGGCCCATCCCGCTGGCACCGCCGGTGACCAGGGCCAGGGGAAGTCGGTCGTCGCTCATCGATGCACTCCTGCTCATGCCGAAAGAAAGCCGCCGTCCACCGGCAGCACGGCGCCATTGACATAGCTGGCCATGGAGGAGGCCAGGAAGACCACCGGACCCACGATCTCCTCCGGCTCGCCGCCGCGCTTCATGGGGACGCGGTCCATGTACCAGTCGGTGCCGCCCGGCACCTCCAGCTGGGGCCGCACCATGTCGGTCAGCATCAGGCCTGGCGCCACGGCATTGGCGCGTACGCCGTGCGGCGCCAGGTCGCGCGCCAGCGCCTGGGTGAACGAGCGCACCGCGCCCTTGGACGCGATGTAGCCCGCAGAGGAGATGCCGCTCACGAAAGCCACGATGGACGACAGGTTGACGATGCAGCCGCGGGTCTTCTTAAGCGCCGGCACGAAGGCATGCGTGACGTTGAACAGGCCCTGCAGGTTGACGTCGATGAGCCGGTCCCACACGTCGGCGGCCTGGGGATCGTCGATGCGCGCCCGGCCGGAGATGCCGGCGTTGTTGACCAGCACGTCGATGGCGCCGATGCGGGCCTCCAGGCTCTGCGCCAACGCGGCGGCGGCGGCCCGGTCGGTCACGTCGATGGCCTCGGCCCAGGCCGTACCGCCGGCGGCGCGGATCTCCGCCGCCACGGCCTCGGCGCGCGGCAGGTCGAGGTCGGCCACCACCACGCGGGCGCCGTGGCGCGCAAAGCCCAGGGCCATGGCGCGGCCCAGGCCGCCCCCGCCGCCCGTGATGAGGGCGAGCTTGTCGTCGAGAAGGTCCATGTCGTTGTCGTTGTTGGAGGAAGGACGCTCGGGCGCTCAGACGCCCAGGTAGGCACGGCGCACGGCGGGGTCGGTCAGCAGGCGGTCCGAGGGACCTTCCAGGCTCAGCTCGCCGTTCTCCAGGATGTAGGCGTGGCTGGCCAACCGCAGCGCCAGCCGCACGTCCTGCTCGACCAGCAGGATGGTCAGACCCTGCTCGCGATTGAGCCGCTGGATGGTCTCGAATATCTGCTCCACCAGCAGCGGCGACAGGCCCATCGACGGCTCGTCCAGCAGGATCATGCGCGGCCGCGCCATGAGGGCCCGGCCGATGGCCAGCATCTGCTGCTCGCCACCCGACAGCGTCGAGGCCTTCTGCTCGCTGCGCTCCTTGAGCCGCGGAAAGGTCTGGAACACGCGGTCCAGGTCCTGCGCGATCTCGGCACGCGCCCGGCGCAGGTAGGCGCCCAGCTCCAGGTTCTCGCGCACGCTCATGTCCTTGAACACCTCGCGGCCCTCGGGCACCTGCACCAGGCCGCGGCGCACGATCTCGTCCGAACGCAGCCGGCGGATGGGCTCGCCGTCGAACATGATCTCGCCCGCCGACGGCTCGATGAGGTGCGAGATGGCGTTGAGCGTGGTGCTCTTGCCCGCGCCGTTGCTGCCCAGCAGCGCCACGATGGCGCCCTGCCGCACGCGCAGCGACACGCCCTGCAGCGCCTGGATGGCGCCATAGGAGGCGCTGACGCCCTTGAGTTCGAGCATCCATTCACTCATTCGCCGCCCCCTTGCCGAGATACGCCTCGATCACGCGCTCGTTGCGGCCGATCTCGGCCGGCGTGCCTTCGGCGATCTTCTCGCCGAAGGACATGACGGTGATGCGATCGGAGATCGACATCACCAGCTGCATCACATGCTCCACCAGCAGCACCGTGATGCCATCACGGCGCGCCAGGTCGGACAGCAGATGGTCCAGGCTTTCGATGTCGCGGTTGCGCAGGCCGGCGGCCGGCTCGTCCAGCAGCAGCAGGCGCGGCTTGAGCGCCAGCGCGCGGGCCAGCTCCAGCAGCTTCTGGTGACCGAAGTCGAGTTCGCGCGCCACGGTATCGCGGTCGTGCGTCAGGCCCACGCGCTCGATCAGGCTGTCGACCAGGTCGCGCGTCTCGCCCGTGGGGCGGCGCAGCAGCGCACGCGGACCGCGGGCACTGTGCGAATGGCAGCCCAGCAGCACGTTCTCGTACACGCTCAGCTCGCCGAACAGCTCCAGGTTCTGGAAGGTGCGGGCCACGCCCATGCCGGCCATCTGGTGCGGCCGCGCCCGGCTCACGTCCACGCCATCGAGCACGATGGCACCCTCGGTGGGCTGGTAGTAGCGCGAGATGCAGTTGAAGGTGGTCGACTTGCCGGCGCCGTTGGGACCGATCAGCGCATGCACCGTGCCCTGCGCCACCTGGAACGACAGGTTGTTCACCGCCGTCAGTCCACCGAAGCGCACGGTGATGCCGCGCACGTCGAGGAAGGGCGTCGCCGCCGCCCGCTGCGCGCCAGCGGACCGAGTGGGGGCTTGGGCCTGCAGCTCGGCGTCAATGACGAGGGCGTTCATGCGGCACGGCCTTTCAGTGCGGCAGCGCCGGCGGCCGCCTGCCCATGCGGACGGGCAATGCGCTTCTTCGCATCGGCGAAGAGCCCGCGCGGCTTGAACATCATGAAGCCCAGCAGGATGGCGCCGTACAGGATCTCCTGGATCGACAGCGCCTGGCGCAGCATCTCCGAGATGATGCCAAAGGCCAGTGCGCCGGCCACCGCGCCGCGCACCGAGCCGATGCCGCCGACCACCACCATCGTGAGGATGAGGATCGTGGTCTGGAAGCCCAGGCTTTCCGGGTGGATGAAGGAAATGAACAGCGTGTAGGTGCCGCCCGCGATGCCGGCGAAGGCGGCCGACACCGCAAAGGCCGACTGCTTCATCGCCCGCGCATCGATGCCCATGGCCATCGCAGCCACGTCACTCTCACGCACCGCGCGCAGGGCCGAGCCGAACTGCGAGCGCGACAGCCACACCGTCACGCCCAGCATCAAGGCCGCGATGCCCACCACGAAGGGGTAGGCCTGCAGGTCGTTGGTGAGCGTGAGGCCCAGCATCTGTGCCGGCTGCATGCGCATGCCGTTGGAGCCGCCCGTCACCGACTCCCAGTTGAGGAACACCCACTGCATGGCCTCGCCGAAGGCGAAGGTGGCCAGCGCGAGGTAGATGTCGCGCATGCGCAGCGCCAACAGACCGATCACATAGCCCAGGGCCGCCGAGACCAGGCCGCCCGCCAGGATCGACAGCACGAAGGGCGGATGCCAGTGCGTGTTGATGAGCCCGGCGACATAGATGCCGATGCCGTAGAAGGCCGTGTGCGAGAGGGCGAACTGTCCGGCCTCGCCGATCACCACGTGCATGCCCAGCGCCAGGATCACGAAGACCATCAGCAGGTTCACCACGTACAGCACGTAGCCGCTGGCAAAGAAGGGAATCGCACAGAGCACGACGGCCAGCACGGCCAGCGCCCAGGCGTCGAGGGGCAAACGTCGGGTGGGGGTCGTCATACTTTCTTCACCTGCACCTTGCCGCCGAGCAGGCCCTGGGGCCGCACGATCAGCGTCACGAGGATCGCCAGGAAGGGCGCGACCACGATGGCGTTCGTCGAGATGAACAGCCCCACCATGTTCTCGACCACGCCGATCAGCAGTCCGCCCAGTACGGCACCCGGCAGGCTGGTGAAGCCGCCCACGATGGCCGCCGCATAGGCCAGGATGGCGATGTGCGCGATGTCGGGCGTGACCAGCACCTTCGGCGTGATCAGCAGCGCGGCAATGCCGGCGATCAGGCCCGCGAGCGCCCACACCATCATGCGGATGCTGGACAGCCGGATGCCCACGATCTGCGCCGCCTTGGGATTCATGCCCACCGCGCGCATGGCCTTGCCGATGCGGGTGTGCGTGAACATGAAGTAGATCAGCAGCATCACCACCACGGCCACGCCGAAGATGGCGATGTCCAGGTGCGTGAGCGCGGCGTCGCCGATCATCACCGTGTCGTTGGAGACCAGGGCCGGCAGCGACCGGGGCGTGTCCCCCAGGCCGGTCTGCCGCACCAGGCCCTTGAGCAGGTAGGCCAGCCCCAGCGTCGCGATGACCAGTTGCACGCCCACGCCGCGCGAGCGGGTGACGCGCTCCATCACCACGCGCTGGAACAGCGCCCCGCCGACCGCCATGGCGACGAGCGTGATCGGGATCACCGCGGCATAGGGCAGCTTGACCAGCAGCAGCAGGCTGAGCGCGACATAGCCCGCCATCATCAGCATCTCGCCCTGCGCGAAGTTGGGCACGTCGGTGGTCTTGAAGATGGCAACGATGGCCAGCGCGAGCAGCGCGTACACGCTGCCCGTCACCAGGCCCGACAGCAGACCCTGCTGGAGGAACAGCCAGACTTCATCGAGGCTCATGCACGGACCCTGTTCGTCGGTGGCAAGGGGACCGCCCCGCGGGGCGGCCGTGGGTGGCGATGCGGTGCACTCACTTGGGCTGGTAAGTCCAGGCGCTGGCATAGCTGCCGGGCACCACCGTCTTGTTCTCGCCGTCGAACTTCAGGTAGATGGCGGACTTCTGCGCCGCATGGTCGGCCGGCGTGAAGACGATGGGGCCGGCCATCACCTTGGAGTCGAAGTTGGTCTTCGACATGGCGTCCAGGAACTTCTCGCGCGTGGGCTGGGGGCCGGCGGCCTTCAGCGCATTGACCACCGCCATCGCCGACGGGATGCCGTAGGGCATGTAGGTTTGCGGATAGCCGGGCTTGGCGGCCAGCTCGGGGTAGTACTGCTTGTACATGTCGTACACCCACTTCAGCTTGTCGCCCCCGGCCACATCCAGCATCACCTCCTGCAGGTAGACGTTCTTGAAGGCCTCCTTGCTGCCCACGTTCTCGACCAGCTGCTTGAGGTCGGCCGTGCCGTTGACGGCGATCACGATGGGCTTGTTCCAGCCCAGCTCCTGCGCCTTCTTGACCAGCAGGCTCACGGGGCGGGCATAGGTGGTGACCAGCAGCACGTCAGGGTTGGCAGCGCGGATCTTGAGCATCGGCGCCGTCACGTCGGTGATGTTGGGATTGATGGACTGCACCTGCAGCGTGGCGCCCACCTTCTTGGCCTGGAATTCGGCGGCCTCCAGATTCCAGCCGCCGTAGGCATCGTCGTGGTTGAGGTAGCCGATCTTCTTGGCCTTGAGGTGCTCGGCCGCGAACTGCACCATGGAACCGCCCACCGCACGCTGGGAGATCGAGAAGGCGCCGTAGATGTACTTGGAGGGCGGATACAGCGCACCATCGCCCGAGGCGTTGAGCATCACCATCGGGATCTGCGAGCGCTCCACGTACTCGCGCGCGCCGACCACCGGACCCGAGCATGAGCCGCCATTGAGCAGGAAGACCTTGTCCTGTTCGGTCAGCTTCTTGACCGCGGCCAGCAGGTCGTTGGCATTGCAGCGGTCGTCCTCGACCACCAGCTCGATCTGCCGGCCGTGGATGCCGCCTTCCTTGTTGACCTTGTCGTAGTACATCTTGGCGGCGTTGATCACGTCGAAGCCGTAGGCCATCGAGTTGCCCGAGAGCGGGCCGAACATGCCGATGCGGATGGTCTTGTCGGTCAGGCCGGGTTCGGCCTGCGCCTGGGCGCCGAAGGCCGCGGCCGTGAGCGCGGCGGCAAGCAGTCTCTTGAACAGGGGGGTCATGCGTGTCTCCTTGAGGATGGATGGGGTGCGGAACGCGGCGTCAGGCCTGCACGGCGGCGGGGGCTGCGGCGTCCTCTTTCTGGAAACCGGGCCGGGGGATCAGCCCCAGCCAGGTCTGGGTGAGGCCGCCGTCGACCAGGATCTCCTGGCCATTGACATAGGCGGCCTGGTCGCTCGCCAGGAACAGCACCGCCTGCGCGATGTCGGCCGGCGTGCCGATGCGACCGGCCGGCACGATGCGCTCGCGCAGCGTGCGCACGGCGTCCTGGGCATAGATGCCCTCGCTCATGGGGGTACGGATCATGGCGGGGCTGACGAGGTTGCTGCGGATGCGGCTTTCCGCCAGCTCCACCGCCAACAGCCGCGACAGCATGGCCACGCCAGCCTTGCTGACGCTGTAGGCGCCGCTGAAGGGTTGCGGCACGCTGCCGGAGACGGAGCCCACATGCACCATCGACCCGCCACCCTGCTCGCGCATCTGGCGGCCGAACTGCTGGGCGCACAGCAGATAGCCGCCCAGGTTGACCGCCAGCAGCTGGTTCCACCGTTCGATGGGCAGTTCGAGCAACGCGCCCGCGTACAGCGCACCGGCGTTGTTGACCAGCACCTGGGCCGGGCCCAGCTGGCGGCGCACAGCCTCGGCGGCTGCCTGCACGCTGGCTTCGCTGCTCACGTCGCAGCCCAGCGCGATGGCGCGCTCGGGCGGGGCACCCAGCGTGTCCAGCGCGCGCGCCGCCTGGGCACCGTCGAGGTCGAGCAATGCCACGCGCGCGCCGGCGCCCAGCAGCTGTCGCGCCACCTCGGTGCCGATGCCACCCGCGGCGCCGGTGACCACGCAGACGCGGTCGTTCAGGCCGAGCCAATGCGGCGCAGTGGCCGGGAAATCGTTCAACGTTGTCTCCGTCGGATCATCACAGGCGGCGGATTATGTATACCTGACACGAATATAACGCCCGGGTTAACCCGTTAAATCGACGTTTTAGGGCTCACATGTATACTCAATGCCGACTAGAAACAGAGGGTATTCCGATGAAGACGCTGGCGCAGAACGTCACGGACACGCTCCGCGACTGGATCCTCCATGGCCAGTTCAAGCCCCTGACGCGGCTGGAGGAGTTGCCCCTCGCGCAGCAGCTGCAGGTCTCGCGCACGCCCGTGCGCGCGGCGCTGGCCACGCTCGCCAGCGAAGGCCTGATCGACCACCAGCCCAAGCGCGGCTATGTGGTGCGCGGCTTCGACCTGAATGCGATCGCCGCGGCGTACGAGGTGCGCTCGGTGCTGGAAGGCCTGGCCTGCCGCAATGCCGCCCAGCGCGGACTGGACAAGGCGCAGGTCCAGCGCCTGCGCGAGAACCTCGCCATCGGCGACGCCATCCTGGCCAAGGGCAGGCTGGAGCCGTCGGACCACGAGCCGTACCAGCGGATGAATGTCGAGATCCACGACACGCTGCTGGAGGCCTCGGGCAACGACTGGGTCTGCCGCTTCGCGGAGCAGGCGCAGAACATCCCGTTTGCGTCGGACCGGATCATCCTGTGGGACGACCATCCGATCATCCTGCGCTCGCATGGCGACCATCACCGCATCGTGGAAGCGGTGGTGAGCGGCGATGCTGCCCGCGCCGAGCAGCTGATGCGCGAGCATGTCTACTACGCTGGCCTCATCCTCCGTCGCAACTACGAGGCGCTGCTGGATGCCGGCCAGGACGCGCCCGGCCTGCGTCCCTCGCGCCGTTCAGACGATGGCACGCCGGGCCCGGGCTGAGCGCGAGTGCCGACCCGGCTGAGCGCTTTCCCTGCACATCATCGGCCGATCACGCTCCAGAGAAGCTCTCCCGCCTCAAAACTCGCAGAAAATCATTGATCCCAGTCGGAATCGATCCGGAAATTGCAGGATAAGTGCGCGACGCTCTGCCTACAGTAGAGCCTTTCCGTCCACCCACGAATCTGGAGCCAACGATGTCCGACCTCTTCGACAACCCCATGGGCCTGTGCGGCTTCGAATTCGTCGAATTCGCCTCGCCGACGGCCAACGTGCTGGAGCCGCTGTTCGAGAAGATGGGCTTCACGCTGGTGGCGAAGCACCGCTCCAAGGACGTGCTGCTGTATCGCCAGGGCGGCATCAACTTCATCGTCAACCGCGAGCCGCGCAGCGAGGCCGGGTACTTCGCTGCCGAGCACGGCCCCTCGGCCTGCGGCCTCGCCTTCCGCGTGAAGGACTCGCACCAGGCCTACAAGCGCGCCCTGGAGCTGGGCGCCCAGCCCATCGAGATCGCCACCGGCCCGATGGAACTGCGCCTGCCGGCCATCAAGGGCATCGGCGGCGCGCCGCTGTACCTGATCGACCGCTTCGAGGACGGCAAGTCCATCTACGACATCGACTTCGAATTCCTGCCCGGCGTCGAGCGCCATCCCAAGGGCCATGGCTTCCAGGTGGTGGACCACCTGACGCACAACGTCTACCGCGGCCGCATGAGCTACTGGGCCGACTTCTACAGCAAGCTCTTCAACTTCCGCGAGATCCGCTACTTCGACATCAGCGGCGAGTACACCGGCCTGACCTCCAAGGCCATGACCGCACCGGACGGCCTGGTGCGCATTCCGCTGAACGAAGAGTCTCGCCAGGGCGGCGGCCAGATCGAGGAATTCCTGATGCAGTTCAACGGCGAGGGCATCCAGCACATCGCCCTGCTGACGGACAACCTGCTCGAATCCATCGACCGGCTGCAGATGGCTGGCGTGCCGCTGCTCACGGCGCCCAACGACATCTACTACCAGAACCTGGACAAGCGCCTGCCCGGCCACGGCCAGCCGGTGGGCGAGCTGCAGGCCCGCGGCATCCTGCTGGACGGCACGACCGAAAACGGCCAGCCGCGCCTGCTGCTGCAGATCTTCTCGGAGCCCACGCTGGGCCCGGTGTTCTTCGAATTCATCGAGCGCAAGGGCGACTACCGCGAAGGCTTCGGCGAGGGCAACTTCAAGGCCCTGTTCGAATCGCTGGAGCGCGACCAGATCAACCGCGGCGTGCTGAAGGTGGACGACAAGACCACCGAGAAGGAAGCCGCGTGAGCGCAGCGCCCGTCCGCCTCGACGGCGACGCGCTCGCGGCGCACCTCGCCGCGCTGCCGCAGTGGCGCCATGCGCCGGAGCGCGGTGGCCTGATCGTGCGCGAATTCGTCTTCGCCGACTTCGTGGCCGCCTTCGGCTTCATGGCCCAGGTGGCCCTGCATGCGGAGCGCATGAACCACCATCCCGAGTGGTTCAACGTCTACAACCGCGTGCAGGTCACCCTGACCACGCACGATGCCCACGGCCTGTCGGCCAAGGACATCGAGATGGCCGGCCTGATGGACCGGCTGGCCACCGCCCTGGGCGCCCGCGCCGCCGCCTCCTCCACCTAGGAGCCCCCCATGCTGCAGACCACCGACACCGCGCCGGCCAAGCATGGCCTGGCGGCGGGGACGGACCACGCCCCGGCCCGCCCCGACTGGACCATCGACCAGGACTGGGGCCGCTACAGCGCCGAGGAACATGGCGTGTGGCGCACGCTCTTCGAGCGCCAGAGCCGCCTCTTGCCCGGCCGCGCATGCGACGAATTCATCCGCGGCATGCAGGACCTGCCCATCGGCCCGGAGCAGATCCCCGACTTCGAGCAGATGTCCAAGGTGCTGCGCGCACGCACGGGTTGGGAGGTGGTGGCCGTGCCCGGCCTGGTGCCCGACGACGTGTTCTTCGAGCACCTGGCCAACCGCCGCTTTCCGGCCGGCCAGTTCATCCGCAAGCCGCACGAGCTGGACTACCTGGAAGAGCCCGACGTCTTCCACGACGTGTTCGGCCACGTGCCCATGCTGATGAACCCCGTCATCGCCGACTACATCCAGGCCTATGGCGAAGGCGGCCTCAAGGCCAACCGCCTGGGCATGCTGGAGAAGCTGGCGCGGGTGTACTGGTACACGGTGGAGTTCGGCCTGGTCCAGCAGCGCGACGGCCTGCGCATCTATGGCGCGGGCATCGCCTCATCCTTCAGCGAAACGCGCTTCGCCGTCGAGGACGACTCGCCCAACCGCGTGCGCTTCGAGCTGGCGCGCGTGACGCAGACGCACTACCGCATCGACGATTTCCAGGAAACGTATTTCGTGCTGGGCCACCTCGACGAACTGCTGGAACTGGCGCGCATCGACTTCGCGCCGCTCTACCAGCGCCTGGCGGGTGCGCCCGAGCACGAGCCCGGCGACCTGTTGGCCACCGACACGGTGCTCACCCGCGGCACGGGCCGTTACCACACGGCGCGGCGTGCGGCCGCCAAGGCGTGAAGGAGCGGACATGAACGCGCAACCGCAAGCGAAGCAGAAGGTGATGCTGATCACCGGCGCCTCCGGCCAGCTGGGCCGCGCCGTGGCCCACACCTTCCAGGACCAGGGTGCCCGGCTCATCCTGCTCGACCGTCAGGCCGGCGCCCTGGCCGACGGCGAGCGGGTGCTCAACGTGATGGTCGACCTGGCCGACCGGGAACAGGTCGTGCAACGCATCGGCGAAGCCGTGGCGCGCATGGGCGGCCTGCACACCGTCTGCCACATCGCCGGCGGCTTCCGCATGGGCGAGGCGGTGCACGAGACCAGTGCGGCGACGTGGGACTTCCTGATGGACCTGAACGCCCGCTCACTGCTGCATGTGGCCGCGGCCACGGTGCCGCTGCTGCTGAAGCAGGGCGGTGGCCAGATCGTGACCGTGGGCGCGGGCGCTGCCGCGCGCGGCGGTGCGCAGATGGGCGCCTACAGCGCGGCCAAGAGCGCGTTGATCCGCCTGACCGAGTCGATGTCGGCGGAACTGAAAGACCAGGGCATCCGCGTCAACTGCGTGCTCCCTTCCATCATCGACACGCCGGACAACCGCCAGTCCATGCCCGACGCCGACTTCGGCCGCTGGGTGGCGCCGCAGGCGCTGGCGGACGTGATCGCCTTTCTGGCGTCCGATGCCGCGCGCGCCATCCACGGCGCGGCGATTCCGGTCAGCGGCCGGGTTTGAGGTCGGCCTCGCTTTCTTGTGTGCGCTGCCATTTGGCAGCGCGGCCTTTGCCTGTCGGCGCGATCGAGCCTTCGGCCTTCATGGCGCGCAAGATCACCCGAACCATGTCGCGACTGACGCCGGGGCAGGATTCCTCGATCTCCGAGATGGAAAAGGGACGTTGCCGCTTGAGAACCTCCGAGCGCACCCGGTCGCCCTTGGCACCGCGACCTCGTTCGATGGTGCCGACGCGCTCCTCGAACTCCTTGTAGGCGCGCAGCACCGCACCCCAGAAGTAGTCGAGCCACGGCGCAGTGGTGTGGGCCGCCTCGTGCCAGTCCTGGGAACTGGCTTTCAAGGTGTCGTAGTAGCTTTCCTTCGACTCCTCGAAGATGCGCTCCAGACTGATGAAGCGCCCCACCACATAGTCGAAGTGATAGAGCAGCTGCAGGGTGAGCAGGCGTGCCATGCGTCCGTTGCCGTCCGGGAAGGGGTGAATGCACAGGAAGTCGAGGATGACCAGCGGCACCAGCACCAGGGGGTCCGCCAGATGCTGATCCAGCGCCGAGCGATAGCGCGCCATCAGGTCCGTCACCGCCATGGGGGTGAGATGCGCGGCGACAGGACGAAAACGAATGCGCGATCTCCCATCCGGGTAGCGCTCGACGATGTCGTTGTTCGTTGCCTTCCATCGACCGCCCGGCTGCGGCATGTAGCGGTACAGCATGCCGTGGAGTTGAAGCACCGTGCCCTCCGAGAACGGCATCTGCTCGCCGCTTTCGTGGATCAAGCCCAACGCATCGCGGTAGCCCGCGACCTCTTGCTCGGACCGGCTTTGCGGCGTCGCGTTTTTGAGCACCAGCGACTTGAGCCGGTGGGTCGGCACGACAACGCCCTCCAGGCGGTTCGACGACTCGGTGGACTCGACGACCGCAATCTGCCGCAGGTCGCTCAGCACCTCGGGTGATTGCGCGACGAAGAGCTGCTGCTTGCCGCGGTACTCCCCCAAGGCGCGCATCGACGCAAGTTGCCGCGTGTCGAAGCGGAGCTTGGTCAGGTAATCAGGCGAGAGGGAGTGCATGCGACGGCATTCAGTTTGGCGAACAAATGGGGCAATGCTACCCAAATTGGGGTATTTTTAAGTCTTCATTACCCCAATAACAGGGGGTGATTGCCCTGTTTCCCCAGCCTTCGAGGCCAATTGCCCGCATTCGCGCCGACGACCTCTGGCCGAGTGCTTTCAACCGCAGGACACCGCCGCACGCGCGCGTTTGCGCGGTGCCGCGTCGACGAACAGCTCCACCATCAACTGCCGCAGCCACAGGTTGGCCGGGTCGCGGTTGAACTTGGCATGCCAGAACAGGTTGATGGCGATGTCGGGCAGCCGCACCGGATGCGGCGTGCTGACCAGCCCGAAGGCGTCGGCGATGCGCTCGGAGAAGCGCTCCGGCACGGTGGCGATGAGGTCGGTGCTCTGCAGGATGGGCCCCACGGCGACGAAGTGCGGCACGCGCAGCCGCATGCGCCGCCTGACGCCGGCCCGGTCCATCAGCGCGTCGATGTCGGCATGGCCAGTGTTGGCCGAATGCACGCCCACATGGTCGAGGGCACTGAACTGCGCCAGCGTCATGGGCGCGCGGGCCACCGGGTGGTTGCGCCGGAACATGCACACGTAACGGTGGCGCAGCAACCGCGTCTGGAAGAAGCCGGTCTGCAGGTCGGGCAGCGGGCCGGCGGCCAGGTCGACGGTGCCGGCCTCCATGTCCTCCTTCAGGTTGCCGGCATGCGGGCGCACGGTGCTGATCTGCACATGCGGCGCGCGCTGGGCCAGGGCGTTCATCAGCAGCGGCATGAAGTAGATCTCGCCGATGTCGGTCAGCGCGAGGTTGAAGGTGCGGCGGCTGGTCTCCGGGTCGAACACGTCGCGGTGCGACAAGGCCGACTGCAACGCATTGAGCGCATACACCACCGGCTCGGCCAGGTGCAGCGCATAGGGCGTGGGCTCCATGCCGCGCGAGGTGCGCAGGAAAAGATCGTCCTGCAGCAGGATCCGCAGGCGCTTGAGCGCATTGCTGACCGCGGGCTGGCTTAGGCCCAGCCGTTCGGCGGCCATGGAAACACTGCGGTCCAGCAGCATCTGGTTGAAGACGACCAGCAGGTTCAGGTCCAGTTTGCGCAGGTTCATGGCGTCTCCCACTATTCACGACAGTGATTCGTTCTATCAGAGTGTATTTATGGACTGATATGCGCCCACTCTCCAGAATCGCCTGCATCACAAAGAGACAACCCGCGATGGACGACGCATGGAACTCACCATCGAGCCGCTGAACCGCCGCCTGAGCGCCGAACCCGGCAACAACCTGCTGGACGTGCTGCGCGCCCACGGCCTGCCCATTTCCTACAGCTGCATGGCCGGCCGCTGCGGCACCTGCCGGTGCCGCGTGCTGAGCGGCCGGGTGCTGGACGCCGGCCCCGAATCCGGACGGCCGCAGACCGCCGGCGACGGCTACGTGCTTGCCTGCCAGACCGTGCTGGCCGAAAGCTGCACCATCGAACTGCCGGAGGTGGACGAGGTGGTGGTGCATCCGGCGCGCATCGTCAAGGCCACCGTGGTCGACATCGAAGCGGCGACCCACGACATCCGCCGGCTGCGCCTCAAGCTGGCCAAGCCCATCGACTTCAGCCCCGGCCAGTACGCCATGCTGCAGTTCGGCCCCGAGCATGCCCGTCCCTATTCGATGGCCGGGCTGCCGGGCGAGGACGTGTGGGAGTTCCAGATCCGCAAGGTGCCCGACGGCCGGGTGACCGACTACGTCTTCGGGCAGCTGCAGCCCGGCGCCACGCTGCGTGTGAGCGGGCCGCTGGGCACCGCCTACCTGCGCCGCAGGCACGAGGGGCCGATGCTGTGCGTGGCCGGCGGCACGGGGCTGGCGCCGGTGCTGTCCATCGTGCGCGGGGCGCTCGAAGGCGGCATGGCGAACCCCATCCACCTGTACTTCGGCGTGCGCAGCGAGCGCGACCTGTACGACCGCGAGCGCCTGCAGGCGCTGGCCGAGCGCCATCCGCAACTGAGGCTGTCGATCGTCGTCGCCACGGGCCCCGTCCCGGCGGGGCTGCGCGCCGGCCTGGTGACCGATGCCATTGCCGAGGACCTGCCGGGCCTGGCCGGCTGGCGCGCCTACCTGTGCGGCGCGCCGGCGATGGTCGAGGCCGTGACCTTCGTGGTCAGGCGGCTGGGCATCGGCACCGACCACATCCACGCCGACGCCTTCTATCCCACCGGCGTCTGAGCGCCGACCCCCGTCTTCATTCCCGCAAAGAGGAGCCACCCCATGAGCGAACCCTCGGCCATCTTTCCCGCCGAACCGGCCTGGCCCGGCGACGGCACCCACCGCATCCCCTTCCTGGCCTACACCAGCGACGAGATCTACCAGCGCGAGCTGGAGCGCTTCTTCTACAAGGGCCACTGGTGCTACGTCGGCCTGGAGGCCGAGGTGCCCCAGCCCGGCGACTTCAAGCGCACGGTGGTCGGCGAGCGCTCGGTCATCATGGTGCGCGATGCCGACGGCAGCATCCACGTGGTGGAGAACGTCTGCGCCCACCGCGGCATGCGCTTCTGCCGCGAGCGCCACGGCAACCGCAAGGACTTCGTCTGCCCCTACCACCAGTGGAGCTACACCCTCAAGGGCGACCTGCAGGGCGTGCCCTTCCGCCGCGGCGTCAAGCAGGACGGCAAGGTCAACGGCGGCATGCCGGCCGACTTCGACACCCGCGAGCATGGCCTGACGAAGCTCAAGGTGGCGGTGCGCGGGGGCGTGGTGTTCGCGTCCTTCGACCATGAGGTCGAATCGCTGGAGGACTACCTGGGCCCGACCATCCTGTCGTACTTCGACCGCCTGTTCAACGGCCGCCAGCTCAGGATCCTTGGCTACAACCGCCAGCGCATCCCGGGCAACTGGAAGCTGATGCAGGAGAACATCAAGGACCCCTATCACCCCGGCCTGCTGCACACCTGGTTCGTCACCTTCGGCCTCTGGCGCGCCGACAACAAGTCGCAGCTGCGCATGGACGGGCGCCATCGCCACGCGGCCATGATCTCCACCCGCGGCACGGCCGGCAAGGCCGAGCAGGTGACCCAGGTCTCCAGCTTCAAGGAGAGCATGCAGCTGAACGACCCGGGCTTCCTGGACATCGTGCCCGAGCCCTGGTGGGGCGGCCCCACGGCCGTGATGACCACCATCTTCCCGAGCGTGATCCTGCAGCAGCAGGTCAACAGCGTGTCCACCCGCCACATCCAGCCCAGCGGCAACGGCGCCTTCGACTTCGTGTGGACGCACTTCGGCTTCGAGGACGACACCCCCGAGATGACCGAGCGCCGCCTGCGCCAGGCCAACCTGTTCGGCCCGGCCGGCTTCGTGTCGGCCGACGACGGCGAGGTGATCGAGTTCTCGCAGGAGGCCTTCGAGAGCAAGCCCTTCCACCGCACGGTGGCCGAGCTTGGCGGCAAGGACGTGGAGGACACCGAGCACATGGTGACCGAGACGCTGATCCGCGGCATGTACCGCTACTGGCGCGACGTGATGGAGGACTGAGCGATGGCCGCGACGATCGACTTCGAGGACTGGCTGGCCCTGAATCAGCTGTATGCCGACTACGCCAGTGCCGTGGATTCCGGCAACTGGGACCTGTGGCCCGAGTTCTTCACCGAGCAGTGCGTCTACCGCTTGCAGCCGCGCGAGAACCACGAGCGCGGCTTTCCGCTGGCCACGCTGTCCTTCACCAGCAAGGGCATGCTCAAGGACCGGGTCTACGGCATCCGCGAGACGCTCTACCACGACCCCTACTACCAGCGGCACGTGGTGGGCGCACCGGTGGTGCGCGCCGTGGAGGAGGACGGCTGGCGCTGCGAGGCCAACTACGCGGTGTTCCGCACCAAGCTGTCGCAGATCTCCACCGTGTTCAACGTCGGCCGCTACCTGGACCACGTGGTGCGCACGCCCGAGGGGCTGAAGTTCGCTGCGCGCGAATGCATCTACGACAGCGAAATGATCGCCAACTCCATCATCTACCCCATCTGAGGCGCGGCATGAGCGACGACAACAACAACTGGATCGACATCATGGCAGCCGACGCGCTGCCCAGCGACGACGTGGTGGGCCTGGTGGTGGGCGGCCGCGACATCGCCATCTATACGGCGGGGGACGCGGTCTACGCCACCGACAACCTGTGCACGCACGGCAATGCGCGGCTGTGCGACGGCTTTCTGGACGGGCACGAGATCGAGTGCCCGCTGCACCAGGGCAAGTTCGACGTGCGCGACGGCAAGCCGACCTGCGCGCCGGTGACCGAGGCGCTGCGCACGCACGCGATCAAGGTGCAGGACGGCCGCGTCTGGCTCAGCGTGGCGGCCTGAGCGCCCGGGCAGGCGAAGTCGCTCAGGGCAGGCGCACCGTGCCCTGGATCACCACGCCCGGCGCGGGCTGCGGCGCGTAGGCCGGCACAGGCACATAGACCGGTGCCGGTGCCGGGCCGTAGTGCACCGGGCGGCCGTCCCGGCACTTGCGCTTCTCGTCGAAGTCGCCGTTCTTCTTCCACTTGCGTTCGATCTTGCAGGGGCCGTCCCAGTAGGTCTCCTTGTGGCCGGGGCCGTGGCCCTTGCCGGGACCGCGGCCGTGCGGCGGATCCGCGAGGGCGAGCATGGGCGCGAGGAGCAGGGCGCCGGCAAGGCCGGCGAGCAGGCGCGGGGTGGTGCTGGTCATGGGCGGACGGACGTGGGTTGACGACTTCTTGCGTCCCGCAGCGTAGTGGCGCCACGCGGCGGCAAAGTCGGCGAAGTTCAACCGCCCGCATCGGACGACAACACGTCCGCACCCATGCCGGAGCGCCAACGCCGCACGATCCGGCGTGCCGCGCGTGGTGAAGCGGCCCCCGGCCTGCCTCCGTTCAGGCCTGGTCCGGCAGCAGGTCCCACGCCACGGCCAGGCGCATCGATTCACCGGGCGCCAGCAGCCGCAGGCCCTCCTGGCCCGGCAGGTGGAAGGCGTCGATGGGATGGGTGATCGGCTCCAGGCAGAAGGCCTCGCCCTGCGGTGGACGGTAGACGAGGCAGTGGCCGTCGAAGCGCAGCGCGGGCTCGAGCTGGCGCAACTGCACCTGCAGCCCGCGCGAGGGCCAGCGCACCCGCGCCAGGCCGTCCCAGCCGAAGAAGGCGTTGTCGATGAAGCTGCCATGGGCCGGCATGCCCTCGGGCAGGCACCAGTCGGCGGGCAGCGTGCTGCTGCGCGCCGTGGGAATCGGGTCGCTGCCGCTCAGCCATACCCCGGCCACCGCGGCCTGGATGCGGGTGTCGGCCGTGCGCACGAACCAGGGATGCAGGCCCAGTCCGTAAGGCAGCGGCCCGTCGCCTTCGTGGCGCACCTCGACCCACTGGTCGAGCCCCTGCGCGCGCAGGCGCAGCACCTGCCGTGCGAAGAACCGGTAGGGACTGCCGCCGAAACCGTCGGACCACAGCGTCATCTCCAACTCGCCCGGCGCCGACTGGCGCAGCTGCCAGGGCTGCAGCCAGCCGTCGCCATGGATCGGATAGGGCTCGCCCGCCCGGTTGGGCTGCATGGCATGGAAGCGGCCCGCCGCCTCGAAGCCGCCCTGCGCGATGCGGTTGGACCACGGCACCATGGCGAAGGAGGCCTGCCGGTAAAGATCGTCGCTGCCGTCCCAGGGACGCCAGAGGTCCAGCGGCGCGCCCTGCGGCGGCAGCCACTGCCAGGCGGCCACGGCGCCACCGCGAGAGGGGACGACCGCCAGTCGCTGGCCGGCATGTTCCAGCCAGTGGCGGCCGAGGGCGTCCGTGGCGAGCGCGCTGGCAACGGCGTCGTGGCCCGCGTCCTGGATGGCATCGTCGGGCGCGGCCGGCGAACCGGCGATGTCGGAGAGGGTCATGCAGAAGCTCCAAAGGCATGGGCCGGCAGGCCGGCGACGTTCATCGGCACGGCGAACACACCACCCGCCAGCGGCTCGCGGCGCAATGCATCGGCATCCAGGCCCACGCGGGCGGTGGTGATGAAGAGCGTGCGCAGGTCCTCGCCGCCGAAGGCGCAGTGCGTGACCTGGCTGGCGGGCACGGGGATGCGGTCCAGTTCCTCGCCCGTGTCGGGGTCGTGGGCGCTGACGCAGCCGCCGCCCCAGTGCGCGATCCACAGGCGCCCCTGCGCATCGACCGTCATGCCATCGGGATGTCCATCGCCCGCACCGAAGGTCAGCCAGGGGCGAAGCGGCACACACGGGCCGCTGGTGGGGTCGACCTCGCAGGCCAGCACATGCCGGCCCACCGTGTCGTTGACGTACATGCGCCGGCCGTCCAGCGACCAGGCGGGACCGTTGGTGACGCGCAGGCCCAGCAGCAGCCGCTCGCAGCGGCCCGCCTCGTCGTAGCAGTACAGGTGGCCGGTGGGCTGGCGGGCGTCGAAGTCCATGCTGCCGGCCCAGAAGCGGCCGTGCTGGTCGCAGCGGCCGTCGTTGAAGCGGTTGCTGGCCGGCTCGTCCGCCGGCCGGTGCAGGTACACCGGCTGCGAGCCCCGCGCCTCGGGATCGAAGTGCGCCATGCCCCGCCGCAGCGCGAGCATCAGGCCGGTGCCGTCGCGCCGTTCGGCGACGGCCGACACCTCTTCTTCGAACTGCCAGCACCGCGCTTCGCCGTCGGCCGGGCGCCAGCGGAAGAGGCGGTGCGACAGGATGTCCACCCACCACAGCGCCTGGTGGCGCAGCGACCACAGGGCGCCCTCGCCCAGCTGGGCACGGGCATCGAGCACGCACTGCGCCGGGCCGGCATGAAGCGGTGCGCCATCGGGAACGGCCATCGAGGAGGAAGTCATGCAGCTTGCCTTGCCGCGAGCTGTCTCGCAGCGGTCTCGTGTTTGTCTCGTCTTGACGCCATCGATGCTAGCCGGGCATATTGATGAGCGTTGCATAAATTATTGGCTTCCATCGATATACAAATGAATATCTCATCACTGAACGCACCCGGCGCCGATTTGGCCGTTTACCCAGGCCTGCAGGGCCGCCGCGCCTTCGTCACCGGCGGCGGCAGCGGCATCGGTGCCGCCATCGTGGGCGAGCTGGCCCGCCAGGGCATGCAGGTCGCCTTCGTCGACATTGCCGAGGCCCCCAGCCGGGCGCTGGCGGACGCGCTGTCGGCCGCCGGCCTGCCCGCGCCCTGGTGGCGGCGCTGCGACGTGCGCGACGTGCCCGCGCTGCAGGCCGCCATCGCGGATGCGGCCGCGGAGCTGGGCGACTTCGCCGTGCTGGTCAACAACGTGGCCAGCGACGACCGGCACACCCTCGAATCGGTGACGCCGCAGTACTACGACGAGCGCATGGCCATCAACGAGCGGCCGGCCTTCTTCGCCATCCAGTCCGTGGTGCCGGGCATGCGGCGGCTGGGCGGCGGCGCGGTGGTCAACCTGGGCTCCACCGGCTGGCAGGGCAAGGGCAGCGGCTATCCCTGCTATGCCATCGCCAAGTCGTCGGTGAACGGCCTGACGCGCGGGCTGGCGCGCACGCTGGGGCAGGACCGCATCCGCATCAACACGGTCTCGCCCGGCTGGGTGATGACCGAGCGGCAGATCACGCTGTGGCTGGACGCCGAGGGCGAGAAGGAGCTGGCCCGCAACCAGTGCCTGCCCGACCGGCTGGCGCCGCAGGACATCGCGCACATGGTGGCCTTCCTGGCCAGCGACGCGGGGCGCATGTGCACGGCGCAGGAGTTCACGGTAGACGCGGGCTGGGTGTGACCCCTCTCAGGGGCTGAGGCCGTAGACCGGCCGGCAGGCGGTGCGCAGCGCCTGCATCAGCAGCGTGGCGCCGGGCGACAGCTGCCGGTCGGTGCGGGTGATGAGGCCGAAGTCGTCCATGTGGCAGGGCATGTCCAGCGGCAGGATGCTCAGGATGCCGTGGCCGGCGTAGTAGCGCGCCACTTCGGTGGCCATGACGCACAGCATGTCGCTCTGCTGCAGCATGCGGGTGACGAAGAGCAGGGCCGCCGTCTCCACGACGTCGAAGGGCGGGGCCAGGCCGGCCTCCTGGAACATCAGGTCGAAGCGGTGCCGCAGCACGCTGCCCGCCGGCGGCACGATCCACGGCCGGGTGGCGACGTCGGCCAGCGTCAGCCCGGCCGCGCTCGACAGCGGATGCCCCGGCCGCGCCACAGCGCACACCGGCTCGCCGGTCAGCGGCTCGTAGCGCAGGTTCGACTTGTCGTCGTCGGCAAAGATGCGCGCCACCAGGATGTCCAGCCGGCCCTGGCGCAGGTAGTCGACCAGCACCGGGCTGGTGTCGATCTCCAGCACCACGCGCAGGCTGGGCTGCTCGCGCTTGACCGCCGCCACGGCCTGCGGCAGCAGTGCCAGGCCCGGTGAGGTGATCGCCCCCACGCCCACCTGGCCGAAGCGCCCGGCCTTGAGCGACATCAGCTCCTCGTGCGCCTGGTTGAGGCTGGCCAGCGCCTGGCGCGCGTGGCGGATCATGGTCTCGCCGTACCAAGTGGGCCGCATGCCCCGGGGCAGGCGCTCGAACAGCGGCACCTCCAGCACGTCCTCCAGGTCCTTGAGCAGCTTGCTGGCCGCCGGCTGCGTAATGTTGAGCGCGCGGGCGGCGGCGTGGATGTTGCCCTCGTCGGCCAGGGCCGTGAGCAGCAGCAGCTGCCGCGTCTTGAGGCGGGCGCGCAGGAACCAGTGCGGATGGGAATTGGCGGGGAGGCTCATCGGACGGGAAGGGCGTGGCGGGCCGGCGCCAAGGGTTTTTGCGAATGCGCCGATTGATATCCATTCTCTTCAAAAAACCATTGGATGGATATTTTTTTGCTCCATACACTGCCCCCACGTTCGATGCGGTGCGGGTGCGCCGCACGGCGCCCACAACACCATCGATTCCTTCAGGAGACAACCCATGCGCCTTTCCCGTCGTCAGCTCGTCGCCCTGGCCGCCGGCCTGCCCCTCGCCACGGCGCTGCCCGGTGCCGCCTGGGCGCAGAAGAAGATCGTGCTCGGCTTCAGCCAGGTGGGTGCGGAAAGCGAATGGCGCACCGCCAACACGGAATCGATCAAGTCCGCCGCCAAGGACGCGGGCATCGAGCTCAAGTTCTCCGACGCGCAGCAGAAGCAGGAGAACCAGATCAAGGCCATCCGCGCCTTCATCGCGCAGAAGGTGGACGTGATCGCCTTCTCGCCGGTGGTCGAGACCGGCTGGGACAACGTGCTGCGCGAAGCCAAGGCCGCCAAGATTCCCGTCGTGCTGACCGACCGCGCCGTCAACACCAAGGACCCGTCGCTCTACGTCACCTTCATGGGCTCCGACTTTGTCGAGGAAGGCCGCAAGGCCGGCCGCTGGCTGGTGGACAAGATGAAGGACCAGAAGGGCGAGGTGCGCATCGTCGAGCTGCAGGGCACCGTAGGCTCGGCCCCGGCCATCGACCGCAAGAAGGGCTTCGAGGAAATCATCAAGGCCGACCCCAAGTTCAAGATCGTGCGCTCGCAGACCGGCGACTTCACCCGTGCCAAGGGCAAGGAGGTGATGGAAGCCTTCCTCAAGGCCGAGGGCAAGAACGGCATCAACGTGCTCTACGCGCACAACGACGACATGGCCATCGGCGCCATCCAGGCGATCGAAGAAGCGGGCCTGAAGCCGGCCAAGGACATCACCATCATCTCCATCGACGCCGTCAAGGGCGCCTTCGAGGCCATGATGGCCGGCAAGCTCAACGTGTCCATCGAATGCTCGCCGCTGCTGGGCCCGCAGTTGATGACGGCCGTGAAGGACATCGTGGCCGGCAAGCCGGTGGCCAAGCGCATCGTGACCGAGGAAGGCATCTTCCCCATGGAAACCGCCGCCGCCGAGTTCCCGAAGAGGAAGTACTGAGCAACCCCCATGCCGCTTCGCGGCGCCCCCGTCGCTCGCTTCGCGGGAAGGGGGCGCACCCGGCGGCCTGGCAAAGCCAGATCCGCGGGTGCCCTGGCAGGCGCTGCGAGCACCACGCCTCCCTCACGTTGCCCGGTTCGCACAACAACACACCAAGAGAGACAAACCATGCGCCGCCTTTTCATCCGTCACCTTCTTGCCGCAGCGGCCGCGCTGACGGCCTTCGGCCCGCTGGCTGCCCACGCGCAGGACAAGGGCCTGGTCGGCATCGCCATGCCCACCAAGTCCTCGGCCCGCTGGATCGCCGATGGCGACAACATGGTCAAGGTGCTCAAGGAGCGCGGCTACAAGACCGACCTGCAGTACGCCGAAGACGACATCCCGAACCAGCTGGCGCAGATCGAGAACATGGTCACGCGCGGCGTCAAGGTGCTGGTGATCGCCTCCATCGACGGCACCACGCTCACCAAGGCGCTGCAGAACGCGGCAGACCGCGGCATCAAGGTCATCGCTTATGACCGGCTGATCCGCGGCACCAAGAACGTCGACTACTACGCCACCTTCGACAACTTCCAGGTCGGCGTGCTGCAGGCCAATTCCATCGTCGACAAGCTGGGCCTCAAGCAGGGCAAGGGGCCGTTCAACATCGAGCTCTTCGGTGGCTCGCCCGACGACAACAACGCCTTCTTCTTCTACGACGGGGCCATGAGCGTGCTCAAGCCCTACATCGACAGCGGCAAGCTGGTGGTGCGCAGCAAGCAGATGGGCATGGACAAGGTGGGCACGCTGCGCTGGGACGGCGCGGTGGCGCAGGCCCGCATGGACAACCTGCTGTCCGCCTTCTACGGCAATGCGCGGGTCGATGCCGTGCTGTCGCCCTACGACGGCCTGTCCATCGGCATCCTGTCCTCGCTCAAGGGCGTGGGCTACTGCACCGCGCAGCAACCCTGTCCGGTGGTGACCGGGCAGGACGCCGAGGTGCCCTCGGTCAAGTCGATCATCCGCGGCGAGCAGTACTCGACCGTGTTCAAGGACACGCGCGAACTCGCCAAGGTCACGGCCGACATGGTGGATGCCGTGCTCTCGGGCAAGCAGCCGCAGGTCAACGACACCAAGACCTACAACAACGGCGTGAAGGTGGTGCCCGCGTACCTGCTCAAGCCGGTGAGCGTGGACAAGAGCAACTGGGAGCAGGTGCTCGTGGGCAGCGGCTACTACAAGGCCGCGCAGTTCAAGTGAAGCCCGGCCGGCGCGCATGAACCGCCTCATCGCAAGTTCGCCAATAAGCCCCTCTCCCCTTTCGGGAGAGGGGTTGGGGAGAGGGGGCGCGTCCATTGCAACGATCTCTCACCTCGCCAGCGGCGCGGCCCCCTCTCCCCGGCCCTCTCCCGCAAGGGGAGAGGGAGCGCAACAGCCATGACCGTGCTGCTGGAGATGCGCCACATCCGCAAGACCTTCCCCGGGGTCGTGGCCCTGGACCGGGTGGAGCTGGCCGTGGACGCCGGGCAGATCCATGCCCTGGTCGGCGAGAACGGCGCCGGCAAGTCCACGCTGATGAAGGTGCTCAGCGGCGTCTACCCGCACGGCGAGTACGAAGGCGACATCGTCTACGACGGCCAGGTGCAGCGCTTCGGCGGCATCCACGACAGCGAACGCGCTGGCATCATCATCATCCACCAGGAGCTGGCGCTGGTGCCCATGCTCTCCATCGCCGAGAACCTGTTCCTCGGCAACGAGGTGGCGCACCGCGGCGTCATCGACTGGACCGAGGCGCACCGCCGCACCCGCGAGCTGCTGGCCAAGGTGGGCCTGCGCGTCTCGCCAGAAACGCCGGTGGGCGAGCTGGGCATCGGCCAGCAGCAGCTGGTGGAGATCGCCAAGGCGCTGGCCAAGCGGGTGCGCCTGCTGATCCTGGACGAGCCCACCGCCAGCCTGAACGAGAACGACAGTGCCGCCCTGCTCGAGCTGCTGATGGCGCTGCGCAGCCAGGGCATCACCTGCATCCTGATCTCGCACAAGCTCAATGAAATCGCCCGGGTGGCCGATGCCGTGACGGTGCTGCGCGACGGCAGCAGCGTGCAGACCCTCGACTGCAGCGCCGGTCCGGTCGACGAGGACGCGGTGATCCGCGCCATGGTCGGCCGCCCCATGGCCGACCGCTACCCGCCGCGCTCGCCGGCCATCGGCGAGGTGGGCTTCGAGGTGCGCGACTGGCAGGCGCACCATCCGCAGCGGCCGGAGCGGCCCTTCCTGCAGCAGCTGAACCTGCAGGTGCGCCGCGGCGAGGTGGTGGGCATCGCGGGGCTGATGGGCGCCGGCCGCACCGAATTCGCCATGAGCGTCTTCGGCCGCAGCTGGGGCCAGCGCGTGACCGGCACGGTGCGCATCGACGGCCACGAGGTGGACGTGAGCACCGTCGGCAAGGCCATCGCCCAGGGCCTGGCCTACGTGACCGAGGACCGCAAGGGCGCCGGCCTGGTGCTGGACGAGAGCATCCGTTTCAACACCTCGCTGGCCCACCTGAAGGGCGTCTCCAGCGCGGGCGTGATCGACCCGCTGCAGGACACGGCCGTGGCCGAGCGCTTTCGCCGCGCCCTACGCATCCGCACGCCAGACGTGCTGCAGAAGACGCTCAACCTCTCGGGCGGCAACCAGCAGAAGGTGGTGCTGGCCAAATGGCTGTTCACCGAGCCCAAGGTGCTGATCCTGGACGAGCCCACGCGCGGCATCGACGTCGGCGCCAAGTACGAGATCTATGCACTCATCGCCGAGCTGGCGGCCCAGGGCCGCTGCGTGATCGTCATTTCCTCCGAGATGCCCGAGCTGCTGGGCATCACCGATCGCGTCTACGTGATGAACGAAGGCCGCTTCGTCGCCGAGATGCCGACCGCCGAGGCCACCCAGGAAAGGATCATGGCCGCGATCGTGCGCGGCCATGCGGCCCGCGTCCCCGCGGCCACGACCGAAAGTACCGCATGACCGACAACGCCGTCCCCCTCGCCGCACGCACCGTGGCCGCCGAAGCGCCGGTGCCGTCCACCGGCAGCTTCCTGCGCCACAACTTCCGCGAATACGGCATGCTGGTCTGCCTGGTGGCGATCATGGTGCTGTTCCAGGTGCTGACCGACGGCACGCTGATGCAGCCGCTCAACCTCACCAACCTGGTGCTGCAGAACAGCTACATCGTCATCATGGCGCTGGGCATGCTGCTGGTGATCGTGGCCGGGCACATCGACCTGTCGGTGGGCTCGGTCAGCGGCTTCGTCGGCGCCCTGGCCGCGGTGCTGATGGTCAACCACGACTGGCCGGTGATCCCGGCCACGCTGGCCTGCCTGGCGGGCGGCGCGCTCATCGGTGCGGCGCAGGGCTGGTTCGTGGCCTATGCGCGCATCCCCTCCTTCATCGTCACGCTGGCCGGCATGCTGGTGTTCAAGGGCCTGGCGCTGGCACTGCTGCAGGGCCAGTCGGTGGGCCCCTTCCCCGACACCTTCCAGCGCCTGAGTTCGGGCTTCATCCCCGACGGCTTCGGCATCCAGGGCCTGCGCCTGACTTCGCTGCTGCTGGGCGTGGCCATGGCGGCCGCCTTCGCCGTTGCCGGCTGGCGCGCACGGCAGCGCCAGCAGGCCCACGGCATCGCGGGCGAGCCTGCCGGCTTCTTCGCGGCCAAGACGCTGGTGTTCGCGGGCCTCCTGATCGGCTTCTCGTGGATGCTGGCCTCCTACCGCGGCCTGCCCAACGTGCTGGTGGTGATGGCGGTGCTGATCGTTCTGTTCGACTTCGTCACCCGCCGCACCACGCTCGGCCGCCGGGTCTATGCCCTGGGCGGCAACGAGAAGGCGGCGCGCCTGTCGGGCATCGACACCCGGCGCCTGAGCTTCTATGCCTTCGTCAACATGGGCGTGCTGGCGGCGCTGGCCGGGCTGGTGTTCGCGGCGCGGCTCAACACGGCCACGCCCAAGGCCGGCCTGGGCTTCGAGCTGGACGTGATCGCGGCCTGCTTCATCGGCGGCGCCTCGGCCTCCGGCGGCGTGGGCAAGGTGACGGGCGCGGTCATCGGCGCCTTCGTCATGGGCGTGATGAACAACGGCATGTCGATCATGGGCATCGGCATCGACTACCAGCAGGTGATCAAGGGCCTGGTGCTGCTGGCAGCCGTGTTCATCGACGTCTGGCACAAGAACCGCTGAGATTCCATGAATGCTGTCACACCCTCCCCCGCCGCGCCGGTGCTCGCGCTGGACGGGATCGGCAAGCGCTTCGGCAACGTCCCGGTGCTGCAGGACGTGCAACTGCGCCTCTACCCCGGCGAGATCCATGCGCTGATGGGCCAGAACGGCGCGGGCAAGTCCACGCTGATCAAGGTGCTCACGGGCGTGTTCCCCGCCAACGAGGGCCGCATGGTGCTGGGCGGCAGGCCCATCCTGCCGGCCTCGCCGGCCCATGCGCAGGCGCTGGGCATCAGCACCGTCTACCAGGAAGTGAACCTCTGCCCCAACCTGTCGGTGGCCGAGAACGTGTTCGCCGGCCGCTATCCGCGCCGCGGGCTGCTGCAGGGCCGGCGCATCGACTGGGCCGCGGTCAACGAGGGTGCCCGCGCGCTGCTGGCGCGTGTGGGGCTGGACATCGACGTGACGCGGCTGCTGGCCAGCTATCCGGTGGCGGTGCAGCAGCTGGTCTCCATCGCCCGCGCGCTGGGCGTGGATGCGCGGGTGCTGATCCTGGACGAGCCCACCTCCAGCCTGGACGACGATGAGGTGCGCAAGCTCTTCGAGGTGATGCGCCGGCTGCGGGACGAAGGCCTGGCCATCGTCTTCGTCACCCACTTCATGAACCAGGTGTATGCCGTGTCGGACCGCATCACCGTGCTGCGCAACGGCCGCTTCGTGGGCGAATGGCCCACGGCCGAGCTGCCCGCGCCTGCGCTGATCTCGGCCATGGTCGGCCGCGAGCTGGCGGCCGCGTCCGGCCAGTCCGCGGCCATGGCGCCCGCCGCGGCCGGTGAGACGCCGCTGCTCAAGGCCGAGGGCCTGGGCCAGAAGACGCAGCTGCATCCCATCGACCTGCAGGTGCGCGCCGGCGAGGTGGTGGGCCTCGCCGGCCTGCTGGGCGCTGGCCGTACCGAGCTGGCCCGCCTGCTCTTCGGCCTGGAGGCCGCCGACAGCGGCACGCTGTGGATCGACGGCCAGGCGCGGCGCTTCGCCAGCCCCACCGAGGCCATCGCCGCCGGCCTCGCGCTATGCCCCGAGGAGCGCAAGACCGACGGCATCGTCGCCGAGCTGTCGGTGCGCGAGAACGTCGCGCTGGCGCTGCAGGCGCGGCGCGGCGCCCTGCACTTCATTCCCCAGGCCGAGCAGGTGCGCATGGCCGAGCACTATGTCGCCGCCCTGGGCATCAAGACGGCCAGCATCGACACGCCCATCGGCCTGCTCTCCGGCGGCAACCAGCAGAAGGCCGTGATCGCCCGGTGGCTGGCGACGGCGCCGCGCCTCCTGATCCTGGACGAGCCCACGCGCGGCATCGACGTGGCGGCCAAGCAGGAAATCATGGAACAGATCCTCCAGCTCGCGAAGGCGGGGATGGCGGTGCTCTTCATCTCTTCCGAGATCAGCGAGGTGGTGCGCGTGGCGCACCGCATCGTCGTGCTGCGCGACCGCGCCAAGGTGGGCGAACTGCCCGCCGGCAGCAGCGAGGACGACGTGTACGAACTGATCGCCGCAGAAAGCGCCCACTGACATGCCCTCTTCTCTTTTCTCGCGGCTGATGCAGCACCGGCTCGCCTGGCCGCTGCTCACGCTGGCACTGCTGCTGGCGGTGAACGCCGGCTTCAATCCCGGCTTCCTGCACCTGGAGTGGCGCGATGGCCACCTCTACGGCAGCCTGGTCGACATCCTCAACCGCGCGGCGCCGCTGGTGGTGGTGTCGTTGGGCATGACGCTGGTGATCGCCACGCGCGGCATCGACATCTCGGTGGGTGCGGTGGTCGCCATCTGCGCGGCGGTGGCGGCCTGGCTGATCGGCGGCGCGGTCGACGGGCAGACAGCCCGCTTCGGCCTGCCGCTGGCCATCGCCGGCGCGCTGGGCGTGGCCCTGCTGTGCGGGCTGTGGAACGGCCTGCTGGTGGGTGCCATCGGCATGCAGCCCATCATCGCGACGCTGATCCTGATGGTGGCCGGCCGCGGGCTGGCGCAGCTCATCACCGACGGGCAGATCCTCACCATCTACTACAAGCCCTTCTTCTTCATCGGCGGCGGCTACCTCTTCGGCCTGCCCTTCTCGGTGTACGTGGCGGCCGCGGTGCTGGCGTTGCTGGGCCTGGCCTGCACCCGCACGGCGCTGGGGCTGTTCATCCAGGCGGTGGGCATCAACCCCACGGCGGCGCGGGTGGCGGGCGTGAAGGCGCGGCGCCTCATCGTCGGCTGCTACGTGGTGTGCGGCCTGTGCGCCGGCATCGCGGGGCTGCTCATCAGCTCCAACGTCAAGAGCGCGGACGGCAACAACGCCGGCCAGCTGCTGGAGCTGGACGCCATCCTGGCCGTGACGCTGGGCGGCACGCTGCTCACCGGCGGGCGCTTCAGCCTGGTGGGCAGCGCCATCGGCGCGCTGATCATCCAGACGCTGACCTATGCCATCTACTCGCTGGGCGTGCCGCCCGAGATCAACCTGGTGGTCAAGGCCGCCGTGGTGTTCGCCGTGATGCTGCTGCAGTCCGCCGAGTTCCGCGCCACGCTGCGCACGCTGGCCGTGCGGCCCGCGCACAAGGAGCAGCTGCGATGAGCCGCCTTTCGACAGGCCTCGTCTGCGAGCCCCTCTCCCCTTGCGGGAGAGGGGTTGGGGAGAGGGGGCTGCGGCCTGGCCGGGCCCTTCCTCGATGGGAGCGCCGCTGCCCCCTCTCCCCGGCCCTCTCCCGCAGGGGGAGAGGGAGGAAGAGCGCCCTGCGCACAGGAGGCGCCCGATGAGTGTCGTCATGCCGCAAGACAACCGGATCGGCCCGATGACGCAGGCTGCTGCCCCGGCTTCTACCGCCGTCCAGCGCCCGCGCCGCCGGCTCGACCCCAAGTACCTGCCCCTGGCCGCCACCATCTCGCTCTTCGCAGCCGTCGTGCTGGCCGGCTCGCTGCGTTACGACGGCTTCTTCTCGCTGCAGGTCTTTTTGAATCTGCTGATCGACAACAGCTTCCTGCTGGTGGTGGCGGTGGGCATGACCTTCGTCATCCTCACCGGGGGCATCGACCTGTCGGTGGGCTCGGTGATCGCCTTCTCGACCATGGTGCTGGCCACGCTGGTGGAGCAGCACGGCTGGAGCCCCGCGCCCGCCATCGCCGTGGTGTTGGTGATGGGCACGGCCTTCGGCGGCTTCATGGGCCTGCTGATCGAGCGCTTCCGGCTGCAGCCCTTCATCGTCACGCTGGCGGGCATGTTCCTGGCGCGCGGGCTGTGCTACCTGATCAGCATCGACTCGATCAGCATCACCAGCGAGGCCTACACCGAGCTGGCGCAACTGCGCCTGCCCTTCCTTGCCGGCACCTCGCTGTCGCTGGGCGCCGTGATCGGCGTGGCCGTGCTGCTGGTCGCCATGTACGTGGGCCACTGCACGCCCTTCGGACGCACCGTGTACGCCATCGGCGGCAACGCGCACTCGGCCCACCTGATGGGCCTGCCGGTGCGGCGCACGCTGGTCGGCGTGTATGCCCTGTCGGGCCTGTGCTCGGCGCTGGCCGGCGTGCTCTTCACCTTCTACATGCTCTCGGGCTACGGCCTGCATGCGGTGGGCCTGGAGCTGGACGCCATCGCCGCCGTGGTGATCGGCGGCACGCTGCTCAGCGGCGGCGTGGGCTATGTGGCCGGCACGCTGTTCGGCGTGCTGATGCTGGGCGTGATCCAGACCCTCATCGCCTTCGACGGCACCCTCAGCTCCTGGTGGACGCGCATCGTCGTCGGCCTGCTGCTCTTCGCCTTCTGCCTGCTGCAGCGCGTGGTGTCCATGCGCGCGGCGCGGCGCTGAACCCTCCTATTTCCCCATCGTCGCTTCCGTCCTCCTGAAAGCCACCATGTCCGACAACACCCCCAAGAAGAAGCTGCGTTCCACCGAATGGTTCGGCCACAACGACAAGAACGGCTTCATGTACCGCAGCTGGATGAAGAACCAGGGCTTCCCCGACCATGAGTTCGACGGCCGGCCGGTGATCGGCATCTGCAACACCTGGTCGGAACTGACGCCCTGCAACGCGCACTTCCGCAAGATCGCCGAGCATGTGCGCCGCGGCGTGTACGAGGCGGGCGGCTTTCCGGTGGAGTTCCCGGTGTTCTCCAATGGCGAGTCGAACCTGCGGCCCACGGCCATGCTCACCCGCAATCTGGCGGCGATGGACGTGGAAGAGGCGATCCGCGGCAATCCCATCGATGCGGTGGTGCTGCTGGCCGGCTGCGACAAGACCACGCCCGCGCTGCTGATGGGCGCGGCCAGCTGCGACGTGCCGGCCATCGTGGTGTCGGGCGGGCCCATGCTCAACGGCAAGCTCGACGGCAAGAACATCGGCTCGGGCACCTCGGTGTGGCAGCTGCACGAGTCGCTCAAGGCGGGCGAGATCGACCTTCACAAGTTCCTCTCGGCCGAAGGCGGCATGTCGCGCTCCGCCGGCACCTGCAACACCATGGGCACGGCCTCGACCATGGCCTGCATGGCCGAGGCGCTGGGCGTCACGCTGCCGCACAACGCCGCCATTCCGGCGGTGGACGCACGCCGCTACGTGCTGGCGCACCTGTCGGGCCAGCGCATCGTTCAGATGGCCCGGGACGACCTCAAGCTGTCGAAGCTGCTCACCCGCCAGGCCTTCGAGAACGCCATCCGCACCAACGCGGCCATCGGCGGCTCCACCAATGCAGTGATCCACCTCAAGGCCATCGCCGGGCGCATCGGCGTGGACCTGGCGCTGGAGGACTGGACGCGCGTCGGCCAGGGCATGCCCACGCTGGTGGACCTGATGCCCTCGGGCCGCTTCCTGATGGAGGAGTTCTATTACGCCGGCGGCCTGCCGGGCGTGCTGCGCCGCATGGGCGAGGCCGGCCTGCTGCCGCACCCCGACGCGCTCACGGCCAACGGCCAGAGCCTGTGGGACAACGTGCGCGAGGCGCCGATCCATGACCCCGAGGTCATCCGCCCGCTGGACAAGCCGCTCATCGACGACGGCAGCATCCGCGTGCTGCGCGGCAACCTGTCGCCGCGCGGCGCCGTGCTCAAGCCCTCGGCCGCCACGCCGGCCCTGCTCAAGCACCGCGGCCGGGCCGTGGTGTTCGAGAACCTGGAGCACTACAAGGAGCGCATCGTCGACGAAGCGCTCGACGTCGACGCCGACTCGGTGCTGGTGCTCAAGAACTGCGGTCCACGCGGCTATCCGGGCATGGCCGAGGTGGGCAACATGGGCCTGCCGCCGAAGCTGCTGCGCCAGGGCATCAAGGACATGGTGCGCATCTCGGATGCACGCATGAGCGGCACCGCTTACGGCACCGTGGTGCTGCACGTGGCGCCCGAGGCGGCGGCCGGCGGCCCGCTGGCCATGGTGCGCGACGGCGACTGGATCGAGCTGGACAGCGACGCCGGCCGGCTGCACCTGGACATCTCCGACGAGGAATACGCGAGCCGCATGGCCGACGTGCAGAAGAGCCTGACGCCCCCCGGCGGCGGCTACCGCAAGCTGTACGTCGAGCACGTGCTGCAGGCCGACGAGGGCTGCGACCTCGACTTCCTGGTGGGTTGCCGCGGCGCTGCGGTGCCTCGCCACTCGCACTGAGCCCTGTCCGCCTTCCTTCCGACACGCCGAGACGCAACTGCCCATGGCCCATCCCGCCACCCCGTACCGCGGCATCTTTCCGGTGGTGCCCACCACCTTCACCGACAGCGGCGAGCTCGACCTGCCCAGCCAGAAGCGCGCCCTGGATTTCATGATCGACGCCGGCGTGGACGGCCTGGCCATCCTGGCCAACTTCTCGGAGCAGTTCTCCCTGTCCGACGAGGAACGCGAGGTGCTCACCCGCACGGCGCTGGAGCACGTCGCCGGCCGCGTGCCGGTGATAGTCACCACCTCGCACTACGCCACGCGCATCTGCGCCCAGCGCAGCCGCCGCGCGCAGGACATGGGTGCCGCCATGGTGATGGTGATGCCGCCCTACCACGGCGCCACCTTCCGCGTGCCCGAGGCGCAGATCCAGGCCTTCTACCAGGAGGTGTCCGACGCCATCGACATCCCCATCATGGTCCAGGACGCGCCGGCCAGCGGCACGGTGCTGAGCCCCGCCTTCCTGGCCCGCATGGCGCGCGAGATCGAACACCTGTCCTACTTCAAGATGGAAACCGCCGGCGCCGCCAACAAGCTGCGCGAGCTGATCCAGCTGGGCGGCGATGCCATCGAAGGCCCGTGGGACGGCGAGGAGGCCATCACCCTGCTGGCCGACCTAAACGCGGGCGCCACCGGCGCGATGACGGGTGGCGGCTTTCCGGACGGCATCCGCCCCATCCTGGAGGCGCACCGGCGCGGCGACATGGACGGCGCCTTCGCGCACTACCAGCGCTGGCTGCCGCTCATCAACCACGAGAACCGCCAGGCCGGCATGCTGGCGGCCAAGGCGCTGATGAAGGAAGGCGGCGTGATCGCCTGCGAGGCGCCGCGGCACCCGCTGCCGCCCATGCACCCGGCGACGCGGCGCGAGCTGATCGACATCGCGCGGCGGCTGGATCCGCTGGTGCTGCGCTGGGGGCGGTGACGACGCGCGCTGCTATTTGAACAAGGACCGCAGGCGCCTAAGCGGCGCGGTGATGCGCCAACTGGTCGATTGGCGCAGCGCGGCCACTTCGGCGGTGAGCGCCTGCTCGGTGCGCCTGTGTGCGTCGCGCTCGGCCGCCAACGAGCCTTGCAGCTCCGATTCGCGCTGCATCACCGCGGCGGCGTCTGCCCTGGCATCGGCCAATTCGGCAGCCAGTCCATCCCGTTCGGCCTGCAACGCCGCAACCGATGCTTGAAGTTGCGCGCGCTCCCGCTCTGGCAGACGGCCGATCTCATTCCAGGGATTGCCCGTTTCGATCACCGGAACGTGGGGCTGCATGCGGAGCGCTTTGGCTCCCGCCCACACCAGGTCCTCATGACCGGAGACGATGCGTCTTCCGAGCGTGTTTTCTCCAACGTGGCGCTTGGTGACGACGCAGATGGAGTTCACGAACTCGACCGAGTGAATGGTGGCCAGGTCGTCTTCGTCGAACGCGTAACCGTATTCCTCCACGAACGCGCCGAGCACGTCTTTTCTCGCGAGCGGAACGCCCCAGTGTTCGTGAGACACGATGTCAGCCAGCCGCTTGAAGAAGGCGATCGCCGAGAGGGGATAGGAAAGGCCACCCTCGTAGCCCTTCCAATAGCTGCAATGCAGGTCTTCGGCGATGAAGACGCCACCGCTTTTGAGCGACGGAAAGAACCGGGCGAAGGATTTGACGATGTCACCCGAGCGGTGGGAGCCGTCGTCAATGACGATGTCGAAAGCGGGCGCGCATTCGAGGATGCGGGCCGCGACGTCAGGCGCATTCGCATCGCCAACCACGACCGTGATGCGCGGATCGTCGTAGCGGAGCTTCCTGCAATCCTCGTTGATGTCGCAGCCGACGAGGCTCACTGCATTGGGAAAGTATTGGCCCCAACGCTCGAGAGAACCGCCATTCTGGACGCCGACCTCGAGCAGGCAGACGGCATGCTGACGGTATGGCGAAAGCAGCCGCTCATACTCGCGCAGGTAGAGTTCCCACTTGTCGGAGACCTTGCCTTCGCCGGACCTGTACAACTGCGCAATGCTCGTTGCCGAAGCGTTCATGGCTTGCGTCATGGCGCGACTCCCGAGGGGGCGAGGTCACGCGCAATCTTGTCGATTCTGGTCACGTAAGAGTCCATGTCGAACATGCGCGCCGCGAGGTCGCGCAGAAGGAACTGGGTACGTTCGGCCTTTGCCGGATCCGATGCCAGCTGATGAATGATCCCGGCCGCGGTGTGCGCGTCGGCATAGGGGGCGATGAGGAATGCCAACTCCGGCTCGGTCCGCAGGGCATCTGCGACGCCGGTCGCCTTGTCAAAGCTCACAACGGGGATGCCGGCAGACATGGCGTCGATGGCAACGTTGGGCAGCGGATCAAGTCGCGAACTCACGTAAAGCACATCGATCGACTGGTAGACGCCCTCAAGGTCCGCCGTTGCAGGAAGCATGAGCACGGAACCCGCAAGGTCCGAACGCAGCTTCTGCTCGCCCAGATACATCAGCATCTCGTCGGAGTGCCCTCCGGGATCGCCAATCCAGACGAACCGGCACGGAACGTCAGGGAAGCGCGCGCGGAAGGATGCAGCCGACGACAGAAAAAGGTCGACACCCTTTCGCCACTCCACCGTGCCCAGCCCCGCGACGGTGAAAGTCCGATCTGTTTCGCCCCACTTCATGAGGTCTGCGGGCCCGGAAGCGACGGATGCCCGGACACCTCCGCTGTGCTGCGCGGGCAACGTGCACTTGCCTTGCGGAAGGATGTAGGTCGGCCGATCCTCGAGGAAAGGATAGACGCGGACCGCGGACTCGCGAACGATCTCGGTCGGGAAAACGACGGCCCCAATGTGTTTGAAATAGTCGCGCAGCGCCGTTGTGGCGTGGAAAAGTGTGGCGAACTCGTGCACCAGACCGACAGTGGGAACGCCGTGTACCGTCAGCGAGAGGGCGACGTCATGGGCCACCGCGCTGTTGGCAATGCAATAGCGGGGTTTCGCGACCTGCACCAGGCGGGTGGCGATCAGGTCCATGTCGAATCGGGACAAGACGTCCTTGCTGGGAGGACTGATGAACAGATCGGATTCTTCGACGAAAGCCTGCTCGATGTCTCCGCCACCTCGCCAGGAAATCACGATCACGTTTAAGCCCCACTGGCTCTTCAGCTTCATCAGGAGGTTCAGCCCGAGGATGGGCGCGCCCGTGCGGGAGGTTTCATGGACGACGAGGATGACGGTTTCACGGTCCGGGTTCAACTTCTCCAGGGCACGGTCCTGGAGCGCGCTCATCGGAACGCCGGAGCGTCCTTCTTCTCGCCCATGCTTGATGAAGTGAAGGTAAAGATTGACGCCCGTCGCGGCGACGTCGGGGTAACGGGCACGGTAGTACCTGGGCTGGAACTGCGCGCTGGGTGCGAGGTCTGCCGCCTCGCCTTCGGTGAGATAGTGAAGGGCCGCCTCCGAAGCGTTGAACGTCTTTCCCGTCAGCCGGCTGTAGGCGTCGACGTCGAAGTCCGGCGCTGATGCGATCAGTTCAATTGCCTCCGCAGGGACGACCGACGGACCTGAGGCCAGCTGTGACGCTGCCACTGGCCCGGTCCCGGCGCGCCCCTCGGCCCGTCCATGCTGTTGGAAGTGGAGAAGAAGGCTCACGCACGACGCCGCGACATCGGGGTTGGATGCGCGGTAGTACCCCGGATCGAAGCCTTCGGAGGGCGGAACATTGGCGGCCTCCCCGTGAAGGAAGTAATGGGCTGCGGGATCCCCCCGCAGGCCTCCGAGGCGGGCTCTGTACTCTTCGGCAACAAACAGAGGACTGGTCCGAATTTGCTGGATCTCCTCGCGATGCCTGTATCGCCGCAATGCGTCCGAGAGCCTTCTTTTGAGTCCGTCAATCATTTGGTGTTTCAGAGGAAGCTGTCGAGGCGGCGCATGAGCGCGTCCACATCGACGGTGAAGGGAACGTGATGCTTGCTGAACTCGTACGAGGATGGGACGCCTTCGAAGAAGCCGTACTCCAGACCGCGCGAACTGAAGAGCCGTGCATGCCCATGTACCCAGTGAGGTTCGCTTTCGATGTCGACCATCTTCGTGCCCGGGTAGCAGAACACGACATTGAAGAAAGCGGAGCCTGACGCCGATAGCAAGACCGATGCCGAAGAGAACAGGCGGATCTGCTCGAAAGCATTGAAGTGCTGCGGCTCGACTACTTCGAACTCGCGTTCTGCCAGCCGGGGCAGAAGGTCGCCCTCGTTGACCATGACGCGGCCGTTGGCGCCTGGCCCTTTGGCGAAATCGCGTCGCGAGAGATAGATTTTTCTGTCGCGCTGCGCAGAACCGTGGCGCAGCCGCAATTGGTCGTAGAAGGCGAGCGTCTCGTCGTCGAGCCAGACATCCCGATTCCGAATGCTTGGAACAAGTGCGCGCTTGATCAGGTAGACGTGGTCAAGGTATTGGGGAATCAGCCGATGCTCGCTGATGCCGGCCATCAGCAGGTACTGCCGAAGGGTAGGAAAGTACATCGGCACCAGGATCCGCAGGTTGACCTGAAGCCGCGCAATCTCGATGATCTTCGGAAAGATGCGAAACAGGAAGGCACCGTAGTTCGGTGCCTCGTTCGATGACAGGCAGATCACGGTTTCATCGATCGTCACGAATTTCTTGGCACTCGCGTCTAACCGGTAGACACCGGGCTCGGACGTGTCGCGAAAGCCGATCAGCTCGTTTCGGAATTGCTCGGGATGGCCGAGCCGGCCGATCTCGATGGCCTCGATTTCCTTCGACGTGAATGCTTCGTCCAGGTTGTACTCGCCATCCGCCCCGATGAGGGTGCGATACCCAGACAGGGCGACGTCGTTGCGCACCATCACGAAGACGGCTGGGCGCGGACTCGGCAGAGGCACGTCAAGGTCCGGACAGACGGGACGCTCGGCGCGATCATGGAAGGCCGCGCGGTTCGTCACCTCTGGGTAGGGTCCGGCTTCTCGAATGACATGGATCGCGTTCGAAACGTGTCCAGCGAGTTCGGACAATTCGATGCGGGGATAGGTCAGCGGGTTTCGGTAGCGAAACTCTTGCGTGGCGAGTCGGTCGGGAGTGATCTTCATCTCTGCGCTCGTTGCTCCGTCAAAGAGGGCGTCCAAGGGCTGTGCGAAACAGACTAGGAATGGAGAGACAAGCCCTGCTGGATTTCCGCCTCGAGCCAACGGATAGTCCTGGCAATTCCATCGGCCAGGGACGTTGTCGGATGCCAGCCAAGGTGCTTTGCTGCACGATCCACGTTGAGGACGTTTCTGGGAACGTCGACCGCACGCGCGGGGCGAAACCTCACGGGAACAGGCCGCTGAAGCGCCGTCTCGATGCCGCTGATGATCTCGATGAGGCTGGAACCCTTCCCGGATCCGATGTTGAAGATGGCTTCGTCGCCGTCGTACTCGATCGCCTTGACGATGGCATCGACCGCATCTCCGATATAGACATAGTCGCGGACCACGGACCCATCGCCCCACACCTCTATTTCTTGGCCACGCAGCGCGGCACCGAGAAACACGGCAATCGCACCTTGCTTGCCCGTGATCCTCTGTCTCTCCCCGTAGGGATTGGACAACCGGAGCGACACGGAATTCAGGCCGTGCAGGTTCTTGTAGATGGCAAGGTACTTTTCGGCCGCCAGCTTGGTCACCCCATAGGATGACAGCGGATTGGTAGGATGGGTTTCGTCGATCCTGTCCTGAATGGGCCTGCCGTAGACGGTGCCACCCGAGGACATGAAGATGAACTTCCTGATCCGGTGTCTTACCAGCGCCTCGAAAAGGCTCAAACTGCCGATCAGATTGGTAGAAATGTCGAACGTCATGTCGTCGTTCGACGTCTGGGGCAGCGTACTCGTGATGAGGTGAACGCAGCAGTCGCAGCCTTCGAGGGCTTCGTCCAGATCCTTCTCGTTGCCGAAGTCGCCGTCGATCATCTCCAGGAGATGCGGATTGGCCGCCGGCGGCAATTCCCGGACCCCGCCCGGCAGAGGTCGATCCAGAACACGAACCGCGACGCCTGCACTGAGCAACGCGTCGACCACGTGGGAGCCGATGAAGCCTCTTCCACCAAGCACAAGGCAACGTTGATATTTCATCGGGGGTGTAGACGGGTTGCTCGTGGAGCCGGGCATTCTAGACAGCCGGCATCGCGTCAGAAGGCGTCTGGCCTGCGATCACCAACCCGGCACCTTTGCCGGCCGTGCACCCGGCGAAGCGGCAACACGGCGCGCGCTGATCGACATCGCGCGGCGGCTCGATCCCGATCGTGCTGCGCGGTGGGCGGTGAGGCGGCGGGGCCGTGCGGGAGCCAGGCTCGGCCCTCAGGTCACGGCCCCCAGCGGCCACGGCACGAACTTCTGCTGGCCGTAGCCGTGCATCTCGCTGCGAGAGCGCTCGCCGGAGGCGGTGCGCAGCATCAGCTCCAAGAAGGCCTGCCCCAGTTCGTCCACGCTGCGTTCGCCCTCGACCACCGGGCCGCAGTTGAAGTCCATGTCGTCGGCCTGCCGCTGCCACAGGGCCGTGTCAGTCGCCAGCTTCAGCGAGAGCGAGGGCGCGCAGCCGTAAGCCGAGCCGCGGCCCGTCGTGAAGCAGATCAGGTTGGCGCCGCCGGCCACCTGGCCGGTGGCCGACACCGGTTCGTAGCCCGGCGTGTCCATGAGGACCAGGCCCCGCGCCTGCACGGGCTGGGCGTATTCGTATACCTCCACCAGGGCGATCGAGCCGGCCTTGGCGATGCCGCCCAGCGACTTTTCGAGCACCGTCGTCAGACCGCCCGCCTTGTTGCCGGCGGAGGGGTTGTTGTCCATCGCGGCGCCGTGGCGCGCGCAGTGGGCCTCCCACCAGCGGATGCGGGCAAGCAGCTTCTCGCCGACCTCCGCCGAGCGGGCACGCCGGGTCAGCTGGTGCTCGGCGCCGTAGATCTCCGGGCCGACGGTTGGCCAGTTCGCCCAGCCGCGGCGTGCCGATGCGCACCACGTCGCCGACCACGTGGGTGAAGCCCTGGCCGGGGCCGTGCCGGTCCTGCGTGGGCGCGAACATGGTGCCGAGGAAGAGCATGAAGCCGTCGGGATAGGCATGCTCGGCATTGACGACCTGCATCACGATGTCCAGCGGATCGCGGCTGATGCGCGACAGGGCGCTGTGGCCGCGCATCGTGAAGCCGTCGGGGCCCTCGACCGCCAGCGCCACCTCGCAGGCGCGCACGTCGTCCATGCCGAAGTGGCCGTCGAACAGGCGCACGAAGGGGCCGATGGCGCAGGAGGAATTGTTGTTCTTGGCCTTGAACAGCAGCAGCGCGCTGCGTCCCTAGACGTCGCGCAGGTTGACGTCGTTGCCCAGGGTGGCGCCGAGTACGGCGCCGCGGCTGTTGACGGCCAGCACCACCTCGGGCTCGGGGTTGTTCCAGTGCGACTTGGGGTGGATGCCCACGCTGTCGGCGGTGCGGTACAGCCAGCGCACGGTGGCGGGTGCCTGCCCCGGCCGGCGGGCCGCATAGTCGGCGGTGCCGTCGGGACGGCGCTACAGGGCATGCGCCCACCCCTCGGGGTCGGCCCGCATCTGCATGCTGAACACGACCTCGGGGTCGCGACACCTGGCTGAACCACTGCGGCAATGCCTATCTGCAGGACGCCTACAAGCTCGCCGCCGGCAAGATCGCCGCCCTGCGCACCAACCTGAGCGCCCCGCTGGACGTCAAGCGCCCGGCTCGTTCGGCAGCACCGCGAGTTGCTGCGCAGCTTCATCCGCGGCGACTTCGCCGCCTTCGAAGCCCTGACCGTGGCCCATGTCCAGGGCTCGGGCGAGGCCTATGTGCGTGCGCTGACGACGCCGCCGGCGCAGGCGCCTGCGGACGGCGTGAAGGCCGCGCGGGGCTGAACGCGCCCTCTTTCTCGCGGGAGACGCGGTTCGACACAACCGGCGGCGCAAGCGAGCCGCGCACAAGAACGAGCGTGCAAGCCGCGTTCCTTCAGCGGCGAACATCTGCCGCTTCAGGCACCGTGATGCCGTCAGTGGCGCCGAGCGATTGCCCGTACCGCCGCATTCCCGGATGATGCGGCGCACCGAAAGGAGCCGAGCATGCCGACCCGGATGCCATCTCGCCGACAGCTCATCGCCAGCGGACTGGCGCTGGCGGCCGCGCCGCTACGCCACCCCTTCGCTGCGCAGGCCGCCGAAGGCCAGGACGACTGGGCCGAGCCCAGGACAGACGCCGGCGCGGAAGCCGCCGCCATCCGGCGGGTGCTGGACGACGCCGGCTCGGTGGCGGCGCTCAGGAGCATCCTCGTGGTCAGGAACGGGGAACTGGTCGCCGAGCGGTACTACGGCGGCGCGAGCGCCTCCGCACTGCAGAGCGTGAACTCCGTGACCAAGAGCGTCGCGTCGATGCTGGTGGGCATGGCGATCGAACAGGGCAGGATCGACAGCCTGTCGGAGACGGTCGGCCGGCTCTTGCCCTCGGCGGCGGCCCGGATGCCCGGCTCGCCCGCACTGGGCATCACGCTGGAACAGATCCTGACCGGCACCTCCGGACTGGTCTACGACTATCAGACGGGGATGCGCGCCCTGGCATCGGCGGACGACCCGGTCGCGTACGTGCTGGGGCTGCCCTTCGACCCAGCGCAGGTCGGGCGGTGGGTCTACAACGACGCTGCGGTCTCCTTGCTGTCGCCCATCCTCGCGCAGGCGCAGGGCATGCCCGTCGACCAGCTCGCCCAGCGCGACCTGTTCGGGCCGCTGGGCATCGAGCGCGTCGCGGCGGTCCGCGACAAGGCGGGCCACATCATGAGCTACCAGGGCCTGCGCCTGCGCGCGAGGGACCTCGCCAAGATCGCCTGGACGATGGCCGACGAAGGTCGGTGGCAAGGTCGCCAGGTGGTGCCGGCCGCATGGGTCGCGGCCAGCACGCGGCCCCGGGTGCCCGCGACATGGCGCGCCGGGCCCATGCAGACGACGGACTACGGCTACCTCTGGTTCTCGGGCAGCCTGGCCGGTCGCCCGGTGTTCTGGGCCTGGGGCTACGGCGCACAGTGCGAACGCTTTGAAGACCCCTGCCCAGGCGCAGACAGACCATCGCGCTATTCCAGCGCGAGCCATGGAAGCGGCACCATGATGCCGAATGGGACGCGCTGCTCACCCTGGATGGGTCCGGCACGGAAGAAGCGGGTGCCGTGGACGATCGGATCACCCTGAGCTTCACCCTCCCGGCGCTCCATTGGTAGTCCGCTGCGGCTCACCCTGCGTGCAGCGCCTTCTTCATGCAGCAAAGATGGAAGCCCGGCGCATAGTCATCGATGCGCGCGTATTCCTCGTAGCCATGCTTGCGGTAGAACGCCGGCGCCTGCCATTCGAAGGTCTCCAGCTTGGCATGCCGGGCGCCCAGCGCGACGGCCTGCCGCTCGGCCTCGGCCAGCAGGCGGCTCCCCAGCCCGGCGCCGCGCGCATCGGCTTCGACGAACAGCACGTCGATGGTGAGCCAGTGAAGGAAGACGAGGCTGCGCAGCCCACCGAGCAAGCGGCCCCGGCTGTCCCGTGCGTTGAGTCGGATGTACTGCTGATCGGGATATTCGCCGACGAAGCCGTAGTTGTACTCACGCAGTCGACGGCCGAGCTCGCCGGAACGGATCTCTTCGGGGGTGGCGGCGGCCAGGGTGATGTCGTTCATCGTGCAGGAAGATGGGCGGGACATGCTTCGACGTCGGTGGCTTCGGGGCCAATGTATCCGCCTGCCAACGTTGCCGACGTGCATGGCCGCCACCTCCGGGTCAAGGCGGCAAGACGAACCGGAAAGGTACGTCCACCCAGCCCGCCCGCGCCACGC
>NZ_LDSL01000065.1 GCF_001476815.1 Pseudacidovorax intermedius | reverse complement strand
ACGGGCCGGGATGGGGCCCCCAGCCCCAGCCGGGGGCCCCATCCCGGCCCGTCGAAGAAGGGGTCGGCCCAGGGCGACAGTTCCAGCTGCGAGCGGGCGCTCACCTGCACGGCATAGCGCGCGTTGGCGTCGTCGCGCCGCAGGCCGGCGGCGGCGAGGGAGGGTTCGGCCAGGCTTTCGAGGTCGGTCTGGGCGGCGTCGTTCGCCTGCTGCGAAGGCAGCCGCTCGAAGCGGTAGGTGGCGCCCGGCGGGATCGGCGCCTTGGCATAGCTCTGGACGTTGTTGTCCACCACGTAGGAGGTGGCACAGCCAGCCAGGCCGGCGGCCACCGCCGTCATGGCGGCCACGCCGAGAAGTCGCACTGCGCGTTGCATGTCGTCGTCATCCCTGGGGCCGTTGGCCGGCCCCTGTGTCGTTGTCGCGTCGGCTGGACGCGCGGGGGCGCGTCGTGGCTGGGAATTGCCGGGTGGCGGGCCTCAGCCGAGGCTGAGCACCTGCACCGTCGAAGGCATGGCGGGCACGGGCGGCAGTTCGGGCGGATCGAAGGCGCGATCGCCGTCCTCGCTGGCCACGCCGGTCGGCTTCAGACCCTTGAAGTCGTGCAGGGTTCCGTCCAGCAGGTGCGAGGGCGCCACGCTCTGCAGGCTGTGCAGCATGTTCTCCAGCCGGCCGGGGTGCTTGCGCTCCCAGTCGCGCAGCATGTCGCCGACCACCTGGCGCTGCAGGTTCTCCTGGCTGCCGCACAGGTTGCACGGAATGATCGGAAAGCCGCGGTGCTGGGCCCAGCGCACCAGATCCTTCTCGGCCACGTAGGCCAGCGGGCGGATCACCACGTGCCGGCCGTCGTCGCTCACCAGCTTGGGCGGCATGGCCTTGAGCTTGGCGGCGAAGAACATGTTGAGGAAGAAGGTCGCCAGGATGTCGTCGCGGTGGTGGCCCAGCGCGACCTTGGTGGCACCTAGTTCGTCGGCCACGCGGTAGAGGATGCCCCGGCGCAGGCGCGAGCACAGCCCGCAGGTGGTCTTGCCCTCGGGCACCACGCGCTTGACGATGCTGTAGGTGTCCTGTTCCTCGATGTGGAAGGGCACGCCCACCTGCTTCAGGTAGGCCGGCAGCACGTCTTCCGGAAAGCCGGGCTGCTTCTGGTCGAGGTTGACGGCGATCAGCTCGAAGTTGACCGGCGCCCGGGCCTTGAGCTTGAGCAGGATGTCCAGCATGCCGTAGCTGTCCTTGCCGCCCGACAGGCACACCATGACCTTGTCGCCCTCCTCGATCATGTTGTAGTCGGTGATGGCGCGACCGACCTCGCGGCACAGGCGCTTCTCGAGCTTGTGCGTCTCGCGCTCGATCTTCGCGGCCGCCTGGTGGCTGGGGGCGGGGGCTGCGGCGGTTTCGGGTTCGGTCCAGACGGCGTTCATAGGGCGCGATTTTGCCCGCGCTGGCACATCCTCATGGGCGGCGCGGGCCTTCGCGACTCAGGCGTTCACCACTGGCCGGTTTCGACGCGGATCGCGACCTCGCAGTCGTCGAAGATTTCCAGCTTGGCGATCTTCACGCGCACGCCCAGCACGCCGGGCAGTTGCATCAGCCGGCCGGCGACCTGGCCGATCAGGCTTTCCAGCAGGTTCACGTGGTGCGCGGTGCACTCGTCGATGATGATCTTGCGCACCTTGCGGTAGTCGAGCACGTGGAAGATGTCGTCGTCCTGCGGCGCCAGCGGCTGCGGGCCCAGGTTGAGTTCGGCATCGACGCGGATCGGCTGCGGCGCGGTCTTCTCGCTGTCGAGGATGCCCAGGTTGGCATCGAAGCGCAGGCCCGTGAGCGTCAGGCGCTGCTGGCCGTGGAGGGGGGCGGTCATGGCGGTGCTCGTCACATCAATGAAAAGTCGCGGTCGAAGCGCATCAGGTGCTGGCCGCCATCGACCAGCAGCGTGGTGCCGGTCATCGAGTTGTTCTCGAGCGCGAAGCGCACCGTCGCCGCCACGTCCTGCGGCGTGGACGAGCGGCCCAGCGGCGACAGGCGGTGCAGTTGTTCGAAGCGCTCGTCGCTCAGCATGTGGCTGGTGAGCGTGAGGCCCGGCGCCACGCCGACGACGCGCACCCGCGGCGCCAGCGCCAGCGCCAGCAGCGGCGTGGCGGCTTCCAGCGCCGCCTTCGACAGCGTGTAGCTCAGGAAGTCGGGATTCGGGTTCCACAGCTTCTGGTCCAGCAGATGGACCACGGCGCCGTGGCCGTCGCGCTCGTCCAGGTGCTGGCGCAGGGCCTGGGCCAGAAGGATGGCGGCGCCGGTGTTGCTGCGCAGATGGGCCTCCATGGCGGCATAGCCGAAGCTGGCGGCGTCGTCGTGCGCGAAGCGCGAGGCGCTGTGCACCACGGCGTCGAGCCGGCCGAATTCGGCCACCACCTGCGGCACCATGGCGCGCACGGCGGCCTCGTCTTCCAGCTCGGCGCTGATGATCGCGGCGCGGCCCGACAGCCGGGCGCAGTCGGCGGCGGTGGCCTGGGCGTCGTCGCGCGAGCTGCGGTAGTGCACCGCCACCTGCCAGCCGCCCGCCGCCAGGGCCAGCGCGATCTCGCGGCCGAGCCGGCGGCCGGCGCCGGTCACCAGCACGGTACGCGGTTCACTGGCAGGGGGAAGGGCGCTCATGGATGGGGATCGATGGAAGGGGCGGCGATCGTCTGGGTCGGCGCGGCGGGACGGCAAGTCCACCGGCGCCGGACCGCCCGGGCGTTGCAGGGAGAATGGGTGCCGTGAGCACCCCGACGACCCCGCCCAGTGTACCGACCGCCTCCTCGGCCTCTTCAGCCTGCGCGGCGCTGGTGCGGCGCGCCATCGAACGGGACGGCGGCTGGCTGCCCTTCGACCGCTTCATGGCGCTGGCCCTCTACGCGCCCGGCCTGGGTTATTACGCGCACGGCAGCCGCAAGTTCGGCCACCTGCCGCAGTCGGGCAGCGACTTCGTGACGGCGCCCGAGCTGTCGCCCCTGTTCGGCCAGAGCCTGGCCGTGGCGGTGGCCGATGCCTTCGACCACACCGGCACCGACGAGGTGTGGGAATTCGGCGCCGGCAGCGGCGCCCTGGCCGCGCAGCTGCTGGCGAGCCTGGGCGAGCGCGTCGCCCGCTACACCATCGTCGATTTGTCCGGCGCCCTGCGCGCGCGGCAGCAGGAGCGCCTGGCGCCCTGGGCCGGCCGCGTACGCTGGGTCGATGCGCTGCCCGAGGCCATCGAGGGCGTGGTGGTCGGCAACGAGGTGCTGGACGCCATGCCCGTCCAGCTGCTCGTGCGGCGCGCCGGCCAGTGGCAGGAGCGCGGCGTCGTCGTGCAGCCCGATGGCGCCTTCGGCTGGGCGGACCGCCCGACCGGGCTGCGCCCGCCCGTCGAGCCCGAGGGCCCGCAGGACTACCTGACCGAGGTGCATCCCCAGGCCCGCGCCTTCATCGCCACGCTGGCCGAGCGCCTGAAGCGCGGCGCCGCCTACTTCTTGGACTACGGCTTTCCCGAGTCCGAGTACTACCACCCGCAGCGCCACATGGGCACGCTGATGTGCCACCAGGCCCACCGCTCCGACGACGACCCGCTCGTGGCCGTGGGCGACAAGGACATCACCGCCCACGTCGACTTCACCGGCGTCGCGCTGGCCGGCCAGGACGCGGGCCTGGAGGTGCTGGGCTACACCAGCCAGGCGCGCTTTCTGCTCGACTGCGGCCTGGCCGAGCGCATGATGGCCGCACCGTTGGCCGAGCGGGCCCTGGCCGCCCGCCTGATCCACGAGCACGAGATGGGCGAGCTGTTCAAGGTGCTCGCCTTCGCTGCCGGCGAATCGTGGGACGCGGTCGGCTTCCGCCAGGGCGACCGCAGCCACACGCTCTGATTTCTTGCGTTTCCACCGACCGCTCCGCGTCTTTCCGCCCGCCCATGAACGACCTGCTCCGTACCGCCCACGCCCTGGCCGATGCCGCCGCCGCCCAGTCGATGGCGCATTTCCGCCAGCCGCTGGACATCATCACCAAGGCCGACGAAAGCCCTGTCACCCTGGCCGACCGCGCGGCCGAGCAGGCCATGCGTGACATCCTGGCACAGGCCCTGCCGCAGGACGGCATCTACGGCGAGGAGCACGGCCAGCAGAACCTGGACGCGGCCCGCGTGTGGGTGCTGGACCCCATCGACGGCACGCGCAGCTTCATCACCGGCTCGCCGCTGTGGGGCACGCTGATCGGCGCCATCGAGGGCGGGCGCGTCGTGCTGGGCCTGGTCGACATGCCGGTGCTCGGCGAGCGCTGGGTGGGCCAGGACGGCGTGGCCCTGCGCAACGGCCAGCCGGTGCGCGTGCGCGACTGCACGCAGCTGGCCGATGCGCGCATCTTCACCACCTCGCCCGACATCTTCTCGGCCGCGGACTGGACCGCCTTCGACCGCCTGAGCCGCCAGTGCGCCATGCGCCGCTTCGGCGGCGACTGCTACAGCTATGCGCAGCTGGCGGGCGGCACCATCGACCTGGTGGTCGAGGCCGGCCTGCAGCCCTACGACTACCTGGGCCCCGCCGGCCTGGTGGAGGCCGCGGGCGGCGTGATCACCGACTGGGCCGGGCAGCCGCTGGGCCTGCATTCCGATGGCCGCGTCGTGGCCGCCGCCACGCCCGAGCTGCACCGGCAGGCCCTTACGGCCCTGGCCGGCTGAGCCCGTCGCATCCCTTCGCCGATGCTGCGCTGGCTGCTCGTCACGATGCTGGCCCTGCTGCTGTTGCAGGGCCTCACCGGCTGGCTGCGCAAGCTGGGCTTCGGCCGGCTGCCGGGCGACTTCGAATTCAAGCTCTTCGGGCGCCGATGGCAGTTGCCCATCGCCAGCACCCTGGTGCTGAGCATGATCGCTGCCGGCGTGGCCCGGTTGCTGTGACCGTCCTCCCTTTTCATCACCCAAGGAAACCCCGCGCATGAAAGCCTGCGTCGACATCGGCGGCACCAAGGTGGCGGTGAGCCTGGCCCAGGCCGGCAGCACCGACCTGATCGCCCGGCAGAACGCACCCACGGCCAAGACCGGCGACCACGAGGCCGTGGCCCGACAGGTGATGCAGCTCATCGAAGCCGCCTGCGCCGAGGCCGGCGTGCCGGTGTCCCAGGTGGACCAGGTGGGCGTGTCGTCCGCCGGGCCCTTCGTGCTGCGCGAGGGCGCCATCGCCCTGGCCACGCCCAACATCTGCGGCGGCCTGGCCGGCCCCGACCGCGGCCTGCCCAACGACTGGACCTTCGCGCCCATCGAGGCGCCGCTGGCCGCGCGCTTCGGCCGCGTGCGGGTGGAGAACGACGCCGTTGCCGCGCTGGAGGCCGAGCGCCGCTGGGGCGCGCTCAAGGGCGAGGACCACTGCGCCTACGTCACCTGGAGCACCGGCGTGGGCGTGGGCCTGTGCGTGGACGGCCGCACGCTGCGCGGCAAGAACGGCAATGCGGGCCATGCCGGCCACCTCTTCGTCAGCGACGACGACAACGAGGCCCTGTGCGGCTGCGGCAACCGCGGCGACGTGGAGTCGCTCGTCGCCGGCAATGCCATCGCCCGGCGCTTCGGCGTCGAGGCGGCCGAACTCTTCGGCGCCGCGCAGCAGGGCGATGCCAAGGCGCTCGCCACCGTGGACGGCCTGTGCCGGGTGATGGGCCGGCTGCTCTACAACCTCACGGCCGCGCTGGACCTGTCGCGCATCAGCCTGGGCGGCAGCGTGTTCTGGCACAACCGCGACTTCCTGCTGCCGCGGCTGCAGTCGCAGCTGGACGGCCGCCTGCCGGCGCTCACCGACGGCGTGCCACTGGTCGCGGCGGGGCTGGGCGACAAGGTGGGCGACTACGCGGCGCTGGCGCTGGTCGACTGAACCACGGCCCGCCGCTCAACCGGCACCGCCGTCCCCCGGCGGCGCGAACTGCGCCAGTACCTGCGCCTCGGTCAGTTCGGGCGTCTGGTTGGCCAGCGCATAGAAGCCCGGCTTCCTGTCGACGTAGATCTGCTGCGTGATCTCGAAGTCGTCCGTGTCGAACAGGCCGGCCGGCACGAAGAACTCGCCCGTGGGCAGCAGCTTGTAGTACAGGTGCGTGCCGCAGCGCGTGCAGAAGGCCCGCTCGGCCCAGTCCGACGAGGGGTAGACGCCGACCTGCGCCTCGCCTTCGACGCGCAGACCGGTGCCGCAGTGCACCGCCAGCATCGGCCCGCCACCGCCCCAGCGGCGGCAGTAGCCGCAGTGGCAGGCGCCGATCTCGCGCGCATTCGGGGAGTCGACGCGCACGGCGCCACAGAGGCATTGGCCTTTCATGGGTGTTCCTTGGTGGTGTTGCGCGGCCCGGCGAATGCCGGCCGCAACGCACCACTCTAGCGGTGCACGGCGGCGGACGGGCCGATGCCCGCGGGCCGGGCCGTGGCTGTTCAGGCGGCGCGGCGCGCCTGCGGCGCAGCGACGGCGTGCGCCAGTTCCCCCAGCCGCTTCAGGCCCGCTGCCAGCGCCGGCGACCAGGGCAGGCCGCAGTTGATGCGCACGAAGCCGTCGCAGCGCGCGCTGTTGGAGAACAGCGTGCCGGGCGCGACGAGGATGTGTTCTTCCAGCGCCGCATCGAACAGCGCCTGCGCCTGCGCGCCGGGCGGCAGTTCCACCCACAACTGGAGCCCGCCGGGCGGCAGGTTGATGCGGGTGCCTGCCGGAAAGTGCGCGGCGATGGCGTCGGCGGTGCGTTCGCGCTGCAGCCGCAGCGTCTCGCGCAGCCGGCGCAGGTGGCGGTCGTAGGCACTGGTGGCCATGTACTCGCCCACCGCCCATTGCGACAGCTCCTCGTTCATGCGCGTCTGCGCGAACTTGAGCATCTCCACCCGCGCATGCCAGCGGCCGGCATGGATCCAGCCCAGCCGCAGGCCGGGCGCCAGCACCTTGTGCATCGAGGCGCAGTGGATCACGCCGCCGTCGCTGTCGAAGGACTGCACGGCGCGCGGCACGGCGTCCGCGTCCAGCAGCTCGCTGTAGGTGTCGTCCTCGATCAGCGCGGTGCCGTGCGCGCGGCACAGCTGCACCAGCCGCTGCTTGTGGGCATCGGGCATGACGCTGCCCAGCGGGTTCTGCAGGTGCGGCACCACCACCACGGCCTTGATGCCCTGGTAGGTGCGCAGGGCCAGTTCCAGCGCCTCCAGCGACAGGCCGGTCTGCGGGCTGGTGGGAATCTCCAGCGCGCGCATGCCCAGGCTTTCGAGCGCCTGCAGCAGCCCGTAGAAGGTGGGCGATTCGACGGCCACCGTGTCGCCGGGCTGGGCGACGGCGCGCAGGGCCAGGTTGAGCGCCTCGATGCAGCCGTTGGTGGGCAGCACGTCCTCCGGCGCGAGGTGCATGCCGGCGCGCAGTGCCCGCCGCGCCACCGCTTCGCGAAAGGGCGTGCGGCTGCGCGAGGGCGAGGCCTGCGTCAGCAGCTGCGGCCGCTGGCGCAGGCTGCGCACCATGGCCGCGCGCAGGGCCTCGGCCGGGTAGAGCTCGGGCGAGGCGCGGGCGGAGGACAGGTCCAGGTGCACCTCGCCCCAGCGGCGGCGGGTGACGAAGTCGGACACCGTCTGGTGGATGCCCACGAACTGCGCCGGGTCGGGCGGCCGGTCGGCGGCGGGCTCGTCCATGGGCACCATGGCCAGGCGGCGTGGCTGGCGCACGAAGTAGCCGGAGCGCTCGCGCGCCTCGGCGAAACCGTCGCCTTCGAGCGTGCGGCAGACCTGCAGGGCGGTGGACAGGCTGACGCCGTGCAGCCGCATGAGTTCGCGCAGCGACGGCAGCCGGTCGCCGGGCTGCAGCGTGCCGGTGCGCATGGCCTGGGCGTAGTGCTGAGCCAGTTGCTGATAGCGGGGCAGGGAGGACATGGCGTGGATGGTGCGCCCGCGCGCCGGATCGGAACAGATGCAGTTGTGCGACGAATCGACCATAACAGAGCCGGTCCGGCGTGAACTGCTGCGGTCCAAGCCCGGCCCGCGTGTGCCTGTTTTCGGCGGGGCGGCCGCCCTACGCTGAGGCCATCCCGTCACTGCTTCGAGAGGCCTGCCATGCACCCGTCCCGTCCCCGTTCCGACACCACCTGCATCGACCCGGGCGACCGGCTGCAACTGCATGTGCCCCGCGGCACGCTGCTGTTCGCCGTCGAGGGGCAGGTGCACATGGTGGAGCCGCCGCGCTGGCTTGCCGAGCAGATGGTGAGCGTCGAGCAACACCTGTCACCGGGCCAGGTGCATGAGGTCGGGCAGGACGGCTGGGTGCAGCTGACCGCCCTGGCCGGCGCGCCGGCCCGCGTCGCGCGGGTGCCCCCGCCTGCGGTCGGGCCGCGCCTCGCGGCGGGTCTCGCCAAGATGCGGCGGGCGGTGGCCCTGCTGGCGAGGCGGGGCATCCGCATGGCTTGAGGTGGGCGGCCCTGCCCGGCGCGCAGGACGAGCGCGGGCACGACAGCGTCGTCCGCACCGCCTCAAATGAACATGCCGCCGGACACCTCGACGCGCTGCGCCGTCATCCAGTGGTTGCCGGGGCGCAGCAGGGCCGCCACGGCGCCGCCGATGTCGTCGGGCAGGCCCACGCGGCCCTGCGCGGTCTGGCCGGCGATGGCGGCATTCATCTGCGCGTCGTCGCGCACCACGCCGCCGCCGAAGTCGGTCTCGATGGCGCCGGGCGCGATCACGTTCACGGCGATGCGGCGCGGGCCCAGTTCCTTGGCCAGGTAGCGCGTCAGCACCTCGATGCCGCCCTTCATGGTGGCGTAGGCCGCATAGCCCGGCAGCGAAAAGCGCGCGAGGCCGGAAGACACGTTCAGCACGTTCCCGCCGTCGGCCAGCAGCGGCAGCAGCGCCTGGGTGAGGAAGAAGGGGCCCTTGAGGTGCGTGGCCATCAGTTCGTCGAACTGCGCCTCGGTGGTGGCCTCGAAGCTGGCGTGGATGCCCATGCCGGCGTTGTTGACCAGGATGTCGAACTGCGTGCGGCCCCAGGTGGCGGCCAGGGCATCGCGCACCCGGGCGGCGAAGCCGGCGAAGCTGTCCGCCTGCGCCACGTCCAGCGGCAGGGCCACGGCGCGCCGGCCCAGGGCCTGCAGCTCGCGCACGACGGCCTCGGCCTCGTCGGCGCGGCTGCGGTAGGTGAGGATCACGTCGACGCCGTCGCGGCCCAGGTGCAGCGCGGCGCTCTTGCCCAGGCCTCGGCTGCCGCCGGTGACGAGGGCGATGCGGGGGGTGTCGGTGGTTGTGGTGGTGTTGGTCATTGGCGGTCCTTGCGGCGGTGGTTGGGATGACTGGTACTTTAAGAAGATGCAATCGCGCGAAAAAGCCGCGCAGAATGACTTCACTGTCATTTCGAAGTGAACAATGGACCTCGATTCGCTGCGCACCTATGTCCAGGTGGCCGAGCTGGCCAGCTTCACCCGCGCCGCCGAGCGCCTGGGGCTCACCCGGGCGCGCGTGTCGGCCGTGGTGCAGCAGCTCGAAGCCACCCTGGGCACGCGGCTCCTGCAGCGCACCACGCGCACGGTGCGCATCACGCCCGATGGCGAAGCCTTCCTGGAGCGGGCGCAGGCCCTGCTGGCCGAGGCGGACGACCTGCAGTCGCTGTTCAGCCGCCAGCCGGCGGCGCTGCGCGGCCGCATCCGTGCCGACGTGCCACTGCAGCTCGGCGCGCGGCTGGTGCTGCCGCGGCTGCCCGAGTTCCTGGCCGCCCATCCGCTGCTGGAGGTGGACCTGGGCAGCACCGACCGCCGCGTGGACCTGGTGCACGACGGCTTCGACTGCGTGCTGCGCGTGGGCGTTCTGCAGGAATCGGGGCTGGTCGCGCGGCCGGTCGGCCAGATGGCGCAGGCCAACCTGGCCTCGCCGGCGTACCTGGGGAGTCACGGCCATCCGCGCAACCTGGACGACCTGCGCAGCGGCCGGCACCGGCTGGTGCGCTATTCCTCGCGCCTCGCGGGCTGGCCCGCGTTGTGGGAGTACGTGGAGAACGGCGAGCCGCGCAGCGTCGTCATGCCGGCCGCGGTAACGGTGAACAACACCCTGGCCTACGAGGCCGCCTGCCGCGCCGGCCTGGGGATGATCCAGGCGCCCGTGCTGGGCCACCGGGAGGCGCTGGCGCGCGGCGAACTGGTGGAAGTGCTGCCCCAGTGGCGGCCGGCGCCGCTGCCGATCACCCTGCTCTATGCCCACCGGCGTCAGGTGCCGCGGCGGCTGCAGGTGTTCATGGATTGGCTGGCCGGGGTGGTGGGCGAGGCGCTGTCGGCCGACCAGCGTCCGCCGGAAGACCGCTGAGGTCGTAATGTCCGGCCAGGGCCTCTCTCCTGGGCCCGACAGCCGAGCGGTCACGAGGCGCGCAGCGGATGGCGCAGGACGCGCCGCCCGCGCCATCTTCCCGAGACACGGCTGAAGGGGCTATTCGACGCCTGGCGCGTCGCGCAGCGCTTCGAGGAAGGTGCGGCGCCACCAGTGCACGTCCTGCTCCCGGATGCGGGCGAGCAGCTTCTGGTGGCGGGCACGCCGCTCCTCCAGCGGCATGTGCAGCGCCTGCTGGATCGTCTCGGCGGTGCCGTGGGTGTCGTAGGGGTTGACCAGCAGTGCTTCCTTCAACTGCTCCGCCGCACCAGCGAATCGCGACAGCACCAGCACGCCGGGGTCCGCGGGATCCTGCGCCGCCACGTATTCCTTGGCCACCAGGTTCATGCCGTCGCGCAGCGGCGTCACCAGCCCGACGGCGGCGGCGCGGCAGAGGCCGGGCACGCGCTTGCGCGCCACGGTGCGGTGGATGTAGCGCACCGGCATCCAGTCCAGCTCGCCGTAGTCGCCGTTGATGGCGCCGCACAGCGATTCCAGCTCGCGGCGGATGTCGCCGTAGGCATCCACGTCCTCGCGCGTGGGCGAGGCGATCTGGATCAGCGTCGCGCTGCGGTGGTTCTCCGGATAGCGCGCCAGCAGTTCGCGGAAGGCCCGCGCCCGCTGGGGAATGCCCTTGGAATAGTCCAGCCGGTCGATGCCCAGCAGCAGGCGCCGTTGGGAATACTCGCGCTTCATCGTCTCGTGCATGTCGCGCGCCTCCTTGGCGTGCGTCAACGCCAGGAATTCGTCGACGTCGATGCCGATCGGGAAGGCGCTGGCGCGCACCGTCTGGCCCCAGGCGCGGAACCGGTCGTGGCCCAGCGATTCGCCATGCGCTTCGTTGCTCACGTAGCGGTCGAAGTGCTGCACGTCCTGCTGCGCCTGGAAGCCGACCACGTCGTAGGCGAACAGGGAGCGCATCAGCCACTCGTGCTGCGGGATGGCGGCCAGGATGATCTGCGGCGGCAGCGGGATGTGCAGGAAGAAGCCGATCTTCTGCTTGCAGCCCATGGCGCGCAGTTCGGCCGCCAGCGGAATCAGGTGGTAGTCGTGCACCCAGATGATGTCGTCCGGCTGCAGCAGCGGCAGCAGCTTGCGCGCGAACAGCTGGTTCACGCGCCGGTAGCCGCCGATGAAGCCGGCGTCGAAGTTCGCCAGGTCCAGGCGGTTGTGGAACACCGGCCACAGCACCTTGTTGCTGTAGCCCAGGTAGTAGGCGTCGTGGTCCTCGCGCGACAGGTCCAGCGTGGCCAGCGTGACCTTGCCGGCCTGCTGGCGGTGCATCTCGCCCTCGCCCGTGGGCCCGTCCTCGACGATGGTGCCGCTCCAGCCGAACCACAGCCCGCCCGTCTGCTGCAGCGACTCGCCCAGGGCCACCGCCAGGCCGCCGGCGGCGGGCTTGCGCGGATCGGCCACGCGGTTGGAAATCACGACCAGTCTTGCCATGGGTCTTCGCTTCTCCTCGTTCGTTCGTCGTGCGGTACGCGCCGTGTCAGCGTGGCGCGGCGCCTGGCGCGGCAAGCGCGGCGGCCGCGCGCTGGAGCCAGTCGTACACATCCGGCGGGCCGTCCACGCGCGCCGTGGCCCGCGTGCTGCCCGGGCCCACCTTGATGCCCAGGCCACCGAAGGCCTGCGCCACGGCGAAGCCGCTCTCGTCGGTGGTGTCGTCGCCGAAGAAGAAGGGCTTGCGGCCGGTGAAGGGCGCCTCCTTCAGATAGGCGGTGATCGCCGTGCCCTTGTTGGTGCCGGCCGGCTTGATCTCAACCACGCATTTGCCGTGCAGCAGTTCGAATTCGGGGCGGTCGCCTACCGTCTCGGCCATGGTGTCCAGGCACAGCTGCTCCAGCTGCGGCGCCAGTCGGTAGTGCAGCGCGACGGCGGCCTGCTTGCGCTCGACCAGCAGGCCGGTGTGGCGGTTGGCCAGTTCATTGGCGGCGGCGATGACTTCGGACAGGTCGGTGGGTGCGCGCTCCAGCAGGTGGCCGGTGGCATCGCGCCGGTGCGCGCCGTGCTCGCCGGCCGTGGGCAGGCGCAGGGGAGCAAGAAAGCGGTCGAGCACGTCGACGGGACGGCCCGACACGATGGCGACGGCGCCCTGCAGGGCATCGTTGAGCTGCGCCAGCAGCGGGACCAGCCCCTCGGGAACCTTCACCGCTTCAGGCGTCTCGGCAATGCCGACCAGGGTGCCATCGAAGTCCAGGAACAGGGCCGCATCCGGCCCCGGCAGGAAAGGCATTTGCATCTAGCGAAACGTAACAGACCGCGCGTCGGGCCGGCGTCGGCCAATGCCGCGCGGTGCTGAGGGCGCGGGGGCGATGGCGCCGAAAGGGTCAGCCGAGCATCCCGGAAATCGCCACCTCGCGCGCCGCCTGCACCGCCTGGCCGATCTGGGGCCCCTTGGCGCCGCGGGCCAGCGCCTCGCGGGCGATGGGCTCGGTGGCGACGGCCTGCACGGCGGCGAGCACGGCCAGCAGCCGTTCGCGCGGCGGATAGGGCCGCTCCTCGAAACCCAGGCGGCCACGCGCGTCGCATTCGCAGGCCAGCAGCGCATCCGCGAAGCGTTGCGGCCGGCGCAGGGCGTCGCAGCGCTCCAGCAGACGCAGCAGGGCGGCGGCGCCCAGTTCGCCGCTGCGGTGGATGTTGCCGTGCTCTCGGGCGACCACGTCGGCCAGCTCGCGCACCTCGGTCGGCACCCGCCAGCGCTCGCACAGGCCGGCCAGCAGGCGGGCGCTGCGCTGCTCGTGGCCGATGTGGCGTGGCAGCACGTCGGCGGGCGTGGTGCCCTTGCCCAGGTCGTGCGTCAGGCAGGCGAAGCGCACGGGCAGCGGCGCCTGCAGCAGGGCACTCATGTCCAGCACCATCATCAGGTGCACGCCGGTGTCGACCTCGGGATGGTGCTCGGCGCGCTGCGGCACGCCCCACAGCCGGTCGACCTCGGGCAGCAGCACGCGCAGGGCGCCGCATTCGCGCAGCACCTCGAACATGCGTGAGGGCTTCGGCTCCATCAGGCCGCGGGCCAGCTCCTGCCAGACGCGCTCGGGCACCAGCGCATCGGCCTCGCCGGCTTCGACCATGCCGCGCATCAGTTCGAGGGTTTCGGGGGCGACGCTGAAGTCGGGCAGCCTGGCCGCAAAGCGCGCCAGGCGCAGGATGCGGACCGGGTCCTCGCGGAAGGCGTCGGTGACGTGGCGCAGCACCTTCTGCCGAAGGTCGCGTTGGCCGTGGAAGGGGTCGACGAGGGCGTCGATGCGCAGCGGTTCGGCGTCGGCCAGCTCGGCGGGCAGGGCGATGGCGTTGATGGTCAGGTCGCGGCGGGCGAGGTCCTCGTCGAGCGTGACCTCGGGCGCGGCATGGACCACGAAGCCGCGGTAGCCGGGGCCGCTCTTGCGCTCGGTGCGGGCCAGCGCGTATTCCTCGCGCGTGTCGGGATGGAGGAAGACCGGGAAGTCGCGGCCCACCGGCAGGTAGCCGGCGTCCAGCATCTGCTGCGGCGTGGCGCCCACGACCACCCAATCGCGGTCGCTGCCGCGCCGGCCCAGCAACGCATCGCGGATCGCGCCGCCGACGAGAAACTTCTGCATCGGGGCAGTGTAGGGCGGGGCGTGGAGCCGCCGCCCTGCCGCCCGTTCGCACCTTCTCAGTCGCGCGCGCTGCGGTAGGGCTCGTCCATGGGCACGAAGTCGTGCTCGGCCAGCGCGTCGGCGATCCAGGCCTTCATCGCCGGCAGCGCGTACAGGCGCTCGATGTAGGCCTCCACGGCAGCAGGCACGGGCAGCGCATAGGTGCGGATGCGGGTGGCCACCGGCGCGTAGTAGGCATCGGCGATGCCGAAGCCGCCGAAGAGCATGGGACCGCCGTGCTTCTGCAGCAGGCCTTCCCACATCTGGCAGATGCGCGCCAGGTCGGCGGCGACGGCCGGCTCCTCGCGCAGCAGGCGGGCCCCGACCTCGGGCAGCGAGGCCTCGATGTTCATGCCGCAGTGGTTGCGCAGGGCGCCGAAGCCGGCGTGCATCTCGGCGCAGATGCTGCGCGCATGGGCACGGGCGGCGGCGTCGGCGGGCCAGAGCTGCCGGTCGGGGAAGCGCTCGGCCAGGTATTCGGCGATGGCCAGCGTGTCCCACACCACGATCGGCCCGTCGACCAGCACCGGCACCTTGCCGGTCGGGTTGAGGGCGCCCACCACGGCCTTGAAGCGCGAGTCCGCGTCGAAGCTGTCGAAGCGCACCATCACCTCCTCGAAGGCGATGCCGGCCTGCTTCATCAGCACCCAGGGGCGCATGGACCAGGACGAGTAGTTCTTGTTGCCGATGTAGAGCTGGAGCGTGGACATGATGGCCTGCATGACGGAAAGGGAGCAGCCATGCTAGCGGTGCCCCCCACACGGGTTGATGCAAAAAGTGCGCGGGATTGATGCCGCGGCCGGCGCCGTTCAGCCCGGCGGCGGCACGCCTGCGTCGTCGTCGCCGCGGGCCGGTGTGCCGGCCCTGGCGGCCGGCGGCGGCTGGCGCGGCGGCCCCGTCTTGCGGCTCACCCAGATCACCAGCCGCGGCATCGCCTGCAGCACGGCCAGCCCCAGCAGCGCACTGAGGATGGCCGTCACCTCGCGGCCCAGCCCGCAGGCCATGCCGATGGCGGCCGTCATCCACAGGCCGGCGGCGGTGGTCAGGCCTTCCACGTGCTCCTCGTCGCGGCCGCGCTTGAGGATGGTGCCGGCGCACAGGAAGCCCACGCCGGCCACCAGCCCCTGGATCACGCGGCTCATGTCGCCGGGCTCGATGCCCGCCTGCTGCGGCACCAGCACGAACAGGGCCGAGCCGATGGCCACCAGCATGTGGGTGCGCACGCCGGCGGCCTTGCCCTCGTACTCGCGCTCGAAGCCCAGCAGCAGCCCCAGCAGCGCCGCCAGCAGCAGCCGAACCACGATGCGCACCAGCTGCGCCAGGTCCGGCACGTCCGAGAACTCGGTGGCCAGCGTGTCGGCGACGGTGTCCCACCAGTCCATGGTGTGCGTGCCCCTCACGCCTGCTCAGCGCGTCAGGGCAGGTCCTTGTTCGGCTCGGGCTCGGTCGGGTTGCGCGGGCCCACGCGGCCCAGGCGGTCGCGGATGGACTGCGGCCGGCCGGTGATCAGCGCCGCATAGTTGGTGGTGTTGGCCAGCACCTTCTTCACGTAGTCGCGCGTCTCGGCGAAAGGAATGTTCTCGGCCCAGATGGCGGCGTCGAGCACCGGCCCGTTGCGCCAGCTGCGAGGCCGGCCCGGGCCGGCGTTGTAGGCGGCCGCGGCCAGCGCCATGGAGCCGTCGAAGTCGTCCAGCGCCAGCTTGAGGTAGTTGGTGCCGATGGTGATGTTGGTCTCGCGGTCGGTGATCATGTCCGGCGAGTAGGGCAGGCCGATCTTGCGGGCCGTCCAGCGCGCCGTGGCGGGCATCACCTGCATCAGGCCCGAGGCGCCGACGCCCGAGCGGGCGTCCATGATGAAGCGGCTTTCCTGGCGGATCAGGCCGTAGACGTAGGCCGGGTCGAGGCCGATGTCCTGGCTCTTGCGCAGCACCGTGTCGTGGAAGGGCATGGGAAAGCGCTGCGTGGCGTCGATGGTGCCCTTGGTGCGCTCGCTGGTGTTGATGCAGCGGTCCCACAGCTCGCGCTGGCAGGCCAGGTCGGCGGCGGCCAGCAGCGCGCGGTCGTCCATGCCGCCGCGGTCGTGCAGGTTGGTGGCGTAGTTCCACTCGCGCACGCCCTCCGGCCGCAGGCCGATGCCGATGGCATACAGCGCGCGCTGCAGCGAGGGGTTGTTCAGCGCGGCGGCGCGCTCCTCGGGCGTGAGCGGCGCCGGTGCCGTCGGCACCTGGGCGCGCTGGCCCAGGTCTTCCAGCGCCAGCAGCTCGTAGAAGCCGCGGGTGCCGGCGATGGTCTCGAGCAGCGTGCGGGCCTCCTGCTGGCGGCGCTCGCCGCCCTGGGCCATGAGGGCACGGGCGCGCCAGTAGACCCAGGTCGGGTCCTGCTGCGCCTCTTCGCTCATGGCGCGCACGGCGGCATCGACCTCTTTCCACTGGCCCATGCGCAGCGCGGCGCGCACCTTCCAGCCGAGCATGTCGTCGGTCAGGTCGCCGTTCCTGCTGACGTTGGCGAAGTAGCCGGACGCCTGCGGCGAGAGCTTCTGCGCCGCCTGGCGGCCAATGCTGCCCCAGAGCCAGTTGCGCTCCTCGGGGCTGAGCATCGGCCCCCACTTGCTGTCGAGCTGGGCCGCGGCGGTGTCGGGGTCGGCCACGGCCATGCGCAGCAGGGCCATCACGACCATTTCCTTGCGGGCGCGCGAGGCGGCCGAAGCCGAGCCCAGCAGGAACCTGGTGGCGCTGGCGTTGACCTGCTCGAAGGTGGGCAGCGCATCGGGCGCGACCAGGTTGATGGCGGCGCGCGCCGCGGCGGGGCGGTTGGCCTCCATCGCCACGCGGGCCTTCTTCCAGGCGTCGGAGGCCGGCATGGCGCCGGCGGCAATCAGCCGGTCGGCGGCCGACAGGCAGCCGTCGTCCAGCTCGCGCTGGGCCATCCAGTTGCGGCGCACGGTTTCCACCTGCGCGGGCAGCACGCGGCCGTTGCGCAGGCCGTCCACCAGCACGGCGTAGCACTGCACCTCGCGGTCGTCGTTCATGCGGAAGGCGGCATGCGCGGCGGCGAACTCGTCCCAGGCGCGGCGCTGGCCCAGCACCAGCAGCCAGTCGTTGCGCAGGCGGTCTTCCTGGTAGGTGCCGGGATAGCGTGCGAAGAAGGCATAGACCTCGTCGCTGCTGGCCTCGCCCAGACGGGCGCGCAGTTCCCAGTAGGCGGCCCAGGGCTCCAGCGCATGGCCGCGGGCCTGCGGCAGCAGGGCCGACAGCCGGGCCTTGTCGCCGCGCTGGAAGGCCTGCTTCATCTGCAGCAGCACGTCGTCGTTGCGGTTGGCCTGGGCGCAGGCCGGCGGGGCGAGGGTGGCGGCCACCAGGGCCAGCGCCGCGAGCCAGCCGCGGCGGGGTGACAAAATGCCTTGAAACTGCATCGAAGGATTATGGACAAAGCACACGATGAAGAACGCGCAGGCACGGCGGCCTTTCTCAAGACCCAGGTCCGCGCGGCGCTCATCGAGCAACGCCTGGCCCTGCCGGACCGCCTACAACGCGCCGACCTGCTGCAGCGGGTGATGCGGTTCTGGCTGGTGGGCCGGCCCGACACGGTGATCGGCGCCTACTGGCCGATCAAGGGCGAATTCGACCCCCTGCCGGCGCTGCACCGCTGGAAGGAGGACGGCGAGCTGATGGAAGAACCCCAGCGCCGCCGCATCGGCCTGCCGGTGGTGGACCGCGAGACCAAGACGCTGAGCTTCCACGTCTGGTACCCCGGCTGCCCGATGGAGAACGACGCCTACGACATTCCCAAGCCCAAGGACACCGAGCTGATCGTGCCCACGCTGCTGTTCGTGCCCTGCCTGGGCTACAGCGCCGGCGGCTACCGGCTGGGCTACGGCGGCGGCTTCTACGACCGCACGCTGGCGGCGCTGGAGCCGCGGCCCTTCACCGTGGGCCTGGGCTTCGCCAACGGTTTCATCGACGACTTCGAGCCCGAGGCGCACGACGTGCCGCTGGACGCGATCCTCAACGACAACGGCGTGGTCTGGCCAGTGGGCTGAGCCGCTGGACGCGCCGCTCGGCGCGGCATCCGGGTCTGTTCACGGGGTTGCTGATCGGATGGCCGCGGAGCAGGCCATGCCCATGCACCCGCGGAACCGGCTTTGCCGGGCCGCCGGGTGCGCCCCTTGAGGGGGATTGGACTTCCACACGCAGTGAGGAAGTCCAAACGGGGTGGTCTCAACCCACCGCGGAACCGGCTTTGCCCGGCCGCCGGGTGCGCCCCTTGAGGGGGATTGGACTTCCACACGCAGTGAGGAAGTCCAAACGGGGTGGGCTCAATCCATATGGTCGAGGGTGTCCGGATCGGGTCCGTCGCCGATGGTCTGGCGGGTGACCGCCGCCTGGGTGCGCAGCCAGTCGCAGAAGGCGCGCACCTCCGGCCGCAGCGTGCTGCGCGGTGCCACCAGCAGCCAGTAGGCCATGGGCGAATCCATGCGCTGGCGCGGCAGCACTTCCACCAGGTCGCCGCTGGCCAGGCTTTCCGCGATGAGCGGGCTGCGCGCCAGCACCACGCCCTGGCCCGACAGCGCGGCCTGCACCATCTGGTAGGCGTAGTTGAAGTACAGCCAGCGCCGCGGCTGCGCGCGTGCCAGGCCGTTGGTCTCGAACCAGCGGCGCCATGTCAGCCATTCCAGGTGCGTGCGGTGGGCGTCGCCGGCCTCGATCAGCGTGAAGCGCGCGATGTCCCCCGGCTCTCGGATGGCCGGGCTGCTCTTGATGAGCCAGGGGCTGGCCACCGGCATCAGCGTCTCGCCGAACAGGCGCTGGGCGCCCGGCGGCATGGCCTCCGCCGGGCCGTAGCGCAGGGCCATGTCGATGTCGGCCAGGTCCAGGTCCAGCGCGGTGTCGGTGGCGTCGATGCGGATGTCGATGTCCGGGTGCGCCTGCTGGAAGGCCTCCAGCCGCGGGATCAGCCACATCGACGCGAAGGAGGCGAAGGTGGTCAGCGACACGCTCTTGCGGCCCGCGCTCTGGCGGATCTGCCGCACCGCGCCGTCGATGCGCGGCAGCGCCTGCTGCACCGCCAGCAGCAGCTGCGCGCCGGCGGCGGTGAGTTCCACCGCGCGGGTGTGGCGCAAAAACAGCGGCACGCCCACTTCTTCTTCGAGCGACTGGATCTGGCGGCTCACGGCGGACTGGGTGAGGGCCATCTCCTCCGCCGCGGCGCGGAAGTTCAGGTGCCGGGCCACGGCCTCGAAGGCGCGCAGGTAGCCGGCGCCGATGGGCCGGGTGCGCAGGTGGGTCTGGGAATGCTGCATGGGCGGACGGGGCGGGGACGGTCGGGCCGGCCGGCGCGATTGATGCGCCGGCGGCATCAGTAGCCTAGCGCGTTTTCATTGGACCGCGCGCGCCGCCATGCAGATGATCGGTTCCCGAAGCAGACGTGGCGCAATGGGCGACACGCTCTTCGACGAGGAGAACCGCCATGACCGCCGCCACCCTGAGCACCACGACCCGCGAAGCCCTGATCGCCGCGCCCGCCGCCGCGATTCCGCCCGCCGTGCGCCGCGGTGCCTGGCAGCTCAAGGCGGGGCAGGCGATCAGCCTGCGGGCGCAGGGCCGCAGCGTGCTGCGGCTGCGGCAGGGCCGGGTGTGGGTCACCCGCGACGCCACGGCCCACTGGGGCAGCGAAGACCTGGTCGTCGGCCCCGGCGAGGCGCTGGTGGTCGAGGCCGGCCAGCGCATCGTGATGGAGCCCTGGGACGGCTTCGGCGCGACCTACACCTGGGATCAAAGCTAACCCCCAGGCTGCGCGCTCCGCGCTTCGCCTTCCCCCTTTCAAGGGGGCACATCCTGCGGCCCGGCGGAGCCGGTTCCGCGGATGTTCCCGCTTGGCCTGCTGCGCGGGCCCTCGGGGTCAGGCCTGGATGTCGAAGCTCGTGCGCATCTGCAGGAAGCGCTCTACGGCGGAAGGGCCGCTGAGCTGGATCAATGCGCCCAGCGCATCGAGGTCGTCGGTCTCGGCGTAGCCCATGTCGAAGCGGTGGTAGCGCCGCTGGGGCAGCAGGCCTTCGTGCAGGATCCGCATGTCCTCGTGGCGGCTGTCGCCGACGATGCGGCCCATGAGGGCCTCCAGCGTGGGGCGCGGCCCCTCCAGGTGCTGGAAGAAACGCTGGCCATCGAAGATCAACAGTCCGCTCACGCCCGCCTGGGCATTGGTCGGCCGTGCCCGCGACAGGATCTGGCCCACCACCAGCGGCGAGGCCTGGGCACCGAGTTGGCTGGTGTAGAGGAATTCGTACAGGCCGGGGGAAGCGTCAGCGGACATCGACGGTCACTTTAGGGCCGCGGCCCACGGTGCAGGGCGTCCCCGGAATGTCAAAAGACACACGCCGGTTGTCTATATTGGCGTACCCGCACTTCTCGCGTCCGTCCGATGTCGGTGACCCATTCGGCCTGTGGCCATCCGTGCAGCGAATGCCGCCTGCGCACCCTCCCCGCCTTTCTGGCCCTCTCCGAACCCGAGCGCCATGCCGTGGCCGAATGGCGCAGCGGCAGCCGCAAGGTGGCGGCCGGCGAACGCATCATCGCCGAGCACCTGCGCAGCGACCTGCTCTACACGCTCTATTCGGGCTGGGCCTTCCGCTACAAGACGCTCAGCGACGGGCGGCGGCAGATCCTCAATTTTTTGCTGCCCGGTGACCTGGTCGGACTGCAGGACGAATTCGCCGACGGCCGCACCCACGGCGTGGAAGCGGCGTCGGACACGGTGCTGTGCACCTTCCCGCGCGACCGGCTGTGGGACTTCTTTCTGCAGCATCCCAAGCTGGGCTACGACATCACCTGGCTCGCGGCGCGCGAGGAGAAGATGGTGGACGACAACCTGGTGACCGCCGGCCGCCGCACCGCCGCCGAGCGCGTGGCGATGCTGCTGATGCACCTGTACCGCCGGGCCGAGCACCTGGGCATGACGGAAGCGGGGCGGGTGGAGTTTCCCTTCCAGCAGCAGCACATCGCCGATGCGCTGGGCCTGTCGCTGGTGCACACCAACAAGACGCTGCGCAAGCTGCAGCGCCTGGGCCTGCACCGGCTGGAAGGCGGCTGGCTGGAGATCCTGGAGCCGCATGCGCTGGAGGCGCTGGGCGACTATTTCGATCGGCCGATGCGGCCGGTGCCGCTGCTGTGAAATGAGACCACCCCGTTTGGACTTCCTCACTGCGTGTGGAAGTCCAATCCCCTCGAGGGGCGCACCCGGCGGCCCGGCAGAGCCGGTTCCGCGGGGAGCTGAGACCACCCCGTTTGGACTTCCTCACTGCGTGTGGAAGTCCAATCCCCTCGAGGGGCGCACCCGGCGGCCCGGCAAAGCCGGTTCCGCGGGTGCACTGGCTTGGCCTGCTCCGCGGCCATTCGATTCGACGACTGCGGCGGTTTCCATGCCATCCGGGCGGCGCGTGAGCGCCGTGCATCACCGGTGTGGCGGGCGGTGGCTTCAAGGTCCTGAAAGTGCGACGAGGTCCTGCCGGTAGGCCTCGATGCGCTGGGCGGCGCGCTCGCGCTGGGCCGGGCTCATGGCGGCATGCAGGGCCGCGGTGTTGTTGCAGGCTTCCTGGGCCAGCGCGTCCTGCTGGCTGCGCCATTCGCCCGGCGGCGGCTCGAAGACGCGCATGACCAGCGCATGCACCCGCTGGCGCGCCTGCGCGTCGGTGGCGGCCGGGGGCTGCTGCAGCCCGCGCAGCAGGGCCAGCACGTCGGCTTGGCGTGCGCGGCGGGCGGCATCCAGCTTCTCGGGGCTGAACGCGGACTGGCGCACCATCTGCCGCAGCAGGCCGCGCTGGCGGGCGTCGAGCGTGCCGTAGAAGTCCTCGTAACGGTCCAGGAAGGTGTCGTAGCGCTTGTCCTGCACCTCGGCCGGCGTCAGGCGCAGCCACTCGCGGCGGAAGTCGTTGTTGATGCGGCCGAACTTGCGTTCCAGCACCTGCAGCTGCGCAGGCGCCAGGCTCTGGGCCAGCACGGTGGCGTCGGGCTCGGCGCGCACCGCCAGCGCCAGCAGGCGGGCCTGCACGGCGTCCGACAGGGCGCAGACCTGCGCGGGCGTGACGTCGCCGCGGGCCTGGTCGCGCGCCTGGGCGGCGAGCGTGGCCAGGCGTGGCAGCTCCTCGCGCCGGTGCCAGTCCTGCAGGCCGGCCAGCGCCCGCTTCACCTGCAGGCTCTGGGCGCCGTCGAAATCCAGGTAGCCGTCCAGCCACCAGTAGCTGATGTCCGGCAGGTTGTTGTAGCCCAGCCGCACCGCGCTGCAGCCGCCGAGCGCCAGGCCCATCAGCAGCAGGCCGATAATTCCGGCCACCTTTCCCAGCCACTGCCCCGATGCCTGCGGCAGTGCGCACATGCGGCGCCACGCGCCCGACCCTCGCCGACCCACCATGACTTCCGAATCCCGCACGTCCAGCCTTTCGTCCCACGCCATCGATGTCGTCGTCATGGCGGCCGGCAAGGGCACGCGCATGAAGAGCCGCTTGCCCAAAGTGTTGCACCGATTGGCCGGCCGGCCGCTGCTTGCCCATGTGCTGGGTACGGCCGCGGGCCTGGGCGCGCGGCGCGTGGTGGTCGTCACCGGCCACGGCGCGGACGAGGTCGAGGCCGCCATCCCCGCCTGGCAACCGGGCGCCGACGTGCGCTGCGTGCGCCAGTCGCCGCAGCTGGGCACCGGCCATGCCGTGCAGCAGGCGGTGCCGGCGCTGGCCGGTGATGGCGTGGTGCTGGTGCTGTCGGGCGACGTGCCGCTGATCGCCGAGGACACGCTGCGCGCCCTGGTCGCGGCCAGCGGCGGCGAGCGCCTGGCGCTGCTGACCATCGACCTGCCCGACCCGACCGGCTACGGCCGCGTACTGCGCGACGCGGCCGGCGGCGTGCAGGCGATCGTCGAGCACAAGGACGCCAGCGAGGCCCAGCGCCAGGTGCGCGAGATCTATTCGGGCGTGATGGCGGCGCCGGCCCGCGCACTGGCCGGCTGGCTGGCGCGCCTGTCCAACGACAACGCCCAGGGCGAGTACTACCTGACCGACGTGGTCGGCATGGCCGTGGCCGAGGGCCTGCCCGTGGTGGCGCAGAAGACCGCCGATGCGCTGCAGGTGGCCGGCATCAACAGCCCCGCCCAGCTCGCCGCGCTGGAGCGCGACTGGCAGCGCCGCCAGGCCGAACGCCTGATGGACGCCGGCGTGCGCCTGGCCGACCCGGCGCGCTTCGACCTGCGCGGCGAACTGGAATGCGCCGCCGACGTCGAGATCGACATCAACTGCATCTTCGAGGGCCGCGTGCGCCTGGGCGAGGGCGTGCGCATCGGCGCGCACTGCGTCATCTCGGACGCGCGCATCGAGGACGGCGCGGTGATCCATCCCTACACGCACATCGCCGGCGAAGCGGCCGGCGTGGTCGTGGGGGCGGGCGCGCTCGTCGGCCCCTATGCCCGCCTGCGTCCCGGCGCGCAACTGGGCCGCGAAGTGCACATCGGCAATTTCGTCGAAGTGAAGAATTCCACCCTGGCCGACGGCGCCAAGGCCAACCACCTGGCCTACCTGGGCGATGCGACCGTGGGCGCCCGGGTGAACTACGGCGCCGGCAGCATCACGGCCAACTACGACGGCGCCAACAAGCACCGCACGGTGATCGGCGACGACGTGCACGTGGGCAGCAACTGCGTGCTGATCGCACCCGTGAGCCTCGGTGCCGGCGGCACCATCGGCGGCGGCTCGACCATCAGCAAGAGCACCGAGCCCGGCGGGCTGACCGTGGCGCGGGCGCGGCAGGTGAGCTTCGTGAACTGGAAGCGGCCGGTGAAGGGCTCGAAGAAGTGATGGCGGAAGGGCCCCAGGAGCCCTTGACCAGGCAGATCAGTTCTTCCGGCGGTGGCGCTTGAATTTGCAGCGCATCTTTCCCCGGGAGAGCTTGCAGGTCGATTCCTCGATCCATCGGCCGTCCGCCGTGTATTCCTCCGACCAGTTGCCGACTTCGGTCAGGCGCCCCTGGATGTACCGCCAGGTGCTTGAATAGTGGGAGCAGCAACTGCCGCGGGACGCCGAAAAAATCGTCTTGCTTTTCGGATCGATGGAAATCTGGGTCAGGTCTGAAAGCGCCGCGTCGTAGGCGAATTCCCGGGTGGTGGGGTTGAACAGGAAAAAGTTGGTCGAGGAATTGGGGCCGGCGCCGCCGCTGCTGCCGAAAATCGACAAATCCGGGTGGCCATCGAAATTCGCGTCGACCAACTCGAGTGCCTTGGCGGAGGGCTCCTGGGATTCCGAATAGAAATCGCGAAATACCTGAAGTCGTTTGCCGGTGGACGCGTCCCGCACCTCGATGGCCACCGCCGGGCGCTCGGTGTCGTATTCGGGCCCGGCGGCGTCGAATGCGACCCGGAACCTGAAATTGCCAGTGGTGGCGTCCTGGTCGATCCATCGGAGTTCGTCCATCGTGTCTCTATCGAGCCAGCCGCGGACAATGCTGCCGTCCGGCTTCAACCGGACGACCGCCATCCATTGCGAATCGGTGTGGAGAATGCCGACCTGGGCGCCGGCGTCCAGGATCTCGTCCGGGAAGGTGGCCCCACGGCCGGGGTACAGGGGAACGGGCCGTTTCAGTTGCAGGATGCGCTGGATGTCCAGCGGCGCCTGCAACGTGAAGCGGCTTTGGACATGGGTGATTTCTGTAGAGTCGATGTAGTGGCCGTTGGGATTGAAGCCAAATAGCGCCGCAGCGCCAATTTTCTGGGGACTGGGAGGCTCTTTATCTTCGATGTAGGTCGGAGGCAACTGCTGCGTCTGGTCGTAGCCGTCGATGGTGAAGGATTTTCCGTCTGCACCGGCATTGAGCTTGAATGCATGGTTCCTGCAAATCCCGTCGCTCTCGCCAGAGTCATTGAAGCCATAGCCGGTACAACCTTGGTCTGGTGTCCTGGAGGGCTTTGGCGCCGCCGCGGAAGGGGCCAGAAGAACTTGCCATGCGGGGTACGTGCGGGATTCGGTGGTCTGGCGCGCGAGCAGGGCGTACACGGCGTCCGGCCGGACCGCCGGCGCATTGCGGTGGATTTGAATGGTGAAATTGCGGACGTCCGGCGGCAGCGGTGGGTCGGTGTTCCCTAAAGGCGGTTCCACGCGATAAATGCCCGCCGGCAAGGGCGTGTCGGCCCAGGCGATCTGGCCGAACGCCAATGCAGCAGAAATCAATGAAATTGAAGCGAGGCTTGATTTCTGGAAGCGCATGGCTGTTTCAAAAAAAATGTCCGCACCGATTCTAGTGTTTGCAAATCAGAAGAAGGTCGCTGATTTCTGGAACGCTTTCTGGCAGGCAATGCTGAATTGAAAATGGCAGATCGGCGCCCGGCAATCGAGCGCCTTGCCGGCCGGCGCGCTGGGTTCGAGGGGCACGGCATTCAGCCCGTCAGCGGCACCCGCGGCTCGAACTTGGCCCGCCGCACGCTGAAGAAGGCCTTCACGTTGCGCACGTTGGCATCGCTGGTGAACAGGCGCTGCGCCAGGGCCTGGTAGGCCGGCATGTCGCGCACGGTGACGATCAGCACGAAGTCCGGCCCGGGTGAGACGCGGTAGCACTGCTGCACGGCGTCGTCGGGCACGATGCGCGCCTCGAAGGCGGCCAGGGCGCCTTCGTCCTGCCGGTCCAGCGACACCTCGACCACGGCGGTGAGCGTGGCGCCGAGCCGGTCGGCGTCCAGCAGCGCCACTTCGCGCGCGATCAGGCCCGCCTGCCGCAGCCGCTGCACGCGACGCAGGCAGGTGGGCGGGGACAGGTGCAGGTCGGCCGCGAGCTGCTGGTTGGTGCGGGACGCATCGCGCTGCAGGGCGTCGAGCAGGCGGTGGTCGATGGCGTCCAGGTTCAAAGATTCCATGATCGACATCCGAATGGTGATTTATTCCATTCGACGGTGTGGGTGGAATGGATGGTCAGAATTTGAGAAAAAACGAAAGCAACGTTCATTCTGCCTCGCCTAGCATCGCCCACCTCGGCAGCGCGGCTGCCCACGTCTTTCTGGAGATCCATCCATGTGCGGCATCGTCGGCGCAGCTTCCCATCGCGACATCGTTCCCCTGCTGGTGCAGGGCCTGCAGCGGCTGGAATACCGCGGCTATGACTCCTGCGGCGTGGCCGTGCATGCTGGCGGCGGCCTGGGCCGGGCGCGCACCACCTCGCGCGTGGCCGACCTGCTGACGCAGGTGAGCACGGAGCACATCGAAGGCCAGACCGGCATCGCCCACACTCGCTGGGCCACGCATGGCGCGCCGGCGGTGCACAACGCCCATCCGCATTTCAGCCACGGCGTGGGCGAGCTGCCCAGCAGCCAGCGTCCGCCGCGGATCGCGCTGGTGCACAACGGCATCATCGAGAACCACGAAAGCCTGCGCACCGCCCTCATGGCGCGCGGCTACGTCTTCGCCAGCCAGACCGATACCGAGGTCATCGCCCACCTGATCGACAGCGCCTACGACGGCGACCTGTTCGAGGCCTTGAAGACCGCCGTGGCGCAGCTGCACGGCGCCTATGCCATCGCCGTCATCTGCCGCGACGAGCCCCACCGCGTGGTGGGCGCGCGCGCCGGCTCGCCGCTGGTGCTGGGCGTGGGCCAGGGCGAGAACTTCCTGGCCAGCGACGCCATGGCCCTGGCCGGCGTGACCGACCAGATCGTCTACCTGGAAGAGGGCGACCTGGTCGACCTGCAGCCTGGCAAGTACTGGATCGCCGACCGCCACCACAAGCGCGTGGAGCGCCGCGTGCGCACCGTGCATGCCCACAGCGGCGCCGCCGAACTGGGCCCCTACCGCCACTACATGCAGAAGGAGATCTTCGAGCAGCCGCGCGCCATCGCCGACACGCTGGAGGGCGTCGAAGGCATCGTGCCCGAGCTCTTCGACGGTGCCGAGGTGGACGGCCAGCCCGGTGCCAGCGCCTACCGCGTGTTCGAGGAGATCGACCAGGTGCTGATCCTGGCCTGCGGCACCAGCTACTACAGCGGCTGCGCCGCCAAGTACTGGCTGGAGGGCATCGCCGGCGTGCCGACGCAGGTGGAGATCGCCAGCGAATACCGTTACCGCGATTCGGTGCCCAACCCGCGCACGCTGGTCGTCACCATCAGCCAGTCGGGCGAGACGGCCGACACGCTGGCCGCCCTGCGCCATGCGCGCAGCCTGGGCATGGCGCAGACGCTGACCATCTGCAACGTGGCCACCAGCGCCATGGTGCGCGAATGCAAGCTGGCCTACATCACGCGGGCCGGCGTGGAGATCGGCGTGGCCTCGACCAAGGCCTTCACCACGCAACTGGCGGGGCTCTTCCTGCTGACGCTGGCACTGGCCCAGTCCAAGGGCCGCCTGAGCGAAGAGGACGAGGCGCGCTACCTGAAGGAGATGCGCCACCTGCCCGTCGCGCTGCAGTCGGTGCTGGCGCTGGAGCCGCAGGTGGTGGCCTGGGCCGAGGACTTCGCCCGCAAGGAGAACGCGCTCTTCCTGGGCCGCGGCCTGCACTACCCCATCGCGCTGGAAGGTGCGCTCAAGCTCAAGGAAGTGACCTACATCCATGCCGAGGCCTATGCCGCCGGCGAACTCAAGCACGGCCCGCTGGCGCTGGTGACAAGCGAGATGCCCGTGGTGGCCGTGGCGCCCAACGACGCGCTGCTGGACAAGCTCAAGAGCAACCTGCAGGAAGTGCGCGCCCGCGGCGGCGTGCTCTACGTGCTGGCCGACGGCGACACGCACATCGAGAGCAGCGAAGGCCTGCACGTGATCCGCATGCCCGAGCACTACGGCCGGCTGTCGCCGCTTCTGCACGTGGTGCCGCTGCAGCTGCTGGCCTACCACACGGCCTGTGCAAGGGGGACGGACGTCGACAAGCCGCGGAATCTGGCGAAGAGCGTGACGGTGGAGTGAGGCCGCGGGACGCGACCCGCGTGTCCTACCGCGTCGCGCCGCCGGGCACATGGGCCCGCACCCACGGCCAGGCCCAGACGAGCAATGCCGCCGCGACGGCCACCCACAGCAGCACGATCACCACCGCGCCCACCCGGCTGCGCGGCTTGTCGCGGCGCTCGTCCATCCAGGCCTGCGCCTTCGCGCGCGACTCGGCCAGCACCTGCGGCGGCAGCAGCCGGACCGTCAGCCAGATCAGCGCCGGCAGCAGGATCACGTCGTCCAGGAAGCCCAGCACCGGGATGAAGTCGGGAATCAGGTCGATGGGGCTCAGCGCATAGGCCACCACGAAGGCGCCCAGGGCCTTGGCATGCCAGGGCGTGGCGGGATGCGAGCGGGCGAACCAGAGGGCGAGCCCGTCGCGCTTGATGCGGCGGGCCCAGGCACGCAGGGTGTCGATGAAAACCATGGGGCGGGCGGTGCGGCGAGGGCGCCACTATAGGTGGCGCACCCGCCCCGGCGTGCCGCCCGCCTCAGCGTCCGGCAGCCCGGCTTTCCGCGCGGGCGCGGGTCCTGGCCTTCGGTGCGGGCGCCGCCGCCGACGCCGCCGCCGACGTCGGCGCGGCCGTCCTGGCCGGCGCCTTCGCGGAGGCCTTCGCCGGCGCCTTGGGCCGGCCCCGGGGGGTGGGCGTGGCACTCGCCTCGGCGGGCGTGGGCAGGTCGCGTTCCTCGATGGCGTCGAGCCGGTAGCCCATGCGGTAGATGGCGGACAGCAGATAGCCGTTGTGGGGGCGCAGGTCCAGCTTGTGGCGCAGGCGTGAAATGTGCGTGTCCAGCGAGCGCGAGTTCTTCTCGGCCCCCGGACCCACCAGCGTGCCGCACAGGTGGTCGCGCGCCATCAGCCGGCCCAGGTTGCGGAACAGCATCAATGCGAGTTCGAACTCGCGGTTGGTCAGGGGCACCGTCTCGCCCCGGCGCAGGAGTTCGCGCCGGCGCGGCAGCAGGGTGTAGACGCCGAAGGTCAGCTCTGACTCGGTCAGCTGCGGATAGGTGCGGCGCAGCAGGGCCTGCATGCGGGCCTTGAGTTCGCCGGCACGCACCGGCTGGGCCAGATGGTCGTCGGCACCGGCTCCCAGGCCCTCGACGAGCTGCTCATCGTCCTCGCCCGGCGTCATGAAGATGATGGGCACGTTGCTGCCGAGGCCCGTGCGCACCATGCGGATCAGCTCGGCACCGGTCAGGTCGGGCAGGGTCCAGTCGATGACCAGCAGGTCGAAGCTGTGGTGGCGCAGCGTGCGCCACAGGTCCAGCCCGCTGATGAAGCCGAAGCATTCGTGTCCCTCCTCCGTGATCGTGCGGTGCAGCGAATCCAGCGCTGCCGCATCGTCTTCCACAACCGCGATACGCATGGTGTTCCTTCCTCCTCAACTTTGAAAAGCCGGCCGTTGGCACAAGGCTTGGCGATTGAACAGGACAGGTGTCGCGCACTGTGAATTTCTGCGGATATTGTTTAGAAATGGCGGCGTCCGCCTGAAGAACTTTGATGAGTCTTTCAGGGCGCACCCAAGGTGTCTGCCCCATCCAGAGGGCGCTTTTCCCCCGGGGCGCCTCGTGCGCCGGCTGGCGGTCGAGCGTAAATGGTTGCAAAGGCGAGCCGACGGCCAGGGGGGCCGCCATGTCGTTACGGCGTTACGTCCGCGGGGGCCGTAACGCCGGGGCGGCGCGCGGTGCTGCACGGTGCCGGCAAGGGGCCGCCGGCCTCTGCTTTTCCGAACGGTGACAAGCACTTGCGGCGATCGGGACGCGGTCGCGCGGCGAGCCCGGCCGGGCGGCACGCATGTTGCCCCACTGGGGCATCACCGTCGCACAACGAGGCTCCCATGACGCTCCAGACCCCGACCTCCGCCACCCCCTCCAGCCCCGCCGCGGGCGCCGCTGCCGGCGCGCCGCCGCTGCTCATGGCGCAGGCCGGGGGCGTGACGGCCGCCATGGGCACGGCAGGCGGCCCGGCTGGCACCGCCGCTGCCGCCGGTGTCGGCACCCTGTCCAACGCCACGCCCGGCGTCGCCGTCGTGCGCGACGGCGTGCGCATGCCGGTCGAGGGCATGCAGACCCTGATGTCCGGCGACCGGGTGCTCGTGCCCGAGGGCGGCCAGGCGGCCGTGAACTTTCCCGGCGCGGGCGCCGGCCAGGCGCCGCTGGTGGGCACCTTCACCGGCGGCACCGACGCCACCATCGCCACCACGCCCCTGCCGGGCGGCCTGCAGCAGGTGGACGTTGACCTGGCTGCCGGCGACCTGGCCATGGCCCCGGCAGCCGATGCCGAAGGCGCGGCCGTGGCCGTGAAGAAGACGCTGGCCGCCACCGGCGGGCTGGGCCTGGCCGACTTCGCGCTCGCCGCCCTCGGCGGCGCCGCCCTCGCGGCCGTGGCCGACGGCGGCGGCGGGGACGACAGCGTGCTGCCGATTCTGATGGGGCGGCCGGGCGAGGATGGCGATGCGGATGCGGATGCGGATGCGGATGCTGACGCCGACGCAGATGCCGACGCCGACGCAGACGCCGACGCAGACGCCGACGCGGATGCTGACGCTGACGCTGACGCTGACGCTGACGCTGATGCCGATGCCGATGCCGATGCCGATGCCGATGCCGATGCCGACGCCGACGCCGACGCCGACGCCGATGCAGACGCAGACGCCCTCCTGGACCCCACCGACAGCCTCGGCGGCACCGTCGTCGGCGGCGTCTCCGACGCCGTCGGCCTGGGCGACAGCCTGAGCCCCGTCACCGGCGTCGTCGACAACGTCACCACCCTCGTCGACAACGCCCTCGAACCCCTGGTCGGCGGCGAATTCACCGCCGACGACCCCAACGCCCTCGACCCCGTCGACAGCAGCGTCGACAGCCTCACCGACGGCGTCGGCGTGCTCGCCCCCGTCGTCGACGACCTGCTGGGCACCGGCACCACCGACGCCGCCCTCGGCGCGCTCGACACCCAGGTCGACTACGTCACCGACGCCGTCGTCAACCTGGTGGACAACCTCGCCAGCGGCAACGGCCCGCTCGGCAGCGTGCTCGGCGCCACCGGCCTGGACGGCCTCACCGGCAGCCTGCTGGCCGAAGACGGCATGGTCGGCAACGTCGTCGGCGGCGTGCTCGGCGACGACGGCCTGGTGGGCGGCCTGCTCACCCCCGACGGCCTGGTCGGCGGCCTGCTGACCGAGGACGGCCTCGTCGGCGGCCTGCTGGCGGACGACGGCGCCCTGGGCGGTGTGGTCGGCGAAGGCGGCCTCGTGGACGGCGTGACCGACACCCTGCTGGGCGACCAGGGCCTAGTTGGCGGCCTCGTCGGCGGCACCCTGGCCGGCCCGCTGGACGCCGTGCTCGGCGACGACGGCCTGCTCGGCGGCGTGCTGGGCGACGAGGGCCTGGCAGGCGGCCTGCTGGCCGAAGACGGCGTCATCGGCGGCCTGGTCGGCGAGAACGGCGTGGTGGGCGGTCTGCTCGGCGGCGACCTGCTGGGCGGGGATCTGCTCGGCGGTGTGGTCGGGGACGATGGGCTGCTGGGTGGCGTCACTGGCGCAGATGGGCTGCTGGGTGACGTCATCGGCGAAGACGGCCTGCTGGTGGGTGGATTGACCGGCGGCGATGGCGGCGGCAGTGGTGATCAGCTGCTCGACCCGGCCACCGGCGTGGTGGACAGCACCGTCGCCAGCCTGGACGGCCTGCCGCTGGTGGGCGGGCTCGGCCTGTTCGACACCCTCTCGCCCGTCACCGGCCTCGTGGACAACCTGTCCGGCACCGCGAGCGATGCGCTCTCGCCGCTGCTGGGCGGCAGCTTCACGGCCGACAGTCCCAACATGCTGGACCCGGTGGACGACGTCGTCGGCACTGCGACCGGCGCCGTGGACGGCCTGCTTTCGCCCATTACGGGCGACCTGCTTGGCACGGACCTCGTCCACGACGCCCTGGCCGGCGCGACGCAGCAGGTGGACTACCTGACCGATGGTGTGGCGAACCTGGCCGACGGCGCCCTGGGGGGTGACCTGCTCGACGGCGTGATCGGCGACGACGGTCTGCTGGGTGGCGTCACGGGCGGTGATCTGCTGGGCGGTGACCTTCTGGGCGGTGTCGTCGGCGATGACGGTCTGCTCGGTGGGCTGACCGGCGGTGACCTGCTCGGCGGTGATCTTCTTGGCGGCGTGGTCGGGGACGATGGCCTGCTGGGCGGACTGGCGGGTGGCGACCTGCTCGGCGAAGACGGTCTCGTGGGCAACCTGCTCGGCGGTCTGACCGGCGGCGGCGATGGCGGCGACAGCGGCGATCAGCTGCTCGACCCGACCACCGGCGTGGTGGACAACACCGTCGCCAGCCTGGACGACCTGCCACTGGTGGGCGGGCTCGGCCTGTCCGACACCCTCTCGCCCGTCACCGGCCTCGTGGACAACGTGGCCGGCACCGCGAGCGATGCGCTCTCGCCGCTGCTGGGCGGCAGCTTCACGGCCGACAACCCCAACATGCTGGACCCGGTGGACGGCGTCGTCGGCACCGCGACCGGCGCCGTGGACGGCCTGCTCTCGCCCGTCACCGGCGACCTGCTGGGCACGAACCTCGTCCACGACGCACTGGCCGGCGCGACGCAGCAGGTGGACTACCTGACCGACGGCGTAGCGAACCTGGCCGATGGCACCCTGGGGGGCGACCTGCTCGGCGGCGTGGTCGGCGACGACGGGCTGCTGGGTGGCGTCACCGGCGGGGATCTGCTGGGCGGTGTCGTCGGTGAAGACGGTCTGCTGGGGAGCGTCACTGGGGGAGACCTGCTGGGTGGAGAGCTCCTGGGCGGGGTGGTCGGCGACGACGGCCTGCTTGGCGGCCTGACCGGCGGCGACCTGGCTGGCGGCGTGCTGGGCGACCAGGGCGTGGTCGGCGGGCTGCTCGATACGGTCGCGGGCGACAACGGGCTGCTCGGCAATCTGGCGGGCGGCGACCTGCTGGACGGCGTGCTCGGCCAGGACGGCGCGCTCGGCGGCCTGCTGGGCCAGGGCAGCGGCGCCAGTGGCGCGGGCGATCTGCTCGGCAGCGTGCTCAACACCGTCAGCGGCAGCATGGGCAGCGTCGGTGTCGATCTCGACGTCAGCGGCAGTGGCAGCAGCAGCGCCGTCACCGGCGTGCTGGGCACCGTCACCGGCGACAGCGGCCTGCTCGGCGGCCTGCTGTCCAGCGGCAGCAGCAGCGGCGGCACCGGGACGGGCGCAGGCAGCAGCGGCCTCGTCGGCGGCCTGCTGGATGGCCTCTCCGGCGTGACCGAGCCCGTCTCCAGCGGCAGCGGCACCGGCGCAGGCAGCGCCACGCCGGTGCACGCCGTCGGCGGCCTGCTGCACAACCTGCTGGGCTGATCCCACGCCGGACGGGCGGCGCCCGCAAGCGCCCCTTCCTTCCATCCTCCAACACGCCGGCCCGCGCGCACTTCCTGCGCCCGGTGCCGGCCACCCGGGCCTCACGCATGACCACGAACACGCTTTCCCGTTTCTGCCTCGCGCTGGCCGTGCCGGTGCTGCTGGCCGCCTGCGGCACCGCGCCGCGCGATGGCGTGGAAGACACCACCTACTACTACGCCAATCCCAACAAGGCCCGCACCGGCGTGGCCCGCGTGCAGGCCGCGCCGCCGGCGGCGCCCGCGCTCGACGGGCCGGCCGGCGTGGCGCGCATCGTGTACTTCGACTTCGACAGGGTCGAGGTCAAGCCCGAGTACCGTGCCGTCGTCGAGGCCCATGCGCGCTACCTGCGCGAGCAGCCGCGGGCGCGCGTGCTGCTCGAAGGCCACACCGACGACCGCGGCGGCCGCGCGTACAACGTGGCGCTGGGCCAGCGTCGGGCCGAGTCGGTGCGCCAGGCGCTGCAACTGGGCGGCGTGGCCGGCGAGCGCATGGAGGCCACCAGCTGGGGCATGGAGAAGCCCGCCTCGTCCGAACGCACCGAGGCCGGCTGGCAGCTCAACCGCCGCGTCGAGTTCGTCTACCGCTGACCCCGCGGCCGCACGCGCGATGGACCCGGCAACGAGCAGCCCCGTGCGCCCCGCGGGCGACGCCGCCACCGACAGCGGCTGGCCGCTGGCCGGCGCGCCCGCGCAGGCCGGGGGGCGCGGCGACGGCAGTGGCGGCGGCTTCGCCGCGCAGCTGGCCGCCTGCCGCGACAAGGTGGCGGTGATGTGCGCGCCCCTGCCGGCGCCGTATCCGGCCTTCACGCTCTTCTTCTCGGTGACCGACGGCCAGCGCCGCGCGCAGGTGCTGCATGCCACCGGCGCCAGCTTCGACGAGGCCTGGCAGGCCGGCGCGCGGCGCGCCAGCGCCCTCGTGCAGCGCCAGCAGCTGCAGTCGCCCTGGCTGCGGATCGACTGGGTGCAGGGCGTGGGCGAGCTGTCGCTGGGCGAGCTCGAGCAGCAGCTGCGCCAGGTCAAGCGCAACTACTTCCGCCTCGGCCTGGCGTTCGACGAGGGCTTCGCGCAGGCGCTGACCGAGCAGGAGATCAATGCCAATGCCGCCTTCTACGGCGGGCCCGAGGTGGCGCATGCGGTCGTCAACCGCCACAACCTGAATCTCTACCTGCAGCAGCGCTTCCGCGGCCAGCGGCTGCCCGGCCTGGCGCCCGGCGACAGGGTCTGGCTGCTGGCCCTGGGCGGCGTGTTCTGCCAGGAGGACGGCGTCGTCCACCGCCTTGCCGGCAGCGGCCTGGACGCCGGGCGCCGCCAGCTGCCGCCGCTCGACGCGGCCGGGGCGCTGGCGATGGTGCGCACCGGCGCCGCCCACCTGGCCCGCCAGGTGCAGGACAACGGCCGCTTCGTCTACGGCCACTTCCCCTGCTTCGACCGGCCCATCCCCAGCTACAACACGCTGCGCCACGCCAGCTCGCTCTACGCCATGGCCGAGGCCTGGGAGCTCACGCGCGACCCGGCGCTGCGCCAGGCCATCGACCGCGGCCTGCGGCACCTGACGCAGCAGCTGGTGCGCGACTACACCCTGGCCGACGGCCGCGCCGCCGCCTTCCTGGTGGACGTGGGCGAGGAGATCAAGCTCGGCGGCAACGCCGTTGCGCTGCTGGCGCTGGTCAAGGTCAGCGAGATCGCCGGCAGCGCCGAATGGCTGCCGCTCATGGAGCGCCTCGCCACCGGCATCGCCGCCATGCAGGAGGCCGCCACCGGCCGCTTCGTGCACGTGCTGCATGCGCAGGACCTGTCGGTGAAAGAGGTCTCGCGCATCATCTACTACGACGGCGAGGCCGCCTTCGGCCTGCTGCGGCTCTACGCCATGACGCGCGACGAACGCTGGCTGGCCGTGGTGGAACGCGCCTTCGCGCACTTCATCGCCCAGCAGCACTGGCAGGCGCACGACCACTGGCTCAGCTACAGCGTCAACGAACTCACGCGCTGGCGGCCGCTGGAGAAGTACTTCCGCTTCGGCATCCAGAACGTGGCCGGCTACCTGGACTTCGTGCTCGACCGCAAGACCACCTTCCCCACGCTGCTGGAGCTGATGCTCGCGGCCCAGGCCATGATCCGGCGGCTGGAGGGCATGCCGGCCCTGGCCCACCTGCTCGGCGAGATCGACCTGGAGAAGTTCGAACGCGCGCTGCACCACCGCGCCAACTACCTGCAGAACGGCTACTTCTGGCCCGAGATGGCGATGTACTTCCGCCGGCCGGCGGCCATCGTGGGCGCCTTTTTCATCCGCCACCATTCCTTCCGCGTGCGCATCGACGACGTGGAGCACTACCTGTCGGGCATGGTGGCCTACCACCGCCTGATGGCCGAGCGCGAGGCCGCCGGCCAGGCCGCGCCCGCACCCGCCAGCCAGGGCATGCGCTGGTCGGCCGCCGAGCTGGCGCGCATCACCGGCGGCGACTGGGCCCTGGCGCCGCCCGAGGGCTGGCAGGCCGTGGGCATGGCCACGCGCCCCTTCGCGCAGCCGCAGCGCCTGCTGTGCCTGCACGACGAGCGCACCGGCCGGCCCGGCGCGCCCGCGGAGCTGGAGGCGCTGCGGCCCGCCGCCGCCATCCTCTGCGCCCAGCCGGCGCCGCACCTGCAGCGCGGCCTGCCGGTGCTGCGGGTGGACGACGTGCGCCAGGCCATGCTCGCGCTCGGCGCCCACGCGCGCAGCCAGTACCCGGGCCGCGTGGTCGCCGTCGGCGGCGATGCGGCCCGCGACACCGCCGCCGCCATGCTGGTGCAGGCCCTGGGCGCCTGGGGCCGTGTGGGCGAGCCCGAGTCGCGCCAGCGCCTGCCCCTGGGCGTGGCCTGGGCGCTGAGCTGCCTGCCGCAGGAGGCCGCCGCCTGGGTGCTGGAACTGGGCCCGGGCCCGTCGGCCGCCATGGTGCAGGTCGCGCAGCCGCAGGTGCTGGTGCTGGCCGCCGACCCGGCCGAGGCGGGTGCCCCCGCACAGCGTCGCAAGGCCCTGCTGGCCATCGAGGCCCTGCACGAGGGCGCCTGCCTGGTGCTGTGCCGCGACAGCGCGGACCACGACGCCCTGGCCGCCGCCGCCGCGCAGCGCGGCCTGCGCGTGCTCGCCCATGGCCGGCATGCGCAGGCCGACGTGCGCCTCGTCGACGGCGCCGGGGCAGCGACGGCGGCCCCCGGCGAACTGCAGGTGCAGGTGGACGGCCAGCGGCTGCCGCTGCGCCTGCAGGCCGTGGGCGCCCACGTGGGCCTGGGCGCCACCGCCGTCGTCGCCACCGTGCTCGCCCTGCAGTGGCAGGCGCAGATGGCCGCGGCGCTGGCGGCGCTGGCCGGCTTCGAGCGGCACGAATGGCGCGGCCCGGTGCTGGACGTGCCGGTGGCGGGCGGCCGCTTCCATTTCGTCGACGAGACGCACGACGCCAATCCCACCTCCATGCGCGCCGCGCTGTCGCTGCTGGCCCGGGCGCCCTGCGCCCCACAGGCGCGCGTGGCGGTGCTGGGCGAGATGCACGGCCTGGGCGCCGAGGCCCAGCGCCACCACCTGGCCCTGCAGGCCGACCTGCTGGCCGCGCAGCCGGGCCGCGTGCTGCTGTGCGGGCCGCTGATGGCGCCACTGGCCCAGCGGCTGAAGCCGCTCGTCACGGTGCGCTGGTTCGCCGACGTGGCCGAGCTGGTCGCCGTCTTCGCCCAGCTGGTGGCGGCCGGCGACTGGGTGCTGGCCAAGGGCGGCGCGCGCATCGGTCTGTCGCGGCTGGCCAAGGCCGTCAAGGCGATGGCCTGACCGACCGCCCGCCCACGCCGCGCCCGTCCGTTCCGATCCCATCCTTCGACGCCCCCGATGCGCAACGACCTGTCCTCCCTGACCCCTGGCGAGCGCCCCTGCCTGCGGCGCGCCCGCCGCCCGCGGCGCCTGCCCGCGCCCGGCATGCGGCCGGCGCGTGACCCGGCCTGGTACCGCGGCCTGCGCTTCCTGTGCATCTGGGTGCTGCTGATGGCGGCCTGCGCCCAGATCGGCCTGTTGCTCGCACGCACCTGAAGCCTTTCTTCTGCTTTTCCCCATGTGTGCCGCACCGGCGTTGGGCCCTCTTTCCTGTCGTTTTCCCTGCTCCTGCGGATGCGGCTGTACGCCTTCGGAAACAGCGATTAACAATCTGTTTATGGTCTTCCACGGCGACGGACATCCATGCTGAAGTACCTGCTGCCACGCCAGCTGGTGGCGCCGGCCACGCCGGCGGGCGAGGGCGCGGACGCCCCGGCCAGCCCGCATGCCGATGCCCTCGGCCGGGCCTTCGGCGCCGCCTATCCGGCGGTGCGCCAGGCCGCCTGGTGGTCGGTGCCGATCAGCCTGTTCGGCCTGCTGCCGTCCATCTTTCTGCTGCAGGTGTACGACCGCGTGATCTACCGCAGCGGCACCTCCACGCTGTGGGCGCTGTTCAGCGGCATCCTGTTCTTCCTGGCCATCGAGTTCGTGCTGCGCCGGCGCCGCTCGCGCCTGCTGCGCGATGCCGGCGCCACCATCGACCATGGCATCTCGGGCGCGCTGCTGCAGTCCATGCTCGAACGGCCGCTGCGCGCGCTGGAGGAGCGGCCCGCCGCTGCCTGGTTCCTGCTGTTCCGCGACGTCGGCGCGGTGCGCATGACGCTCAGCAGCGGCCTCGCGCAGGCCATCTTCGACCTGCCCATGGCGCTGTTCGCGCTGGTGGTCATCGGCATCGTGGCGCTGCCGGTGCTGCCGGTGGTGGTGGTCTTCCTGGGCATCATGGCCTTCCTGGCCTGGTGGTGGGCCGACGAGGTGCGCGCCGGCCGCGTGGAGGAGACGGAGCGCAGCCGCAGCCTGGAGCGCATGACGGCCGAGATCTGCGCCGCGCGCGAGACGCTCAAGACCCAGGCCAACGACGGCCCCACGCTCGCCGGCTGGCGCCAGACCTACGACCGCTGGCTGGCCGAGAGCTTCCGCAAGAACGGCGAGATCGAGACCGCGCGCGACGGCACCACCGTGCTGCTGACCATCTTCTCCACCGTCGTCATCACCGCCGGCGCGCTGTCGGTGATGCAGCAGTGGATGACCGTCGGCGGCCTGGTGGCGGCCAACATGCTGGCCATGCGGGCGCTGCAGCCGGTGGCGGGGCTGGTGTCCAACTGGCGCGCGCTGGCCACCGCGGCTGAGGCCGCCAGCCGGCTCGAGAAGGTGCTGGTCGAGCCGGTGGAGCGCGCGCCCAGCGGCCTGAACCTGCCGCAGCCGCCCGGCCTGGTGCGGCTGCGCGACGTGGACTTCCGCTTCCATGCGCAGGGCCGGCCGGTGTTCGAGAGGCTGCAACTGGCCATCGGCCCCGCCGGCCTGCATGCCGTGGTGGGCCGCAACGGCGCCGGCAAGTCCACGCTGGTGCGGCTGATCTGCGGCCTCTATGCGCCGACCGCCGGCACCGTGAGCCTGGGCGAGTACGACCTGGCCCAGTTCGGTCGCGACGACCGCGCCAAATGGATCAGCTACCTCTCACAGGAGGTCTACTGGTTCGCCGGCGAGATCATCGAGACCCTGCGCCGCTGCGCCCCCGGCCATGGCGACGAGCAGATCGTGGCCGCCTGCAAGCTGGCCGGCGCGCACGACTTCGTCTCGCGCCTGCCGGCCGGCTACCGCACCCGCATCGGCGAGGGCGGCACCGGCCTGTCGGTGGGCGAGCGGCGCAAGCTGGGCCTGGCGCTGGCCTTCCTGCGCAAGCCCTCGGTGCTGGTGCTGGACGAGCCCAGCAACGACCTCGACTTCCACAGCGAGCGCCAGCTCATCAACACCCTGGTGGCCATCGCCCGCACGCGCACGGTGATCGTGGTCACGCATTCGCTGCGCATGGTGGCGGCGGCCACGCACGTCTACCACGTCACCGGCGACGGTGCGGTGGAGCAGGGCGCGCCGGCGGACATGGTGCCGCGCCTCTTCGGCAGCCGGCGCGGCGAGCCCGAGCCCGCGACCGCTGCTGCCGCCGCCGTGGCGTCCGCGTCCGCTTCCGCCGCATGAGGCACCGGCCATGAAGAACGACCTGCCCCAAGTCCTGCTGCGCGCCGAAGACCGGCCGCCACCGCCCGACGGCCCGGGCCGCCGGCGCGGCTGGCTCGCCGGCGCCGCCATCGGCCTGCTGGCGCTGGTGGCGCTGGGCTTTCCCATGGAGACCGTGGTGGTCGCCAGCGGCAAGGTGATCCCTTCCGACCGCGTCAAGTCCATCCAGCACCTGGAAGGCGGCATCGTGCGCGCTGTGCTCGTGCGCGAGGGCGAGCGCGTCAAGGCCGGCCAGCCGCTGGTGGAGATCGACCTGGGCGGCAGCGGCCTCAACCTCGAGGAACTGACGGCCCGCCAGGCCGCCACGCAGGCCGCGCGCCTGCGCCTCACGGCCGAGAGCCGCGGCGAGCCCTTGCGGCGCGAGAGCTTTCCGGCCGCGATGGACGCCGACGTGGTGCGCGGCGAACTGGGCGCCTGGCAGGCCCGCTCGCTGGAGCAGCGCGGCATCGCCGCCGGCGCCCAGGCCGCGCTGGAGGCGGCGCGCAGCAAGCAGATGGAGCAGCAGGCCAAGGTGGCCGGCCTGACGCAGCGCGTCGCCCTGGCGCGCAAGGAGCTGGAGATCTCCGAGCAGCTGGCCGCCGAGAAGCTGATCGGCCAGCTGGAGGTGCTGGACAAGCGGCGCGAGGCCGAGGTCGCGTCCGCCGAACTCGCGGTGGCGCGCCAGGGCGTGGTCTCGGCCAGCGCCGCCATCGGCGAGGCGCAGGCCAAGCTGGCCGAGGCCGAGGGGAGCTTCCGCCGCCGCGCGTCGGACGAACTCTCGACCGTCGAGCGGCAACTGGCCAGCCTCAACGAGGACCTGCAGCGCGCCCGCAACCAGCGCTCGCGCACGGTGGTCACGGCGCCGGGCGAGGGCATCGTCAAGGGCCTGCGCAGCGGCAGCCCCGGCTGGGTCATCAAGCCGGGCGAGGCCATCCTGGAGGTGGTGCCCGACGATGCGCAGGTGATGGTCGAGGCGCGCCTGAGCCCCAACGACCGCGGCTTCTTGCATGCCGGCCAGAAGGCGCGCGTGAAGATCACGGCCTACGACTTCCTGCGCTACGGCACGGTGGACGGCCGCGTGGACCTGGTGGCCGCCGACGCCGACCGCGACGCCACGCTGCCCACCGCGCCGCCCTACTACCGGCTGCAGGTGAGCACCGGCGCCTCGCACGTCGGGCGGCCCGAGAACCGCATCACGCCCGGCATGGAGGCCGAGGTGGACCTGATCGTGGGCACCGATCCCTTCATCTGGTACATCCTGCGGCCCGTCCTGAAGATGCAGCGGGAGGCATTCCGTGAGCCTTGAGTCGATGCCGAGGCAAGCAGCGATGAGGCTGGCAACCACGACCAGCGTGCGGACGGCTGCGGCGCGGTCTTGCTCCTTCCCCCGCTGGGGGAAGGCAGGGATGG
>NZ_LDSL01000064.1 GCF_001476815.1 Pseudacidovorax intermedius | reverse complement strand
GCGGGATTCTAGGAGGCCCGCCGCCGCGGCGCCGGGCCTCCTAGAATCCCGCCCGCCCATGAAGATCCTCATATCCAACGACGACGGCTACCAGGCCCCTGGCATCGTGGCCCTGCACGATGCGCTGCGGGAGGTGGCGGACGTCGAGGTCATCGCGCCCGAGCACAACAACAGCGCCAAGTCCAATGCCCTGACGCTGGCCGCCCCGCTGTACGTGCATCGCGCCCACAACGGCTTCCGCTACGTCACCGGCACGCCGGCCGACTGCGTGCACATCGCGCTCAAGGGCCTGCTCGACTACCGGCCCGACCTCGTCGTCTCCGGCATCAACAACGGCGCCAACATGGGCGACGACACCATCTATTCGGGCACCGTCGGCGCCGCCATGGAGGCCTACCTGTTCGGCATCCCGGCCATCGCCTTCTCGCAGACCGAGAAAGGCTGGGCCCACATCGACGCCGCCGCCCAGGCCGCCCGCCGGCTGGTCGAGCGCATCCAGCGCGAGCGCATGCACGAGCAGCCGGCCTGGCTGCTCAACGTCAACATTCCAAACCTGCCGGCCGAGTCGCTCAAGCCCATCAAGATCTGCCGCCTGGGCCGCCGCCATGCGGCCGAGAAGGTCATCACCCAGCAGAGCCCGCGCGGCGAGACCATGTACTGGATCGCCGGCGCCGGCGGCGCCAAGGACAGCGGCGAGGGCACGGATTTCCATGCCACCGCCGCCGGCCACGTGGCCGTCACGCCGCTGCAGATCGACCTGACCGACCATGCCAGCCTGGGCGAGTGGCGCGAGGCCGTGCGCCGGCTGGACGCCAGCGACTGACACCCCGTGCCCCAGCCGCCCCGCCCGCGCCCCACCTTCCCGGTCACGCTGAGCCGTCCGCCGGCTGCCGCTGCGCCCGTCGGCGGGCGCGGCCGTCCGGCCGCGGCGCCGCCGGTGAGCGGGCCGCCCTCGATGGCCTCCGACGCCGTGCGCGCCCGCATGGTGCAGCGCCTGGCGGCCCAGGGCATCGCCGACGAGCGCGTGCTGCGCGCCCTGGCCGCCGTGCCCCGGCATGCCTTCGTCGACGGCGCCCTGGCGGCCCAGGCCTACGAGGACACCAGCCTGCCCATCGGACTGGCCCAGACCATCTCCAAGCCGAGCGTGGTCGCCCGCATGATCGAACTGCTGCTGGCCGCGCCCGCCCTGGCTGACCAGCCCCAGGCCCGGCTCGGCCGGGTGCTGGAGATCGGCACCGGCTGCGGCTACCAGGCCGCCGTGCTGGCGCAGGTGGCGCGCGAGGTCTACAGCATCGAGCGCCTGCGCGGCCTGCACGAGAAGGCGCGCACCAATCTGCGGCCGCTGCGCCTGCCCACGGTGCACCTGCTGCTGGGTGACGGCATGCAGGGCTATGCCGTCGGCGGACCCTATGCCGGCATCATCTCGGCCGCCGGCGGGGCCGAGCTGCCCGCCACCTGGCTGGACCAGTTGGCCGTGGGTGGGCGCATCGTTGCTCCAGTACAGTCTGGAAATACGGGCCAAGCGCTTGTCATCATTGACAAAACGAACAGGGGGATTGAACGCCGGTTGCTTGAGGCCGTGAATTTCGTGCCTCTAAAATCGGGGATTGCATGAAGGAACGACATATGCAGGGTTCTGGTCGCCGGCGTTCGCTGGCTTGGGTGGGCGTCGCAGCGGCTGCCATCGTGCTGATGGGCTGTACCACGCCGCGCGGTCCCGCGCCGGTGGAGGACCGCACGCCGGTCAGCGGTAGCGCGGGCACGCCGTCCGCCTCCGGCCTGCCGACCACCGATGCCAGCGGCAAGCCGCTGCCGGGCATCGAGAACCTGGGCAAGCCGGGCTACTACGCCGTGCGCCCCGGCGACACCGTGCGCCGCATCGCCGTGGACACCGGCCAGCACTGGCGCGACATCGTGCGCTGGAACAACCTGGACAACCCGGACCGCATCGAGGTCGGCCAGGTGCTGCGCGTGGTACCGCCAGTGGCCGGCGCACCGGCTGCCGTGCCGCCCGCCGTCGCGGGTGCGCCGGCCACGGCAGTGCCGCCCTCGGGCAGCGCCTCCGCGCCGGCGGCGACGCCGCCGGTCGCCAGCGCCACGCCGCCGGCCACCAAGCCGGCCGGCAGTTCCCCGGCCGCGGGCACCGACGAGGACCTCGGCTGGATCTGGCCGGCCCAGGGCGCGCTCATCGCCGGCTTCGACGATGCCAAGAACAAGGGGCTGGACATCGCCGGCCGCGCCGGCGACCCGGTGCTGGCGGCGGCCGATGGCCGCGTGGTCTATGCCGGCGCGGGCCTGCGCGGCTACGGCAACCTGATCATCCTCAAGCACAACAACACCTTCCTGACGGCCTATGCCCACAACCAGACGCTGCTGGTGAAGGAAGACCAGGCGGTGCAGAAGGGCCAGAAGATCGCCGAGATGGGCAGCAGCGACGCCGACCGCGTGAAGCTGCATTTCGAGATCCGCCGCCAGGGCAAGCCGGTGGATCCCTCGCGCTACCTGCCGGCGCGTCCCTGACCGGCCCCGCCGGCCGGCCCGGTGGGGACGGCCGGCGACAATCGGGGGATGACGGATTCCCTCGATAACAAGGACACGCTCCCCACGTCCCCCGCCGCCACCGACGCAGCCCCCGCCGGCATGTCGGCCACCGCCTTTCCCGCCGACCTTCCCGCGCTCTCCGACCAAGCCGCCGCTTCGGCCCGGCCGGTGCTCGAGCCCGGCTGGCTTGCCGTCGAATCGCTCGACCTGGATGCCCAGGGCGTGGCCCGCCGGGACGACGGCAAGGTCGTCTTCATCGACGGCGCGTTGCCCGGCGAAATCGTGCGGGCCAACGTGCACCGCAAGAAGAACAACTGGGAGCAGGGCCAGCTCACCGACATCCGCCGCGAATCGCCCCTGCGGGTGCGGCCCGGCTGTCCCCATTTCGGCCTGCACGCGGGTGCCTGCGGCGGCTGCAAGATGCAGCACCTGCACGCCGGCGCGCAGGTGGCGGTCAAGCAGCGCGCGCTGGAGGACAACCTGTGGCACTTGGGCAAGGTGCGGCCGAACACCCTGCTGCGGCCCATCGAAGGTCCGGCCTGGCACTACCGCTACCGCGCGCGGCTGTCGGTGCGCTACGTGCAGAAGAAGGGCACCACGCTGATCGGCTTTCACGAGCGCAAGAGCCGCTACGTGGCCGACATGGAAATCTGCCCCGTGCTGCCCAAAACCGTGAGCGCCATGCTCATGCCGCTGCGCGCGCTGATCGATTCGATGGACGCCCGCCTGACTTGCCCGCAGATCGAGGTGGCCTGCGGTGATGCCGCCGGCACCACGCAGCTGGGCGTCATCGCTTTGGTGCTGCGCCATCTGGAGCCGCTGGGCGAGGCCGACCGTGGCCGGCTGCGCGACTTCGCCGCCGCCCATCCCGGGGTGCAATGGTGGCTGCAGCCCAAGGGGCCGGACACGGTGCACCTGCTCGACGAGGCGGTGCCGGCCCTGGCCTACGAACTGCCCGAGTTCGGCATCACCATGCCCTTCCGGCCCACCGACTTCACCCAGGTCAATCCGCACATCAACCGGGTGCTCGTCACCCGCGCCCTGCGGCTGCTGGACGTGCAGCCCGGCGAGCGGGTCATCGACTGGTTCTGCGGGCTGGGCAACTTCACCCTGCCGCTGGCCACGCTGGCGGCCGAGGTGCTGGGCATCGAGGGCAGCGAGACGCTGGTCGCCCGTGCCCGCCAGAACGCCGCGGCCAACCGCCAGGCGGCGAGCCGGCCCTGGGGCCGCACCGACTTCGTGGCCCGCAACCTGTTCGAGATGACGCCCGCCATGCTGGTGGCCGACGGCCGGGCCGAGCGCTGGCTGGTCGACCCGCCGCGCGAGGGCGCCTTCGCGCTGGCCAAGGCCCTGGCCGACCTGCACCAGCAGCCGGAACTGCGCACCGACGGCTGGACGCCGCCGAAGCGCATCGTCTACGTCAGCTGCAATCCGGCCACGCTGGCGCGCGATGCGGGCTTGCTGGTGCACCAGGCGGGCTACCGCTGCTGCTTTGCGGGCGCGGTCAACATGTTCCCGCACACGGCGCACGTGGAATCGATTGCCGTGTTCGACCTGGAAGGCTGACACCGCCGGCGCGCCGGCGCCGGAAATGCGAAAGGGGCCGCGAGGCCCCTTTCTTAATCCGGCATGGAAAGCCCGACGTCAGTCGCGCTCGCCGCCGAAGATGCCCAGCAGGGCCAGCAGCGACTGGAACACGTTGAACACGTCCAGGTAGAGCGCCAGCGTCGCGGTGATGTAGTTGGTCTCGCCGCCGTCGATGATGCGCTTGAGGTCGTACAGCAAGTAGGCCGAGAAGATGCCGATGGCGGCCATCGAGATGGCCATCATGCCCGCCGTGGAGCCCACGAACACGTTGATGATGGAGCCCACGAACAGCACCATCACGCCGACGAACAGGAACTTGCCCATGCCGCTCAGGTCGCGCTTGATGACCGTGGACAGCGAAGCCATGACGAAGAACACGCCCGCCGTGCCGGCGAAGGCCGTCATGACCAGCTGCGCGCCGTTCTGGAAGCCCAGCACCGCGGCGATCAGGCGCGAGAGCATCAGGCCCATGAAGAAGGTGAAGCCCAGCAGCACCGGCACGCCGGCGGCGGAATTCTTGGTCTTCTCGATGGCGAACATGAAGCCGAAGGCGCCGACCAGGAACACCACCAGGCCCAGGCCGCCCGTGAGCGCGGCCGTGATGCCCGTGGCCACGCCCAGCCAAGCGCCCAGCACGGTGGGCACCATGCTCAGCGCGAGCAGCCAGTAGGTGTTGCGCAGAACGCGGTTGCGCTCTGCCTGGGGCAGCACCTGGCCGTAGCCGGCCGGTGTGTCGAAGGTGGGGGCTCTGTCGTTCATGGCAAAACTCCTGAAAAGTTGAACAAGGACTGCGTCTGGACGCAGATGCGGGTCATCCTAGCAAGGATCAAGGGCGCCGCCGGCATATCCAGGATGGGGCATCGCCCTTTGGGTGCTTGGGGTCTTGTGGCCCCGCCGCTGCTGCGGCGCGGCCTGCGAGGCTTCCTGTATTCTTCGGCCCCATGAAAACCAAGCACTTCCTCGAACTCGAAGACATCAAGAAGATCGCCGCCGCCGCCGAAGCGGAGGCCGTGAAGAACCAGTGGGCCGTGACCATCGCCATCTGCGACGACGGCGGCCACCTGCTGTGGCTGCAGCGCCTGGACGGCGCCGCCCCGGTGTCGGCCCACATCGGCCCTGCCAAGGCCCGCACGGCCGCCCTCGGCCGCCGCGAGAGCAAGGTCTACGAAGACATCATCAACGGTGGCCGCACGGCCTTCCTGTCGGCACCGACCGTGGACGGCCTGCTCGAAGGCGGCGTACCGATCGTCAAGGACGGCCAGGTGATCGGCGCCGTCGGCGTGAGCGGCGTCAAGTCCAACGAAGATGCCCAGATTGCCAAGGCCGGCATCGCGGCCATCGGCCTGTGAGGCTGTAGGCCGCCGGCCCGTGCGGGCGGCCTCTCGCCAACAAGAAAGCGACCCGAGGGTCGCTTTTTCGTTGGTCGTTCGATGCGGGAAAAAAGGCGTGGCTGGTCGATTCACTGGCTGGCCAAAAACGACCCTTGGAGAGTCAGATCTCCTCGAGTCGCCCCACGATGAACAGTCGGGGCAGCGGAGGCCTCACTTGGTGAGGATCAGCTTGCCCAGCTTGGTGGCCTGCAGGCGGTAGAGCGCGCCGTTGTGCAGGATGCCGATGGTCTTCTGGCCCTTGAGCAGGTCGGTGCTCTGCAGGAGTTGGGCGGGGGAGGGCACCAGGGCGGTGGCCGAGCCGCTGCCGCCGCCCGACTGGTCGAGCGAGGGATGGCTGAGAACCTTCTGGGCGTGGTTGGACTGGGCTTGCACGGTGGTGGTCCTTTCGAACGTGTAGGTCGCGTTGAGCGGATGAGCAAATGATAACGATTCGCAGTTAGTGATGCAATGGCTGCGATAGCTTTTTTTGCGGTAAGGGCTCGTATGAAGCGCGCCGCGCGCTTTGGCAGAGATTTGCGCCGTCTTTGGCAGAAACTGTCGCGCGCTTTGGCAGAAGGTTAAACGCGCCACAAAGCGCCAGCCTTGTCAAACGTCCGCCGTCCGCCCCTACCAGAAGTGTTCCCGTTTTTTTTCCTAGGACTTTCACGGCAGCGGAGGACAATGCCACGGATGCCAAGCGCGTCGCGCACCGTCGCCGACCTCCCCCCGTTGACCGCTTCGGAGTTGGTTTCACGCGTGAGAAAGGAAGTGCTGTGCGGTCCAGGGGATGACAGCGCGGCCTACGTCTTCTTCGCAATCCTCAGATGCCCAGATGGAAGCGGTGATTGGCTGGTCCAGCCTCGGTTTGATGTGATGGATGCCGAGGTGGCCGTACTGAATAAGGCCGCCCGAACCGTACGCGCCCGCTTCAGGCTCGCGCCGTTGCCAATTGATGAGGGCGAGACATATGACTGAAGAGGGAATCCTGCGGGCAGTACGTGCAGACGACGTCGTGGCCGCCGCTCATCAGCTTCCCTACGCCGGCAGGGGCCAGGACAGCCCAGTGCCTGTGACCATCTACACCCGGCTGCTGGGCTGGGTCTTCATCACGTTCGAACTGCGCATGGGCAAGCGTGACGGAAATGAAGTCTGGCATTGGGCCGCAGCGAGAGCCGATTTGCTCCCGCCTGCCCTGTCTGAAGACATTACCCTGCCGCACCAGTAGAGCGTGTGCATAGCCGGCAACCGGGCCAGCAGAAAGGCCCCCGAAGGGGCCCTGTTTCCGCTTGACGCGGCGCTCAGCGTACAGGCGGCATGAACTCGGTGGCTTCCAACAGCCGGCCCTGGATCGCCCCGAGGTCGCCCGCGAAGCCCCAATTCGTCGGATCTGCCGCCGCCCGCTCGGCATGCGCCGCAAGGCGGTCATGCAGCGCGGCCAGGATGATCGCGATGTTCGCCTGGTGCGCCTGGTAGGCCGCTGCGGCAGTGGGCTCCCTCTGCGCCTGGATCAGGCTGAGGCCGGTGTCGGTGGTCTGGGTCTTCATGGAGGCTCGGGGTTGGGTTGGTACGCCGCCAGTACCGCTCTGACGGCGCCGGCCAGCAACCAAGCCAGACCGCCGCACTCAGCCACTGCGCCCCGGCTTGAAGTTTGTGATGAGCACCTCGCCCACCTCCTGCTTCGCTGTGCCCGAGATTGAGTAGCGGGTCTTGACCGGCTCAATCCTGAAGTCCCGAAAGGTCTCACGCACGCCGGTCGTGTCGTTGAGGCTCAGGATGAACTTGCCCTTGCAGGCCCCCAGAAGGGCCGCCAGGCGCGCGAAGTCGTCACGGGTGAACAGACCCTCGCCGTAGTCCTTCTCGCAGCCCCAATAGGGCGGGTCGACGTAGAAGAGCGTGCCTGGCCGGTCGAAGCGCTGCAGCACCTGGTCGAAGGGGCGGTTCTCGATGAACACGCGCGCCAGGCGCGCATGCGCATCGGACAGTTCCTCCTCGATCCGAAGCAGGTTTAACCGAGGGGCGCCGGTGGCCGCGATGCCGAAGGTCGGCTTGTGGATCTTGGCGCCGAAGCTGGACTTGGCCAGGTAGAAGAAGCGCGCCGCCCGCTGGATGTCTGTGAGCGAGTCGGCGGGCGTCCGCAGGAAGCGGTCGAAGTCGTCGCGGGCCACCAGCATCCATCGGAACTGGAGCACCACCTCGGCCAGGTGGTGCTTCACGCACCTGTACAAGTTGGTCAGCTCGGAGTTGATGTCGTTGATGATCTCGACCTTGCTTTCCGGCTTTTTAAAGAGCACCCAGGCGGCCCCTGCGAACACCTCGCAGTAGGTCTCATGGGGTGGCATCCGCTCGATGATCTGATCGGCGAGGCGGCTCTTGCCACCCAGCCATGCGAGCGGGCTTTTCTGCGTCATGAACGTCCTTCTGTTGAAAGGGCGCTCGCTGGCGCGCTGGTGTGGGGCTCGGTCCGCCGCGATCAGCGGTGCTGGCCCTCCAGTGGTTCAACGTCCCGCAGCGCGGGCACTTGATCTCTACGCTCCCTGCATCGGCCATGGCCAGCTTGCGCCGGCACTGGCCGCATCGAATCTCGTACATCGGGCATCACCTATCATCCGCCCCGCCTGGTACCAGGTGGCAGGGTCTTTGGTCGATGCCGTGCGTCGTCACGGCGGAGGCGGGTGCTTGAGGTGCTGCAACACCGAAAGCATTCGCCCTGTCTTTTTTCCTCCCTGCGGGTCTTCGCCCGCTTTCCCTTGCAGGCTCAGGCAGCCTCGGCTGCGGTCGACGGCGCTTCTTCGAGCACTGCAGCCGCGCCGGCCAGGTCGCCCGTCTCCACCTTCAGCAGTTCACCGTACAGCCACTGCAGCGTGTCGCCTTCCGGCGTGCCGGCGACGTCTTGGGCGATGTGCGCCAGCGGGCGCTTGCCGGCGGCTTTGGCCTCGGCGCTGATGTAGCCCTGCAGGACAGCCTGGCTCTTGGTGCCATCGACCACCACGGTGTACTGGCTGATGACGAAGTGCGTGACGGGTGCGCCGGTGGCCGCGTCGGTGAGCGGCTTATGCAGGGCGATGATCTTGGACATGGTTCAAATTTCCTTAGTTGGTTGAGGTAGCGAAGGCGTGGAGGTGGTGGGGATGTGTCGCTATGCACCCCCTTCCCAGGTGATGGCTTGGATTGCTTCGACCGTGGCCGCCGCGGCGATGGCATCACGCAGCGCCTGCCGGCGCCCGATGAGCTGCTGGCTCGCAGCCATCCATGCTTCGACGTTCGCCAGCGTCTTGCGCAACAGCTCGCCGGCATCGATGCCCCGCGCCGCGGCCAGGCCGTAGAGATAGGGCGTGGATACGAACGGATCAGCTGCCCAGGCAAGCGCCTCGGCTTGCTGGATCGGCCATGTCAGGCGCTCCGATGCCGGATAGCCCTCTGTGAGCGCCTGGCTCGCCGCCTCGAAGGCTGCGTTGACGGCGGCCAGCTGGTCGGCGCGGTAATCGGCAAGGGTGCGGACACACACCCAGACCTTGGCCTGTCGGTCGAACGTGTGATGCCGCGATGGCGCCTCCCCGATGGGCATCAGCACGCCGCCCTGCACGTAGCTGTCGGGCGCGCCCTGCATGGCAAGCATGCGGCAGCCGTCGGGCACCGGCAGGCTGAAGATGGAGCCGGGCACCAGGCCATGCATGACCACGATGCCGTCGGCGTCGACGATGGTGTAAGGGTTGGCCATCAGGGCTTCTTCACGACGATGACGGAGAGGGTCATCCAGCCGACCAGCGTGGTGCCCCAGATGTTGTAGACGCCTGGGCCAAGGTCCATGACGCGCTGGTAAGTCGCGTTGACACCCATGCGCCTATGCGTTTGGCCGCCGGCCTCTTCCTCGGAGATCGGCACGTAGTAGGTCGGCAGGTTCGGGCCGTCGGAGCTGAGCATCTGGTCGTTCTCACCCCGACGCAGGTCGATGTGGATGTAGTGCTGATTGCTGCTCGGTGTCTCGCCACCCGTGGTGCAGGCAATCGCAACGACCCGCCACGTCTGGCCGCCGGGGATTCCGATCTGGACCAGTGCGGCGCCATTGCCGCCAGCCGCAAAGGGCGTGGTGATGGCCCCGCCGCGCACGTGCAGCGTGTCGATGACGTCGGCCTGCCCGATGGTGAGTCCCGACCACGAGTTGAGTTCGAAGCCAGGCCCGAAGAGGCGGAAGTGGTTCGCCCACGTGAACATCTGCAGGCCCATCGTGGGCCCCGTGATGTCGACGCCGACGGCCCCGTCTGTGCCACGGCGACCGAAGGCAAAGCCCCATTGCCCGTCGTTGAACCACTTTCCGTGCGTGCGGAACGTGCCCCAATACTCTCCGCCGCCGTCCGTCCCACTCTGCAGGACGATGCTTGCAGAGTAGATCGTGCCGAGGTTGCCGGTGATGGCCGACAGCTGCTGGACGCTCAGCGACCGCGCGGTGATCGAACCGTCAAGGTACATGTCCCCCCGGAAGCCCAGCGCGCCGGCGCCGCCGACGGTGCCCACCGTGAACACGGGCTTGTCGGCATACCCGGGTGAGCCGATCGAAAAGACGTCGGTCAGGAAAGCCATGCGGCTGATCTGCCCGTCGTTGTCGTAGACCATGCCGCTGATGCGGCCGTCGACATCGAGCCGGAAGGTGTAGCGGGCGAGCGCCTTGCCTGCGGTGGTCGCTGTGACGGACAGGCTTTGCTCGATGGTGGCCGCCCTGCTGTCGATCCCGTCCGCGCGCGCCTTCAGCTGCGTCACGCTGGCGGCCTGCGCCGCGAGGTCGCTGCCCTGCTGGTCGACCCGCGCGCTGGTCGCCTGGTTGGCCGCAGCCTGCGCCTGAATCGCCGCCTTGGTGACGCCTTGGCTCGCGATGTTGCGGGCGTCCACGTTGGTGACGTACCAGCCCTCGCCGGACAGGTCGCCCATGCCACCGATCTGGAGCCACACCTCCATCTGCGTCGCCCAGTCGGGTGCCGGCGCCTCGCCCTCAAGCCGCTTCCATGCGCCCGCCGTCGAGTAGGTGGAATCGGCCGCGTGCCAGTGGTGCTGGTTCGTCGCGGGATTGATGAAGTGGAAGCCCACCGTGTAGGGCAACGTGGCGTTGTTGCTGGCCACCGTTGCCGTGACCCAGTAGCGCTCGCCCCGCCGCACGGCGAAGGACTGCCCGCCTTCGCCGGCGTCGCGCCCCATGTGGTGCCCAACGAATGGCGTGGGCGCATTGGCGGGCACACCGGCGGCCGACGCCGCCTCACGGTTAATGCCCCACCAGCCCCCCTTGCTCATCTGGCTGTCGCGCACCAGGCTTCCGAGGTCCAGACGCGTCAGCGCCTGCAGGTCGACCACGTTCTGCGCGGTGCTGGTCAGCCGGCCGTTGATGTCCGAACTGCTGGACTGCAGCACCCCGATGGCGGCGGCGTTGGACGCTTCCTTGCCCTCGACCGTGCCAACGCGCGAGGCCAGGCCGTCGTATCGCTGCGACTGAGCGGCGATGTCCGCGCCCTGCTGCTGAACCGACTGCTGGACGAGCTGCAGCGCACTGCTGTCGGCCTTGCCGGCTACTTGGCCCGCCAAGCTGACCAACTGGCCGCTGTGCGCGGTGTCGGCATCGGCGCGTGCCTTCGACTCGGCCACGAGCCGCGCGTCGGCCGCCGACAGGTCGCCGGCGGACGGCGCCCAATCGGTGGCGACCGTTCCTCGCTCTAGCTTGAGCCCGGCGATCCACACGGGCCGGTCACCAGCGGCGTCCCAGGGCTCGATGCGCACGTAGACGTCAGCCAGCTGTGAGCGCTTGAATGCCCAGCTGTAGCGCTTCCACTCGCCCGTGAGCAAGAACGACTGTTCATCTTGGCCGGTGAACCAGAAGATGCCCACATGGTTGTTCGCCCCGGGCAGGCAACGACCCCAGAAGCTGAAAACGTAGGGTTGGTCTGCCTCGATCCGCGCGGCGAATGACCTGTAGGCCCAATTGCCATCCGAGCGCAGCACCTTGAGCCCGTAGACCTCACCGTCAAGGGCGTTCGCGCCCCACGAGGAGGCGGCGCCGCTCCAGTCCTGGGTTCCTGTCAGCAGGTTGGCGGCGCCCACTGCCAGGTTGTCCATGCGGGCAGTCAGCGCCGTGGTGCGCGCTGCTTCACTGCCGAGCTGGTTGGCGAGGTTGCCCACCGTGACGTTGGTGGCGTCCAGCGCCGCGGCGCTGGCCTTGGTGCCGATGGCGGCCTGCTGCTGATCCAGGCGCTGCGTATGGGCCGTGAGCTGGCCGTTGATGCTGCTGACGTTGGACTGCAGCTCGCCGATCAGCCCGGCCTGCGCCGCGTTCGTGCCCTCGGCGCCGGTCATGCGGTTCGTGAGGCTCACCAGCTGGCCCGACTGGCTGCTCAGGTCGTTGCCCTGCTGGTCGAGACGGGCCGTGGTCTGCTGTAGCGCCTGGGCCTGCGCCGCCAGCGTGGCCCGCACCGCGCCCGTGACCGAAGCGCTGCGGAACTCCGGCAGCGCCGCAAATACCCGCTGTTCGGCGTAGGCGGAGAAGGTGTCGATCTGGAGCCAGCCGCATGCCGCCACGGCGTTGTCCGGCACGTCCACCTCGCCGCCAACGAACGACCAGGCGCCCACCGTGCTCCCGAGCCCTGCCGCGGCTCGGAAGTCGAAGAGGGTGCCGTTGCGATCCAGGAAGGCGAAGCCGACCGCCGCGCCGAAGTTCGCCGCCGCACCGCGGGCCATCCACGCGGCTGCGTAGAGCTTGCCCTTGGGGCTGACGGTGACCGTCCGCCCGACGAAAACGTCGCGATTCTGCAGGTGGCCCACGAAGGCGCAGGGCGCGCCGGCCGGCACATCGGCGTCGGCGGCGGCGCGGCGCACGGTGGCCGACCAGCCTTCGGCGTTCAGTGCCAGCGTCGGGTTGTCGATCCAGTTCGCGCCGTCGTTGCTCGTGCGGCGGTCGTACTTGGCATCGAGGACCACCAGGTCCTGGGCCTGGGCGCTCAGCCGGCCGTCCGTCTGGGCGGCGCCGCTTTGCAGCTGCGCGATGGCGCCAGCGTTGGCCGTCTCCTTGCCCTCCACGGCGCCCACACGGCTGGCGAGGCCATCGGTGCGCAGGGACTGCGCCGCGATGTCGTCGCCGTGCTGCTGCACGGTCTGCTGGACCGCCTGCAGCGCGCTGCTGTCCGCCTTGCCCGCGACCTGGCCGGCCAGGCTCACGAGCTGGCCGCTCTGCGCGGAGTCGGCATCGGCCCGGGCGCTGGACTCGGCGACCAGCTTGGCGTCGGCCGCCGACAGATCGCCCGCCGAAGGCGCCCAGTCCGTGACGACGTTGCCGCGCTCGACCTTGAGCCCGGCCACCCATATCGAGCGGCCACCGCCGGCGTTGCTCGACTCGATGCGGATGTAAAGGTCGCGCGTCTCACCCGGCGTGAAGAGCCAGGCGTACCGCTTCATCTGGCCGGTGAAGGTCCATTCCACCTCCATCGTGCCGTTGAACCAGTAGACGCCGCCATTGGCCGGGGCATCCGCCGTCGTGCGAGCCCAGAAGCTCAGCGCGTAGGGCTGGCCCGCCTCGACGTGCAGGGGGAAGGACCGGTAGGCCCAAGGGCCGTCCGAGCGCAGAACCTTGAGGCCGAGGAACTCGCCGTCGAGCGCGGTCGGGCCGTTGAACGTCGCGGTGGCCCAGTCGCGCGTCCCCGTCAGCAGGTTGGCCCCGCCGACGGCCAGGTTGTCCATGCGGGCGGTCAGCGCCGTGGTGCGCGCCGCTTCGCTGCCGACCTGATTGGCGAGGTTGCCCACCGTCACATTGGTGGCATCCAGCGCCGAGGCGCTGGCCTTGGTGCCGAGGGCGGTCTGCTGCTGGTCCAGACGCTGGGTGTGCGCCGTCAAGGTGCCGTTGAGGTCCACCACCGTGGAGCTGAGCTGCGCGAACGCCGAGGCCTGCCCGCTGAGCTGCCCCTCGGCGCCCGTGAGGCGGTTCGCCATGCTCACGAGCTGGCCGGACTGTGTGGAGAGCTCGGTGCCGTGCTGCTGCACGGTCTGCTGGATGGACTGGACCACCGAGGCGTCGGCTTTGCCGGCCACGTCGCCCGTGAGGCGCAGGATGTCGCTGGCGTGGCTGGCGAGCGTGTTGCCCTGCTGGTCGACGCGTGCGCTGGTGGCCTGGTTGGCCGTCGCCTGGACCTGAATAGCCGCCTTGGTGACGCCCTGGCTCGCGATGCTGCGGGCGTCCACGTTGGTGACGTACCAGCCTTCGCCGGACAGGTCGCCGCTGCCGTTGATCTGGAGCCACACCTCGGCCACCGTCGCCCAGTCGGGCGCCGGCACCTCGCCCTCCAGGCGCTTCCAGGCGCCGGCCGTGGCATAGGTCACATCGGCCGCGTGCCAGTGATGCTGGTTCGTCTCCGGGTTGTGGAAGTGAAAGCCGACCGTGAAGGGCAGCGCCGCGTTGACGCTCGCCACCGTGGCCGTGGCCCAGTACCGATCACCGCGCCGCACGTAGAAGGCCTGGCCGTTCTCGTAGGAGTCGCGGCCGGGCTTGAAGCCGACATAGGTGGTCGGTGCGCCCGCGGGCACGCCGGCGGCGGTGCGCGGGGTACGCGTAATGCCCGACCAGGTGCCGACACGGTCAAACTGTCCGTCGCGCACGAGGCTGCCCAGGTCCAGGCGCGTCAGCGCCTGCAGGTCAAGGACGTTCTGGGCCGCGCTGACCAGGCGTCCGTTGATGTCGGACGTGAGGGCCTGCAGCCCACCGATGGCACCAGCGTTCGCCGCAGTGCCGCCTTCCACCGAATGCAGGCGGCCCTGCACGTTCTGCATGCTGCTGGCCTGCACAGCGAGCCCGCCCTCGACCGTCTGGATGCGCGCGAGCTGTTCCTCGGACTGGGCCGCCAGCGCGGCGACGGCCTCGCCGATGGAGTCATAGTTGCCCACCAGCTGCCAGAAGGCGGCGTCCGGCGGCGCGTGGCCCGCGTTGGCCGGCATGGCGGCCAGGGAGCGCCAGAGCTTGCCGTCCTTCTTGACCAGCTCGCCGGCGGCATAGGCGTGCGCGGGGTCGTAGTCGGCCGCGCCGATGATGTCCCCGAGCTGGGTGTGCAGGGCATCGATGCTCGCCTGCAGCGCGATCTCGGATTGCTGGATCGCCGCGTTGCGGGCGATCACCTCGCTGGCCAGGGCGTTGACGCGGTCCTGCGCCGCCTGCGCCAGCCCAGCCGCCCGGGCCTGTGCCTCGGTGGCCGCTGCGGCCGTGATGGCGGCGGCGCGCGCCTGCGCCTCCGCTGCCAGGTCCGCCGCGCTCTTCTGCACCGCCTGCAGCAGCGCGGCGGCCTGAGTCTGCGCCGCTTGGGCGACCGCTGCAGCCCAGTCGCTGTTCGACTGCTGAATCTGCTGGAAGGCGTCGCCGAGCTGCTGGTCGAGCGTGTCGAGCGCGCCCTCGATGAGCTGCTCGACCGTCACGTCGACATAGGCCGGCGCGCCGACGTTGCCGGCCACGTCGACGGCCGCAACCCAGTACCGAGCGGCACCGATCTGGCCCTGCAAGTTAAACGAGGTGGCGGCGGACTGACCGATAGCCTCGGCCGTGGCCCAGGCCTGCCCGCGCCGCACCAGGTAGTAGGCGATGGGCTGGCTCGTGCGGCAGTCTGGCCACTTCAACTGCACGAACTGCATCGAGATCCCGAAGCTCACGATGGGCTGCGCCGGGATGGTGATGGCGATGGGCGAGGAGATCGGCGCCGACCAGCGGCCGGTGACCGAGTGGTGAGCGGCCCAGACCACCTGGGGGCCGGCGGGGAACCAGCCGAGGTTCGCGGTAGTGGTGCGGCCGTCGAAGCGCACGTCGGCCGCAGCGGCCAGCCAGGTGGCGCCGCGGCGCACCTGGGTGGCGTCCCACTCGAGGAGGTCGACGCCGGTGGGCGCCGCCCAGCGGGCCCGGATGCCGTCATTGGCGATCCACAGCTCCAGGCCCGAGACGTCGGCCGGGTTCTCGGTGTTGCCCTCGACCGTGTGACCGAAGTACGCCCAGGGCGAGCTGGCCACCGACGTGACGAACTGGACCCGCACCATGTAGGGCTGACCCACATCCAGGCCGAGCAGGTAAACGTCGACCGACTCGCCCGGCAGCTCGATCACCTGCCATGGCTTCTCGTCCTGCCCCTGCGCGACTTCCTCGCGCCACTGCACCCGCACCGCGCCGCCGAACAGAACCCGCGCGTCGACGGCACGGTTCCACTGCACGTGTGCCCGAACCACAAGGGTGGCGCCTTGGACGGCCGCCGCCTCGAGGCCGCTGGACACCGTCAGGCCCTGCGGCGCGTTGGGCAACGCGAACGGGTTAACCAGGTTCGTGTTGGGCGCGGCGTCGGCGCGCACCTCGTCCGCCAGGTCGTAGTAATCGGGCTCGTCTTCCTCCAGCAGCAGGGACAGCGGCGTCGAGCGCGAATACACCCAGTCCGTGACGACGAAGTTCTTTCCGATGATGCCAAGGTATGGCTCGGTCAGCTGGATCCGGTCGCCCGGCTGTACGGCCCATGCGCGCATCTTGGGGTGGATGCGCACGGTGAAGCCACCGCGGCTCTTCTCGACCTTGATGCGTGCCAGCTGGTGCGCGCGCACGTGCGCGCCGGTCCAGGGCAGCGCCAGGTCATCCAGGCGCTCGACCTCGTCCAACTGCAGGAAGGTCGCGTTGCTGTAGGGCGCGAAATCCTCGCTGATGCCGTTGCCGTTGGCGCGCACGTAGCTGCCCTTGGCGCCGTTGAACCGGCTCTTGCCGGGGGTGGACATCTGCTCCACGCTGCTGGGCGCCAGCAGATCGTCCGCGGTCAGGTGCATCACCGGCGTGGACCATGCACCGGCCAGGATGCGCCAGACGCCCGCGCTCTCCAGGCAGCGGCCGGCCATGGCGCCTTCGAGCTGCTGGCGCGTGGCGTCGCGGTCCTGGTCGGTCTTGAAGAGCCCGTCCACCACGTAGCGCGCGCGGCTACCGCCGAAGTTGGTGAGGTCGGCCACGGCCTCCGGGCCATACACCTGCTCGTCGCACGCATTCGCCGCGGCAATCAGATCATCCAGATCGATCTGATCCAACTCGGCCTGTAAGCCCTCTTCGCTGGTCAGGAAGTCGGCCAGGCACAGCGCGGCGTTGCGGCTGTACACGCGCTGGCCAGTGCGCACGTCCAGCACAAGCTTGCCGCGCAGCTTTGCCAGCATCTTGTACGAGAGGCCATTGCGGAACCGCTCAAACACCTTGTTGACGCTGATGACCGAGTACGTGTAGCCGCTCAGCTTGTGGTCGGCCGTCCAGAGCCCGGGGCTGCGAACGTTGAGCACGTCCATCAGATAGGCGTCGGCCACGTCCACGCCGCCGGGCGACAGGTGGTGGGACACGTGCACCGCCGGCCCGGCGCTCAGATCAAAGCCGCTGGTGGCCTTGTGGAACAGGGCTTCGTTCGTGGTCCAGCCGTTCGCGTCGGCCTGGACCGGATCGTCATCGATGTAGATCTCATCGATGCCCGCACAGGGGTGGCCCGCCCAGATCACCACCATGTGGGTCCACTCGTCGCCGGCACCGGACGAGAACATTGCCGTCACGGATCCGGCGAAGGGCGCGGGCGAGCCGTACACCACGCGCGGTGGCGAATCGGACTGCAGGACCGTGATCGTGCGGTCCTGCAACGACGCGATGTCCTGGGCGAGCTGCTTGGCGGCTGCGGCCCGAGCAGCCTTCTTGGCCTGGCTGGACTGATATGCCGACGTCGCGATGGTCACCGCGGTGGAGACAACGAACGCGCCGACAGAGAACGCCGTGGCGGCGGTGGACGCGCCGAGGGCGTACCCGATGGCCGTGAAGAACGTCGTGACCGGTTCCGCATGGGCTGGCAGCACGAAGCTGGCCAGCAGCACCAGGAGCAGGACTCGTATCACACGCGCCATGCCGCCACCCCCGCCGTCAGGCCCAGAAAAGTGAGCCGGTCCTTGCCAGGCGCCACCAGGTTCTGCCCGGTGCAGATGCCGAAGGCATGCCCGCTCACGAGCCCGAGCCGCCCACCGCTACGCATGAGCACGATGTCGCCGCGGCAGGCCATCAGGCCGGGCAGCGCCGGGCCCAGCAGCTCGACGGCCGCGGCGTGCAAGCCGCCGTGGGCCCGCACATGGCGCAGGGCCGTGAGCAGGCGGCGGCTGGCCAGCGGCCCGCCGTCCAGGCGCAGCGATGCCAGCGGATCCGCGCCAGTGCGCAGCTGCACCCAGTCAGCGGCCAGCGTGGCGCAGTCTCGTTCGAAGTAGGCGAAGTCCTGGTCGCGCCGCGCGTCGATGAAGGCGTCCAGCTCTTTCACTTCACCCCCAGCATGTTGCGGATGTAGAGGAAGGCGCTGAAGGCCAGGCTGGCGTAGACGGACGGGTTGCCGATCAACCCCTGCAGGTACTCGAAGCCCCGCTCGGCTGGGAAGCGAGCGCGGTGCTGTGCGTTGTTCATGCGCAGGGCCGCCGGGTTGTTGCGGACGTTGTAGGTGGCGGTGCGCGCCGCCAGGCGGATGCCGGGCTCCTCGCTTCCGTCGTTGGCCTCGGGGCGGTCCAGCTTCATGTTGTCCATGACGCCGGCGAATCGAAGAACGGGGGAGCCCACCATCTGGTGGGTCTGCGCGTCTACCAGGACCACCCAAAGCCGGATCGGTCGGTCCTGCCAGTCGTTGGCATCCGACAGGGCGAACGCCTTCATGCTCAGGTCGACCGGCGACAGCGTGAAGTCGAGCTTCTGCGCGGCGCCGTCATCGCTCTCGTGCAGCTCGCCGACCTTGCCGAGCGAGCCGATGCCCTTCCAGGTCTGCCCCATGGCCACAACGTCGAGCGGCCAGTCCGTCAGCCGGATCACGCCGGAACGCGCACGGGCCTCGACGAGCGCGAGCACGCCGTAGGCCGGCGCCTGGGCTGCGGCGTCGAAGCCAGCATTGGTCTCGACGCTCATTCCCAGCTCTCCAAGAGGTCCAGCGAGAAGCCGCCGCGCATGCGACGTTCGGTGGTCCATTTCGCGTCGGCTGGCACCTGGCGCATCAGGCATGTGGGCTTGTCCCACACCACGACGCTGGCTGCGGCCACCGCTACGCGGAGGACGGGCTTGAACGACACCGCCAGCACGCCATTGCCGTCGACCTGTGCCGGCGCCTGGACGTGCAGTAGCTGGCGCTGGGCGCCGGCCTGGTTCACGCCGATCCAGTCGCCCACCAGCAGGGTGCGCCCGGTCTGTGCCGCACCGGCCTGGATCGTCAGCGTGCTGCTCCCAGGCGCGGCTGCAGCTGCCGCCACCCAGGCACCGCGTGCGGTGCCTCGCGGCGCAGGGCGCAGCAGGTCGTAGACCGCCAGCTTGTTGACGCGGCCCTCCAGGCTGTGAAGCAGCATGGACCACAGGTCGGCCTCGCTGGTCACCGGAATCGCTTCCTCGCTCACGAGAGAGCAGCCGCGACGCGGCGGGCCCAGCACCGCCACCTGGGTGGAACCGGTATCGCCGTTGCCGAAGGCCTGGTCGAACGACCGGATGCCCCAGACCTGTGATTTAACCGGCAGGCCCGCCGGGATCTCGATGATGCTCATTCGGGTGCAATCCGCAGGCGCTGCAGCCGTTCGAACTGGCGGCGGTCGCTTTCCTTCACCAGGCGCTGTGCGTCGGCCATGGCCGCGCCGCGGTCGACGCGGCTGTCCAGGTGGAAGTGGGTCGTGGGTGCGTAGTGCAGCGGCGCGCCGCCCTGGCCACCGCTCATGCCGATGACGCCGAGGCGGCCCTGGCTGTCGCGGCGCAGCGGGAAGATGCCCTCGGTGCCGGCTTCGCCCATCAGACCGATGCCGCCCTTGGCGAACGGGAAGACGGTAGGGCGGTCCACCAGCGTGTTGACGTAGCTGCTCAGACCGGCGGCACCGTCGAAGACGTTCCCCTTGGCGCTGGGCTTCACAAGGCCCATCAGCCCGATCATGGTGCCCAAGGTGTCGCTTCCACCGATGGAACTTGCCGCTGCCGCTGCTGCGTTGCCAGAGAGGCCGCTGGAGTAAATGCTGCTTGCCCCCTTGAGCAGACTCAAACCGAACGACGCGCCGGAGCTATCCCCGCCCGGGGAAATTGCCTTCCGCAGTTCCGAACTCACGAGCTTCGTGAAGTTGTCGACCGCATCCTTCAACAGGGCGTCGTAGAACGCGCCAGCGACCGCACTGATGATGGTGTTGCGCAGCGAGCTGCCGAGCGATTCGAAGACGTTGGCGTCGCTCGACAGCAGGCCATTCACGCCCTGGATGAACATGCTGCGCGTGTCCTCGGACATCTTCCGAGCCTCTTCGCGCTGCTTGTCCTTCCAGTCCTGTGCGAGCTGAAGCCCCTCTCCAGCGCCTACAGCGGCTCGCAGGCGCTTCTCGGCCGCGATGCGCTCCTCCAGGGCAGCCACGTAGGCAGTGCTGCCTTGAGAACCCTCAAGCTCTGCCTGTTGGCGCTCGAGATAGGCGATGGTGAGGTCGTTTACCGCCGTCTTGGCCTTCCCGATCACGGCGTTGGCACGCTCCTGCTCGGTAGCCTGGTCGCGCACGCCGTCGATGGTCTGGCGCAGGGCCTTGAGCTGGGCGATCTGCGGCGCCACCAGCAGCTCTTCCTGGTCGCGCGCGGCCTTGCTGTCGATGTTGCGCCGCTGGGCGGGCAACTCGGCCAGCTCGCCCTGCAGGGAGGCGACCTCCTTTTCGGAGTCCTTTTCCTTGCGCTTCAGCGCGATCTTCTGGAGCAGGGCGTCTTCGCGGTTCTTCAGGTCCAGCAGCTGCAGCTCGCGGCGCCGGCCCACGGCAGCGTAGTCCGACATCAGGTCGCGCTTGACCAGGCTGTCCACCTCATCCATGCCGTCGGTGATGGCGAGCGCCTTGAGCTTATAGCCCTTCTCGACCGCGGCGATCTGCGCCTCCAGGCCGCGCTTCTCGGTCGACACGCCGTCGGCGCTGAGCGACTTGAGCGCCTTGTCGCGCTCGGCCTTCAGGCCAGCTTCGTCCAGCGCCTGGCGCTTGCGCGCCTCCTGGATCGTGGACTCGGTGGCGCCGTTCTTCTCCAGCACGGCCAGGTACTGCTGGAAGGCCGTCTGGGAGCCGTGCAGCTTCTGCGTGTACTCCTCCTGGATGGAGGCGGACGTCTTCACGTCGCCGTTGGCCTTGCGCCAGGCCTGGCGCGCGCCCTCAACCGTCAGCGTCAGCTGCTGCTGGCCCTGCGCCGCGCCGGTGGAGGCCGCCCGGACCTTGCCCAGCCGTTCCTCCAGGTTGGCGATGCCAGCGTCCAGGCTCTCGACCGTCGATTTAACCGGGGCACCGTTCACCCACTCGGTCATGCTCTTCTTGCCCGAGACAATCAGCTCATCGCGCCGATCCTTCCAGCGCGACAGCTCGGCCTCCATGGCCGCCACGTCGCGCATCTCCGGCACCTTGCCGCTGGCTGCATCCTTCTCGGCCCGCTGGATCTGCAGGCCCGTCTTGGCGGCGTCGTCGGCGGCCGACTTCAGCCGGTACAGCCACATGGCGAGACCGGCCACGGCCATGATGGCGATGCCGACGGGCCCGCCGAGGGCGCCGACCACCAAGCCGAAGCTGCGGCTGGCCAGGGAGGCCGCGCCGGTGGCCGCGCCCAGCCGGCCTGCCGCCGCAGCAGCAGCGTCCTGGGCTGCTGCCTGGGCGACGGTGGTGGCCGTGATCTGCGCATTCACCCGCGCCTGCTGCTGGCCCAGCACCGCCAGCTCGGTCATCAGCGCGGCGTGCCGCTGCTGGGCCGCGGACAGGGCCACGGTGCCGTCGCGCACCGCGGCCAGGGCGAAGCTCTGCGCGCCGGCCGCCTGTGCCGCCTGGATCTGCGCCTGGGCCTGGGCCATGGTGGCGCGGGCCGACTCCATCTTCGCCAACACCTCGGCGCGCGAGATGGCGATGGCCTCGTTCGTCGCCACCAGCTGCGCGCGCTGCGCCGCAGCGGCAGCGACGTCGGCTTCGGCCGAGGCCTGCTTGGCCGCCAGCTCGGCCAGCAGCGCCGTCACCTTGGCACGGCTGCTGGTCACGGCCTGGGCATCCGCGGCCTGGCTGGCTGCGGCCTCCACGCGCGCGAGGCGATCCGCCTGCGACAGCTCCATCTTGGCCTGGACGGCGGCGGCGGCCTCCGCGGCCCACTGACCGATGCGGAAGGCCTTGTAGGCCGCCATCAGCAGGCCGATGGCTTCCCGGTGCTCCCACAGCTGCTGCACGACGTCGCGGCCCACGGACAGGGCCTTGGCCGCCGACTCGGCGTAGTGCTGCAGGCCCGCCACGAGAGTGGGGTTGATCTGCTGCTGCCCGGCGGCATTGGTGACGACGAGGAAGTCCGAGGCGCCCTGCAGCGCCTTCTTGATCTCGTCGGTCAGCGGCTTCATGCCGTCGGCGGCCAGGCGCGTCGCGCCTTCCTGCAGCTGCTCGAAGGATCCCTTGAGCGTGCTGCCATAGGACTCGCTGGAGTCCTTGAAGCCCTTGAGCCGGGACATCAGGAAGGCGAACAGGCCCTCGCTCGATGCCTTGGCCTTGGCAATGTCCTCGTCCTTCAGGCCGAGGGCAGTGGCCAGCGACGAGCCAGAGGCGGTGATGCCGCCTTGCACCAGGTCGCGCAGCTCCTGCACCACCTGGCCGCCGGACAGGCCCAGGCTCTTGACGGCGTTGGTGCCCACCACCGTCAGTTCGCGGACCTGGTCCAGCGTCATGCGCGCGGCCAGGCCCGGCCCGAGCAGTGCCTGGAACACGCCCACCAACTCCTGGCTGCTGGCCGCGGTGCGCAGGGCGTCGTCGTTGAGCTTGCCGATGATGTCGCCCGAGATCCGCAGGGCGTCATTCCACTGGGTCTGCTGGCCGTTGACGGCCGTCATCGAGCGCAGGATGCCGGCCATGCCCAGCTGGGCCACCTCCACCTCGCTGGTGAAGGCCAGCCCGCGCTGGGGCAGCTCGCTGAGGGCGGAGGTGACAGTGCCCACGGCTGCGGCCACGACGGTCAGGCCCGCGGCGCCGCGCACCAGGTCCGTGACCGACATGTTGACGCGGGCGACGGCCTGGGTGGCGCGCCGCGACGAGGCTTCGGTGGTGGCGGCGAAGCGGTCGAACTGCGCGCCGGCTGCGGGGAGCTGCGTCGAGACCGACGTTGCATCCACCGTCATCCGAATTCCGACTTGCCGCTCGTTTGCCATCGTCTGTCTATGGTCGAGGGCAACGCCCAAATGAATAAGGCCGACGCGTGTCGGCCTTTTCTGTCGTCTGGAGTGCCAAGTCTGCCGGCGCGCGGCGCGGCGGTCAATGCGCTACAGTCCGCCCATCATGAAGTGGCTGTCCCTCTGGCTCCTCGGCCTGCTGTTCTGCCTGTCGCATCCCACCTGGTGGCTGATGCTGGCGCTGGTCTCGCCCATCGTGATCGTGCCTCTGCTGGTGCTGAACAACTTCGTCAGCCCGCGCCGTTGAGCACGGCCCTTCCTTCCTCCTCCATCACCCGGAGCTGAAACAGAAGCTCCTCCTGCCGCTCATCGGGGACACCCAGGCGCCGCATCGCCACGTCCACCGCAGCGAGATCCAGGCCCTCATACCAAACTGAGCCGAAGCCCAGGCTGAAGCGCCACTGGCGGGCGCACAGGAAGAACACCTGGAACGCGGCGACGTGCTCCTCCCACAACTCGAAGCCGGCGCCGTCCTGCCGGGTGGGCTCGCGCACCAGGCGCTCAGCATCGAGACCAAGCCGAGCAGCCTGGCGGCGAATCTCCTCATCGATGGGCTCCTCGTGGATACTGGCGCTTCGTGCGCCGAACAGGAAGCGGACGGCCTCCTTCAGTTTTTTACGACGGCCGCGTCCTGGTGCTTGAAGTAGGCGAAGACGATGGCCGCCTCGAAGGTCGGCCAGTCCTCGCGGGCGGCAGCCCTGTTCTCGGGCGTGAAGTGGAACGGCGTGCCGTCCTCGGCCTCCAGACCCTCCCAGCCCGCCAGCACCTTGTCCAGCAGCTCGCTGTCCTTGAGCTGGCGCGCCTCCAGCTGCGCCTGCATGGCGTTGGCCTCGCTCCCCTTGACGCGGCGGAAGATCGCGGTGAAGGGCACGTCCTGGACCTCGCCGTTGTCGGCGGCCAGGCGCAGCACGACAGGAGCCGAGAAGGTGGGCTTGGCGTTGATCTTGAGTTTCTGGGCCATGGTCAGCGAACGATGATGGAGAACTCGTCGTTGCCCGACGCGGGCACGAACACGAGCGGGATGGTGATCATCTGGATGCCGTCGACGTCGCTGTAGCTGGGCTTGCCGAGTTGCGCGCGGGTCGACTTCACCTCCACCACGTTGGTGGCGCCCTGGCCGTGGCGCAGCGCCAGCGGCACGATGGCGGAAGCGCGGGCCATCTCCACCCACGCCTTGGTGCCAACCAGCGTGGCCTCGAAGGTCACCGACCCGGTGGACTTGCGGCCGGTGATCTCGGTGGTGTCGACGTTGATCAGGTCGCGCTTGACCACCGTGTTGCCCGCGTCCAGGGAAAAGGCGCTGGCCGCCGCAGTGAAGCCGTCCAGCGCGAGCGTGGTGTTGGCCTTGTTGACGGGCAGCGGCGCCAGGAACTTCGGGTAGACCGCTGCGGGGCGGGGCGTGTCGGCCGGCGGCACGTAGGCGCCGGTGAACTCGAACTCGAACTTCGGCAGAGCCTTGGCGCTGATGTCGAGCTTGTAGCTGCCGCGCGCGCCCAGCAGGGCGTGGTTCACGCCGTCCATGTTGGCGTAGATCGACAGCGACTCCAGCCCGTCCGTGACCGGCGCGAAGGTGGCGCTGGTGTTGGCCGCCACGGTGGCGGACATGGCGCAGGCGCGCAGCAGCGCGGCGTAGCCGGGAAGATCGCCGGCAGCGCCTACGCCCGCCAACTCGACCGCAAAGCTCAGCTTGCGGAACTGCGTGGCGAGCACCGAGCCGCCGGCACCGAAGTACGGCCGCACGATGTCGCGCTCGACCTCGTCGCCTTCGAGGGGCGACAGGTTGGGGGAGCCGACGAGCATCGCGTCGGCCGCGCCGGTGGGTATGGCGTCGACGCCCAGGGTGGCTTCGATCTTGGCCAGGATGGCCATGCGCCGCGTGATCAGGGACATGGTTTAACTTCCTTCAGGGTTGCGCGGTGCGCTCGACCAGCACGCGCTGGCCGTCGCGGATCTCGTACAGGCCGCCGGTGCCGGCGTGCTCGTCCGGCACCGGGGTGTCCGGCAGCTCGGCGGCGTCTGCCGGCGCCGCGCCCTTTTCGTTCGGCTCGCGTGCCTCGGAGGTAGCCGGGCCGGAAGTGCGTCTGCTCATTGGTAGCTCCAGGTCTTGAAAGTGAGGACGGCGGAGTGGCACAGCACCCCGCAGAATCTGACCGGCCCGACGTCGCCGACCTGCACGCCGCTGTCTTCGTCGCCATCGAGACCGGAGCCGGGGTTGCAGACACCGCCGAAGGTGGGGTCGTGCCGGATCCGGGTACGGATCGCTTCGATCAGCTCATCGAACACCAACTCGGAGGCGTCGGCATCAGCCAGGGCCATGTAGCCGCGCAGGCGCCAAGTGTGCACATCGATGCTGCGAGCCACGTTGGGCGAGCGCTCGTCTGTGCTCCAGCGCCTCAACCACCAGCCACGAACCTGGGGCTGCGGAGCGCCTGCGGGCTGGTAGAGGTAGAGCGCGGCGAAGTCTCTTTCCTCGCGCATGTATCGCTCGTAAGCGTGCACCGGCCCCACCTCGGGCACTGCCCCCACTGAGGCAAGGATCGCGGCGCGGATGTCGGCCAGCCCGCTCACGATGCGCCTCCTGCCGAGCGGGCGGCGATGCGTCCGGCCGCCGCTTCGAACATGCGCAGCACCCGGCTCTCGGTCGCCGCGATGGCCTTGGCGAAGGGCTGCTGCGCGGGCGTGCCGCGCCGCGCGATCTTGCGGGCCACCAGGTAAGCCACGCTGCGCTCGCGCTTCGGCGACACGCCGAGGACCGCCCGAACCCAGGGCACCAGCGCATCCATGGGCGGCATGTGGGGCCGCGTGCCCAGCTCGACGGCCGAAGCGGACGGCAGCGAGCTGCTCACCACCCCCAGCACGCCGGCCGGCGTACTGAAGGCATCGGACTGGATGGACTGCGCAGTCAGGCCCGTGGCGCCGCGCGGCATGCGCTCCTTCGCCTCGCGCTCGACCAGCAGCGTGGCCTCGGTCATTGCGATCAACAGCTCGCGCCGAGCCATGGCCGGATCTTCGGCCAGGCCACGGTTGATGGCCGCCAGGCCTCCGATGCTCAGATGCAGGCTGCTCACAGGCCGGACCCCATGCGCGTGAGCCGGTTGCGCGGCCGTCCCTCCCAGCTGGCGACCGCGGCAGCGGGTGTCGCGCCCGACCCGGCGGTCTGGCCGCTCGTCTGCAAGGCGGGGTCGGGCTTGCCGATGGCGCCGTAGTAGGTCGCGCGCAGTTCCTTCGCGCGCGCCGCGTAGTTGCGGGCGCGGGAGTCCGTATTGCTGCCGTCTGCGCTGATGCTCGATTCCCGCTCGCCGCTGAAGCGCGCGGCCAACTGTCGGCATAGCGAGTGGGCGGCGTAGCTGGCAACCGCCTCGCGGTGCACCTCGGGAATCGTGTCGGCCTGGGCGCCGAGCTGGTGCCGAACGGTGAAGGTCACCCGCACCACCGCGGCGGCCGGCAGCGGCTCGATGCTCACGAGCTGGGCGCCGCCGGCATCCTGGTAGACCTCGGCGTCGATCAACTGTGCCGGGTAGCGGCCGACCGGGTACTCGACCGAGAGGATGCCGCTGCCGACCTCCCAGTCCGCCGGCAGCGGCGCCAGGTTGCCCTGGAGCAGCCACGCGGTGTTGCGCACCAGCACACGGGGCTGATCGGCGCTGTAACGCGTCACCGCCAGAGCGATGGCGCTGGCGATGTCGCCCTGGTCGACGCCGGCGTTCTGCCCGCCCACCAGGCGCGCGACGAGCTGCTCATAGTCGACCAGGGCCATGCCGTCAGGCCACCACGGCCTTGGTGGTGGCCTTCCAGCCGTCGACCAGGATGTTGCCGCCGTAGATGTGCCGGATCTTGTAGGTGATCTTGTCGTTGGTGAACATCGAGCCCACGTTGGGCATGTCCTGAACGAACAGCTCGGGATCCTCGCGGCCGTCCAGGAAGCCGATCTCCAGCACCGGGGCGCGCGCCTGGTCGCCGACCGTCACCCAGTCGTTGCCGTCGGTCCAGTACGACACCGGAATGATCTCCGGGTTGATCGACTGCACGAAGGTCTTGTCCAGGTTCTGGTTGCGCACGAACAGGTTGAATGCCGTCTCCTGCAATTCGAAGGGCACCAGGATCGAGACCGGAGCCGTGGCCAGCCGCTTGCCGCTGCCGGCGCGCGTCTGCTTCTGCATCGCCAGGCGGTGCGCGACGAACTCGGCGGCGGACAGCGCGGCCGTGAAGAGATTGCCGTGGTCGGCGTGGTACAGCGCCTTGGTGTCGTAGATCGTGGGGTTGGCGCGGTAGAAGTCGAACACGAACTCGTACAGCGTGTTCTTGGCGGCCAGTGCCAGCTCCAGCGGGATGCGGCGCAGCGCCTGGACGTCGTCGTTCTTGATCGCCTCCAGCGTCACGTCCTCGGTGCCGCCGCGCTTGGTCACCGCGTAGGTGGCCTTGTCGTCGCCCGGGGTGGTGAGCGGCTGGTAGGTGCCGCCCTGCGCCACGGCGGGCAGGTTGCCATAGCCGCCGATGCGGATGCGTTCCTGGGTGCGGAAGTCATTCACAGGGCCCCAGGTCGCCACCTTCTTCCAGGTGTCCAGGTCCACCATGCCCAGGTACAGGGCCTGCATGCGCCGCGTGATGCTGTCGCCCAGCGCGGCCGAGAAGGTGCTGCTGCTGACCGACTCGCGCATGATGCCCAGGCTCTCGGACAGGCGCGACAGGTCGCAGTTCTCGATGCGGCCGGTCACGCGGCGGTCGCCGGTGATCTCGACGTAGGCCTCGCGGAACGACTGGATGTTGCGGTGGTCCTTGTGTGCCGGATCGAAGAACGCGTCCAGCATGTCCTTGATCTGGGCGCTTCGGTCGCCGACCTCGATGTTGCCGAACGCCGGCACACGAACGGAGCCCGACTCGGTGAACCGGGCCAGATACTCGCCTTCGCTCTTGATGGCATCGTCCACCTGGGCCTCGGTGAAGCGCTCCATGCCGGCGAAGTTGGCCGCCAGGCGGTCCTTGGCCAGCTGCGGCAGCTTGCTGCCGGTGATCTTGACCGCGGCGGCCTGGCGCACCTGGAGCATCGCCAGGTCGGCGCGGGTCACGGGCGCGTCGTCGCCGCGGGCGGCCTCGGTCACCCGGTCGGCGCCGGGCGGGGCCAGAAGGGAGCCGCAGACGGACTCGTGCAGGTTGACCAGGTCGTCATCGCCGATGGTGGCGGGGTCGATCTTGGCGTGGGCGGCCGGATCCTTGGCCTTGATGGCCTCCAGCAGACGCTGCTTCCACAGGGGCATGGTGCTTCCTTCGGGGGAGTTGGGGGAGATGTCGGTGGCGGTGGCTTCGGTAAGACGATCCAGGCCGCCACCAGCGCCCGGCTCGACGATCAGGTCGACGGAATGAACCTTGAGGAACTTGGCCGCCTCGCGCAGGACTTCGCGGCCCTGCTGGCGCTTCTTGGTCTGGGCGATTGCGTCGATGGACAGGCCCAGCAGGCCGGTGAGGCCGCGTTTGACCGCCTCGGTCATCTTGACGACGGCGGCGTCCTTCGGGTCCAGCGGCTTGAAGGTGCCGACCAGCGCGCCCGCGTCGGCACCCTTGCCCTCGACAAAGCGGACGCCGTAGACGCCGCCGATCAGATTGCGGACGTCCTTGCCCTTGCCGCTGGTGTGCTCGTCGTCGCTCTTGACGAAGACCCGCACCCCTTCGAACTGCGGTGCGGACTCGCGCAGCACGGCGTCCGGGTAGAAGTTGTTGTTGATCGAGCGGCCAGCCCGCAGGAGCGTGACCTGGATGGAGCCGTCCGTGGCCTCGCGGAACGCTTCGGCCTGCACCAAGTGCTGCAGTTGCGCGCTTTGCGTCGACAACCCACCCAGAACGCCAACCGTCATATGGGATGACAGCAACGTCGAACCCTGCTGGTGCACCGATTCGCGCACCGCCGCCGGATCGACCGCCGCCACCGGCTGGTAACTCGCCACCACCTCCTGGCCGTCGCCCACCACCACGGTGTTGTCGGCGCCCAGGGTGTAGGCGTAGGCATAGAGGCGACCGCGCACGCTGACCACGACCTGGTCGGGCCAGATGCCGCGCACGTCGACGTAGTAGTCGCTGGTGATGCCGGCCACGCGGACCTTGGCCTGCACCGCCTGGCGCACCAGCTCGATGAGCTGGCCGTACTCGGTGGTGACCGCCTCGGTGAGCCGGGCGAAGCCGCTGCCGGCCGGGATCAGCTTGACCATGACGATCAGGCGTCCTTGCCGTCCAGGCTGCTGAACTTCTGGCCGTCGGTGGTGACCACGACGACGTGGGTGCCGTAATCCTTGAAGCTGAGTACCTCGTCCACCTTGACAGGCGCACGCTTGACCAACTTCGAGATCAGGATGGGGGCGCCGGACTCATCCTTGCCCTGGGCCTGCTCGTAGATCGGGCGGCTGACGCGCTTGGCCGCCTCGGCGGCGGTCAGCTCCTTGGCGGCCTTGTCAGCCTGGGGGGTGTCGGACATCGATGTCGCTCCAGATAAGGGATGGAGCGACTGTCAGCGAGCGCCGACATATAAATAAGGCCGACAGGTGTCGGCCAGGGGCCCTGAGGGGGCGTTTTCAGGCTACCACGCCCGATGGCCGGATTCCACATCGCCACCCGGCCCCGCCGATACGTTTAACTCCGGGCTAACCGGGCGCTGGCGGGCCGCGCCGGAAAATTCCATACCCTGGTGGCGTCTTACCCGGATCGCGGCTCCTACGGCCTGAGCGCCATCAGCCACCCTCCCGGCGCCGGCCGGCGCGCTTCGCCGCCTGGTCCAGAGCAGCCTTTCTTCCGTCGAGCTGCAGTTCTTTCTTGGTGAATGGCTTGGCGCCCGGCGTCATGACCTGCCACCCCTTCATCGTCGGCAGCGCCACGCATCCGCAGTTGATCACCTGCTCGGCCGGGGCCTGGGGATCGTGGGGGCACTTCATCATGTCGAAGCCCCCGCCCGGGTTGGGCACCTTGAAGGATTCCCTGGCGCCCACGACCTGACCGTCCATCAGGTCGTGCGTCCACCGGCTGTGGATCTTGCCGCTGCGCCGCCATTGCTTCTGCAGCTCCGGCACCAAGTCGGCCGCCTGCTCCAGCCGATCCTCGCTGGCCACCGCGAAGACGCGTCCAACCTCGGTGCGCACGATGGTCGTCGCACGCACCGGCGTCGGGCCAGCCAGTTGGGCCTGGATGGCGCGCACGGCGTCCTGCACCGGCCGGGCGCCGATGGTGACCTGGCTGAGCTGCGCGCCGATCTTGCTGGTTGCTTCCCTGCCCACGTCCTTGAGGCGCAGCTGGCCGAAGCTGCGCATCGCCGTCAGGACGCGGGTGTCGAGGAGGGGCAGCTGCAACTCCACGGCCCGGCCGATCACGGCGAGTGGCTTGTCGATGAAGTCCTCGCCCTGCTGCCAGATGTCGCGGGCGGTGGTGTCGAACAACGCGCCGGCCCGGCCCGTGGCGCCATCGAGCACCTCGGTGATCTGGCCGACCAGGAGGGAGAGCTGCCACTGCTGGTAGTCGCTGGGCAACCCGGCGAGGATGGTCAGGATCTCGGTGCGCGCCTGCGCGAGCTGCTTGAGCACCTGGGTTTCGCCGGCAAGCATGGTGCGTGCGCGCTGGCGCAGCCGCTCGGCGAGCGCGGCCTGGAAGGACTTCTGCTCAGGCGTCATGCAGCCGGGGCGGGCGCCGGCGTGGGCGCGCCCGCGCCGCCGGCTCCGGCCTGCTGGCGCTGCTGCTCTGCCCGCAGATCCGCCGGCAGGTTGAACGTGTCCGCCGCGGCACGCGCCGTCTCGCGCTCTCGGAACTCTTCCTGGGCCGCCTCCAGCTCCGCCTTGGCGTCGAATTCCTGGCCGAAGCGCTGGGCCACGTCAGCCACCATGCTCAAGCCCGTCTCCTGGGTCATCAGGCCCTTGTCGATCAGGATCACCACGGCGCTGACCACCCCCTGCATTGCGGCGGCGAACTTGGTCAGATCGGCGTTGATCAGCTCCGGGAACACCGCCGTCACCTGCCAGCGCTCGTCGCTCCAGTCCGGCTCGCCGCCGGAGCGGTCGGCATGCATCAGCACGAAGCGGCCGATCTCTTCCAACATCAACTTCAGCTTCGTCTGCCGGCTCGTCAGCACCTTGAAGGTGGGCTCGCCCATCTCCGAGGCGGCGGCCCGGTTGACATCGCCGCCGCCGCCGAACCAATGCTCGGGCACGGTGGCGCCGCCCAGAACGTGATTGCGCAGCAGGCGCGCGCTGGTGCTGGTGTCAGCGGCCTGCAGGCTGGGCGACTTCGCCTCCAGCTTGATCTGGTCGTTGTGGACGAACGTGCTGTTGGGTGACGGCGCCTTGAACTTCTTCTCGAATTCCTTCACGGCTGCGTCGTCGGCGCCGGTCATCGTCACATCCCAGGCGAAGGAGCGCAGGAAGCCGATGCGGTCGATTTCATCGAACAGGAAGTTGTCGTAGGCGTCCAGCCAGTCCATCTGGCCCAGCAGGTCGCTGCGGCCGCGCGTGCCGCTCGGCAGCTTGTTGATCTGGAAGAGGAAGCAATCGCCGTCGGTGAAGTCGCTCGCGCGGATCTCGGCGGTGCGCCGACTGAACAGCTCCTCGTCCTTGCCCAGCACCACCACGCGGTACTTGTTGTACCGCCCGCGCGCGTCCCGCCGCGTCACGACGCCGATGGGCTGCTCGATGTTGTCCGGGTCCATGACCACGGTGCCGATCTGGCGTGGGTCCAGGTAGCCCAAGCGCACCATGCCGTTGGCTTCGTTCACATGGCAGATGTAGCACTGCTCGCCGGCCAGGAACAGCTCGCGCACGCGCGGCTCGAGCTTGAGCGGCCAGTTGTTGATGGGGTCGTTCCAGAAGCGGTCGAGCCTCTTCTGGTGCTCATCGTCCTTGCACTGGAGCGTCACGCCCTCGGCGAGCAGGTAGGCCAGCGTCAGCTCGATCAGCCGGTTGGCGAGGAGGTTCGACTGCCAGAGGTACTCAGCGAGCTTGACCATGCGGTCCTGCGCCAGCGGCGCCAGGTCGCGCTCGGTGCCGCGGCCGGTGCCGTTGCCGGTCAGTCGGGTAAAGCCCGGCTCGTCGGCCGTGTCCTGGGCCGCAGCCGCCTCGCGCACCGGCGCCGCAGGCGGTGCTGGGGCCGGCGCTGGCTCGGGCGCGGGCTGTGCCGCGGCGAGGGCGCCGAAGGTTTCGGTTAAACGCTGGAGCCAGCCCATGGTCAGCGCCCCGCGTCCAGCTCGGCGCCGATCAGTGCCATGGCCATGACGGCCGCGCCCTTGTCCTGCTGGATCAGCGCGCGGATGTGCCGCTCGGCGGTCTCCACCCGCTGGCGCTCTGCCTCCGGCAGGTCGGCGATGGATCCCTTGATGATGAGGAGAGTCTGTTCTTCGAAGGTCATGGGCTCTTTCAACGGCGGCGGCCGAACATGCCGGCCGCCTGGCGGCCATAGCGCTCCCGCGCGGTCTGTGCTGGGGTGGCGGCAATGCCGCCCTGTGCAGCTGCTGCAACGCCGCCCGTCACGCACAGCATCCACAGCATCTGGACCATGTCCGGCCCGTCGTCGTGGTCGGCGTTGGGGAAGTGGCGGAATTGGTCGATGAGGGTCGACTGGCTGGCGTGGACCCGGATCAGCCCGTTGTGCATGTGGGGCTGCAGGCTTTCGATGCGCAGATCCTTGTCGGTGATCGGCGTGAGGGCGCGCGCGGGCACCGGCACGCCGGCCGCCGCGCTGCGCTTGACCAGCTCAGTGCGCAGGAACTCCTGGAACTGGACGGCCTCGACGCCCCACACGATGCAGCAGTACTCCTGCTGCAGCTCGATGATGTCGCTGATGATCCGGTCGGGCGTGCGCTTCTTGATCTTGGCCTCGACCACATCCATGACTCCCAGCGTCCGCTGGTAGCCCGCCACGCCGATGGCGCTGGGGTCGGTCTTGCTGCCGCGCCCCTTGCCCTGGCGCCCGAGCGAAGGATCCACGGCGCCGTAGAAGATCCACTCGGCGATCCGGTTGACCCAAAAGTGGATGCTGTTGGCGAACGGCGCGTCGTCGCCGGCCGTGGGGTCGTTCTGCTGCTCGCTGTCGAAGGCGCCATGGCCTTCGCGAGCCCGCTTGATCATGAGCTTGACCAGCGGGCGCAGCGCCGGCCAGGACACCTTGGCGCCCTTGTCCATCGCTGCCCGGTTCTCCTCGTAGAAAGCCATGGCCGATGCCATGCCCTCATCAGGAGAGCTGGCGTTGAGCAGCAGGCCCTCGAAGGTGTCCCACCGGTCCATGTCATCCGGCCACTGGATGATGGCCTTCATGACCTTGCCGTGCCACATCGGGTTCTTCAGGAACCTGGCCAGGACCGAGTCGTAGGCCAACACGGTGCCGATGATGATGGCGTCCATGCTGTCGTCGGGCGGGCCGAGGTTGAGCACGCTCGCCGTGACGAACTTGGCGAGTTTGTCGCGCTGCGCCGGTGTCTGGACGTTCTCGTCGTTCTCGATGTCGTCCATGATGGCCAGGTCGGGCCGGTGAGCGCCGTGGCGGCGGCCCCGGATCTTCTTGGCCGAGCCGAAGGCCTCGACCTTGCGGCCGTTGGCCGTGACGATCACACCGGCGCGCCAGACCTTGCCCTGGCCCGCGGCCTCGGGGAAGTCGCCCGCGATGCGCGGGTTGGCTTCCAGCTCCGCCTTGATGGCTTCGAGCATTTCCGCCGCCTGCTCGAAGGCGTCCATCACGATTACCGGATACCACTTGATCCCGGTGATGACGGTCCACAGCACGAAGGACATGGAGACCTTCGTGGACTTGGCCTCGCCCCGCGGCGCGGCGATGGCGTCGCGCTGACCGGCCTTGGTCGCCACGATGCGCGGCAGGCGCTCGTACAGGTACTTGTGCAGCTCGCTCGGCTCCGCCGTGCCGTAGTGCGGGAAGTAGGTGCGGTCCCAGTACTCATAGCCGCTGATCGGATCGAACACCTTGCGGCGCCGCTCGGCCACGGCCTCCGGCGAGATGTCCCAGCCGTCGAGGTTGGCGTCGATCTGGCGGCGCAGCTGCTCGGCGAGCTGCGCCAGCCCTTCGAAGAACTCCTTGCCCGGTTTCTTCGCCACGGTTTAACCCGCCTTCGCCAGCTCTTCGCCGAAGGGCTCCAGGAGGTCGAGCATGGCCGCGACGTGCTGGGGGAAGCGTTGCTGCACGAAGGCGGCCATACGCTGCAGCACCTCCAGTTGAATGGCCTGGCGGTTTAACTCGGGCGAGAGCCGGCGGAAGCTCGCCATCGTCTTTCCGAAGGAGTCGCTCATGCTGGCGAGCGTCTGGGCCCGGTCGAGCGCGCTCAGGCCCTGTTCATCGCGCAGCATGTCCATCGTGGCTTGGTGCTGCACCAGATAGTCCTCCAGTAGCCGCCGACCCATGGTGGCGAAGTTCTCGTCGCCCAGCGCCATGGCCGAGCGCACCATGTCCCAGTCGTCGCCCTCGGCTTTGGCCTCGGCCTTCCAGCGATTACCCGTCGACTTCGGAACGCCTGCCTTGGTGCAGGCAATCTCCATCGACAGGCGCTGGTAGACGTACAGGCCGCGCAGCGTGGCGCGCTTCTCCGAGCCGTGCGCCATCGCTCAGGGGCCCAGGAACGGGCCGCCGCCGCCGCCGCTGCCGCGCAGCCACATCTTGAGGCCCTCGAGGATCAGCGCGGTGCCCACCGCCATGGCTCCACCCGACACGGCGCCGGCGACGGCCGCTCGCTGCTCCACCGTCCGCAGGCGCGCGTCGATGCCATCGAGCCGCGCGTCGAACCGCTTCGCCAGGTCATCGATACGCATGTTGGTCACGTCCTGGCCGGTCTTGAGCGACTCGACCAGGCCATGGATGCGGCCCAGCAGGATCAACTCCTGTCTGCGGTCCAGTTCGTCGGGTGCGCTCATTGCGTGGGGCTCTCGGTAAGGAACTCGATCAGCGCACGGAACCGGGTGCGGTCGGTCGCGCAGGACTTGGCATTGGCGTGGTGGTTGGCCCAGGCGTCGGCGAGGCTGAGGCCGGAGTCAGCAGCACAGGCTTGCTCGGAGGTGTCAGCAGATCCGCAGGTATGGGCCGGTACGTCAGCACCGGCGAGCGAGCTGTTCCACATCCATACAGCAGCAAGGCTGAGGCGAAAACGATCAGGATCGACACCGCCGCGCTGCGGGTCGTCAGGGCCTGCGTCAGCGCTGGCCGGCTGAGCGGCAGTCGGTGGCCCACTGCTCGCACCCCCAGCCACACGGACAGGGCGAACAACAGCAGGAGCGAGCAGAGGCACGCGAGCCAGAACATCACGGTATTTCCCTTCGAGGGCTGCATAGGAATCGTTGAGGGCGATCAGGCTGCGGTTCAGTGCGGCCGAGGCCTGCTGGGCGCGCTTGACTTCGGCGTCGAGCTGCTTGGCGAAGGCCTGGGCCTGGTCGCGCTCCTTCTTGACCCAGACGACGCGCTCACGCGTCTGGCCGGCGCTGTCGCCCGCGTGGTAGGCCAAGGCGCCGAGGCCGAAGAGCATGGCCGCGAAGACCAGCATGGCAACGACGGCCCACAGGTAAGACTTGAATCCGGTCATGGCTTCGCTCCATCGGGCTTGATGCACCACGCGGCCTCTGCCTTGCGGCGGTTGTGCAGTCCCTGGACGAAGCGGTATTCCGGCTTGCCGTTGGGCAGCATGCGCCCGGTTCGCACCAGGCTCCAGTTGGGCTGACCTTCGGAGGTGAAGGCGAGGGCGCGGCAGCCTTCGGCGAGCCGGCCGGTGTTGATCAGACCCAGAGCGCGAGACTCGCAGACGTTGCGGCTGCCCACGTTGTGGGCGAAGGAGGAGAGGGCATCGAACGTGTTCTGGCCGATGCGCGTCTTTACGCAGTCGAGCAGCGTGAGCTGGCCGCGCTCGATGACGAGCTGCTCGACCTCGGCACAGCGCTCGGGCGACCAGGTGTCGCCGATCACCACCGGATAGGGGCTGACGTGCTTGGTGATGCCGTTGCAGACAGTAGGCAAGCCGCCGGCGAGGTTGTCGGCGTAGACACGCCCGGGGTTGGCGTGGTCCGGCTCCCACTGCCCCAGGAGCGCCATCAGGCCCGCGCTTGCAAGGGCCAGCGGCGCGCCGAACTTCCAGACTGTGGTGGGGACTCGCATGAGCCGGATCGTCATGCGAGGGCCCAAAACGAATAAGGCCGACAGATGTCGGCCTTGATCGCGGAGATAGCGCTTTAAGTTAGCACGTGCCCGACGATGGGGTCAATCGGGGGCAGTCGAATTATGGTCGGTGCTGACAGCTGCCGTTGGCGCGTAGCTCAGCCGCCGTTCGAGCGAGCGCACCGTGAGGTTGAGTTGACGAATGCGCTCGCTCAACTCTGCAGCGTTCGGGCCATTGGGGTTCGCGGTTAGATCGGCTCGTGCCTTGATGCGGTCACTACGCGCGACCTCCCACTGCCTCTCCAGCTCGGCCCAATGCGCGTCTTGCGCCTTGAGTGCATCTGAACGCTTGATCTGCTGGGCGTAGCCCTGGGCGCGCATGCAGAGCACGAACAACTCATCCCGGCGCCGCTGCTGATCCAAGCTTTGGCCGAGCGCTGACCTGTAGGAGTAATCGGGAGCCTGGGTGGCCGCCGTTGACTCATAAGCGCATCGATCCCGAGAGACACCAAACGGCGCTGCGTCTGCGCGCTGAGCTGCCCACTCCATTTCGACCTGGGGTTGGGCAGCGCAACCAGCAAGGGCGCACGCGAAAAATAGAAGACTCGCCTTCATCAAAGTTCTCCTGCGTGCCAGACCACTCGGCCGGTGATGCGAAGTTCGTTCGCCTGTTGTGGAGACAGAACCTGCGGAGGGAACTCCGGGTTGTAGCTGACGATGCGCACACCACCCGTGACGAAGTCCCTCTGCAGGATCTTCACGTAGTCCTCACCGTTCAACTCGATCACATACACCCCCTCGCGCGTGAGTTGGTTGCAAGACACGTCCACGAGCAGTATGTCCCCATCGTTTATGCGGTCAGACATCGAGCGCCCACGCACGCGAACGATGCGAGCGTCGGTCGGCCGAATGCCCTTCTGATTCAGCCAGGACTTCGCAAACGCAAAGCGGCCTACGGTCTCGGCGCCACCGTTGATAGCGCCCGAGCCGCCACTCACCCGCACGTCGAGCATCTCGATCAATGCGTAGTCCTCTCCATCAAGTTCAGCAGACAGGGTTCGCTCATCCGATGAGGAAGCGGGCGCGACGCTGAGTTGGCTGAGCGGCACTCCCAGGGCATCGGCAAGCGCCAATTGCTGCTCCAGGCTGGCCTCTGATGTACCTCGTTCAATCCGGCCCACGGTATTGAAGTGCAACTGCGCCTTCTCGGCCAATCCCTCGATGGTCATTCCCTGAGCTTGTCTGAGAGCCCGGATCCGCGTGCCTTGCGCCCTGAGCAGTTCTGCGACTCGGTCAGCAATGGGCGCGCCGGGCTGGGTGGCCTGCCCTGAAACGTTGGCCGAATCCATAGCATGTTCCCGAATTGTGCGCATCCGCACAGATTAGACACGCCGGAGGGTGTCGTCAATCCGGTCAGTGTTGTTTCGGCATCGAATAACCCGATGCATGTCTGTGCGGTGGCATAAAAACCAATCTGTGTTCATAATCGAGCCCATCAACACATATTGGTGGAGAACCGATGGATTGGCACCCGGCACAGGTTAAAGCGGCCCTAGAAATGGCCGACACAAACCTCTCGCGGTTAGCGAAGAAACACGGCTACGCCCATATCAATGAGGTTCTGCACCGCCCTTGGTTGGCTGCCGAGAAGATCGTTGCAGGCGCACTTGGTAAGAAAGCTGAAGAAATCTGGCCGTCCCGGTACAGCCGCTCGCGAGACCGGGCGGAGAAGCTGACGCGCAACCCGAAGGCCATCGGCAAGCGGACCCGCGTAGGAAGGGGCGCGAAGTGAGCCTTTGGCTGACTGCTCGCGAGCTTGCAGGGCTTCCCGGAATGCCGACATCGGAGCGGCGGGCCCGGGAGCGCGCCACCAGCCTCGGCCTGCCAAGTCGCCCTCGTTCTGGCCGCGTGGGAGGAGGCGGGATGGAGTACGACTGCAGCGCTCTGCCCACGGAGACGCGCAATGCGGTCCTGGTCAGGCAGGTGGCCGCGATACCGGTGAACACGACTGACGTTCCCGCGCCCGCTCCCATGCCGATCCAGTCAGGATCGCTGCCGGCAGTTGCGGCAGCTGCGCGCCGCCCCCCCAGCGACCAGGAGCGGGCCTGCGCTGATGCGCGCCTCACCCTCATCCAGCAGGCGTTGGAACTGGCCCCGCTGCAGGGCCGTGACAAGGCATGCCAGATCGTGGCGCTGCAGCTGCTCACCGGCAAAGCCAGCCCGGAGCTGCAGGCGGCTGCGCGCCTGGCGAATCGCCGGGCCCGAACGGCAGCGGTCAGCGCTCGCACCTTGTACCGCTGGCTTGCCCAATACCAGGCCGATGGCTGGACAGGCTTGCTGCCTGCAGAGCAATCGCGCGAGGTCGTAGCGGCACTCGATCAAGACGTGGCAGAGGTGCTGGCGCGGTATCACTCGCGCAACGCCCTGTATCGCAACCTCTCGGTGGCTGCCAAGGAAGTCACCAAGGATCTCGGCCGCGACTACGACAGCTGGGAACAGCTCTACGGCCGGGCCCGGCGCGCCCTTGCCAAGGTCGACAAGGTCAAGCTGATCAAGGCGCGCCACAGCGGATCGGAGCGAGCGGCCAAGCTGCCCTACCGCAAACGCGACACCAGCAGCCTGCGCCCATTGGACGTCTGCCTGGTGGACGGCCACACCTTCAAGGCCAAGGTGCGCCACCCCGATCACGGCGCGCCCTTCGCGCCCGAGGTCACCCTCGTGATCGATGCGGCCACGCGCAGGGTCTGCGGCTGGTCGGCCTCACTCTCAGAGAACACCATCGCGGTGGGGGATGCCATGCGGCACGCGGTCGGCAATGCGGGCGTGTGGGCCATCGTCTACTCGGACAACGGCGCAGGCGAGCGGGCTAAGGTCTTCGACTGCCCGGTCGACGGCATCATGAAGCGTCTGGGCAGCGAGCACCACACCGGCATCGCGGGGCATCCCCAGGGCCACGGCCTCATCGAGCGCAGTTGGCGCACCCACATGATCAACGTGGCGCGGCGCTTCGGCTCGTACCAGGGCAGCGACGTCGACCAGGGCACGCTGCGCAAGGTGCGGGCCGACATCGACAAGGAGCGTCGCGCACTCAAGCGCGCTGAGTCCACAGGCGAGGTGGTGGCGCTGACGCCCAAGGTGCCCAGCTGGCAGCAGTTCCTGGATGCCGTCGAGGCAGGCGTCGCCGAATACAACGCCCACCACCGTCACCGTGCCTTGCCTCGCCGCGCGGACGGCAAGCGCATGACGCCGGACGAAGCTTGGCAGGCGATGTTCGAGCCCGAGCTGCAGGTGAAGCTGGACGTACAGCAGTTGCGCATGACGTTCATGCCCTCGGTCCTGCGGACGGCCACGCGCGGCCTGGTGTCGCTGTTCAACCAGGACTACACGGCCGACGAGCTGATGGGCATGTCCGTGGACGGCAAGCTTGTTTCCGTCCGCTACGACATCCACGACCCGACCTTCGTGCTGATCTACACGACGGACGGCCAGTTCGTGTGCCAAGCCAAGTGGGACGGCCGCAAAGGCGACTACTTCCCGAAGGCGGTCATCGACCACGCACGCGAACAGCGCGCCAAGCGCCGCGTGCAGCGTCTGGAAGAAAAGGTCGAGGTCGCCCTGCGCGAGATCAGCGGTCCCCCGCTCGCCGAATCACTTTTGCTGCTCGAGCCCAGCGCCCCCGAGGTGCTGGTGCCCATCGTCGTGGGCGCTTCCTTTGCCGAGACCCTCCCCACTTCCCCCGACGAGATCGTGGAGGCGCAAGCGGCCACGAGGCGGCCTTTCTTTGAATCGGCGAGCGACCGCTACGAGTGGCTGATGTGCCACCGCAGCGAATGGACAGGGGAAGACACCCAATGGGTGCAGGGCTACGTCACGGGTGCGGAGTACGCAGGTCTCACCGAGTACTTCCAGGGCCGTGGCCTGGCGTGGGATGAGAACGAAGCGATTTTTAAGAGTGCCCGGTGAAGGCGGCCACCTTCACCGAGCGTGCCTGCAAACGTGGTGATGCCACAGACAAGGAGATTGTGATCATGAAGCCAGGATTCGTCAAAACGGCGAACTACAAGGCGCTGCAGCAGCGGTTCAAACAGGTCGAGGGGCGGGGCGCGCGCGAGGCTGGCCTGCTTGTGGTGTACGGGCCCTACGGCATCGGCAAGAGCGAACTGACGAATCGGTGGACGGTGGACATCGGCGGCGTCTTCCTGCGTGCGAAGAGCACATGGCGGACCAAGTCGATGCTCGCTGAACTGGCGTCCGCCCTGGGCCTCGACCCCCGCGGCAGCGTCCACCAGATCCAGAGCGCGTGCATCGCCCACCTGGGTGTGCACCAGACGCCCATCGTGATCGACGAAGCGGACCACCTGTTCAAGGGTGCGGGCTCGAAGCTGACCATCGACCTGATGGAGGCCCTGCGCGACATCACCGATGTCACGGGCATCGTCTGCGTGCTCGTCGGCATGAAGCAGCTGGGCCTCAAGGTCGACGCTCACGGCTGGATCGGCAGCCGCGTCGGTGGCGACGTTGAGCTGAAGCCGCTGGACATCGCGGACGTTCGCTCCACGGTGCAGGCCAAGTGCGAAGTGGCGGTCGATGACGGTGTGATCGAAGAGATCCACCGCCAGTCGAAAGGCATGATCCGCGGCGTCCTGAACGCGATCCCGCTGATTGAGGCGTGGGCCCAGGCAAACAGCCTCAGCAAGGTCGAGGCAAGCCAGATCGCCAACAAGCGCCTGGTGAGCGAGTTCAAGCCGGCACCTCTCGGCCGGGCGGGGGCTTGAGATGGGACCGGTCAAGACATGGCAGGTTGCCGTTGCTCTGCTCACGCTGCAGGCGCGCAACGCCGATTCGAATCTGACCTTCAACGAAGGTGCCCTGGCTGTCTGGGTGCCCTCTCTGCGAAGTACTTCCGCCGGGCGCGCGGCGATCAACGGGATGGTGCGAGCCAATCTGATCGAGCGGGCACCGCAGCCCGGTGTCCCGGACACCGCACCGCTTCAGTACCGACTGACGCCTGCTGGCTGTGAAGCCGTGCGGGGGGCCAAGAAGCTGCTGCCGAGCCTGCACAAGGCTGCGCACGGCCCGATGACGCCCGCCGACCAGGTGGAGCCCTTCGCCGGCCGGCTGTGGAAGCTCCTGTGCATCCGCAAGGTGCTCACCGCGGAGGAGGCTGCCAACCTGCTGGTGGACGCAGGCCAGGACGTTGGACGCGCGCGCACCCGGGCCAGCGAACTGCTGCTCGCCTGGTCACGGCAGTGCCCTCTGGCCATCCAGCCCAGCGACCGGCGCATCAAGGGCGCCAAGCGCTACGGCCTGATGGTCGACCTGGGCCCCACGCCGCCGGACATCCGCGCCAAGGCAAGGAGCCGCGCACCGTGAGCTACACGCAGGAGCCCTGGTTCAAGATCCTGGTGGATCGCTGCAGCGCCATGAAGCACTACGAGGTCGCAGCGCTGCTGGGCATCAGCCACGCAACGCTGAGCATCGTCCTGAACGCCAAGGGCAAGTACGGCAGCGGCGAGGCCAGCACAGGCCGCGTTGCGGACAAGGTGATCCACACCTTTGGGCACTACACCTGCCCGTATCTCACGAGCGATGGTGGCGGAGGCGAGCCCGTGGTGATCTCGGCAGACCGCTGCAGGGCCTATGCATGGCGCAGCGCGCCCACCAGCAACCCGCGGGAGATGCAGCACTGGCAGGCATGCCAGAAGTGCCCCCACAAGGTCGCCTGCGCCCCTGCGCCGCCGCGCGAAGTTAAACCGCGCAAGCCTAGAGGGGCCGAGTGATGCCCGCCATCCACATCGAGCGGCCCCGGCTGGCTTGGATCAAGCGGCGCGCCCGTCGGCTGATGCGCTTCTACGGCATCGACCGCCGGATGGCCATTGCTGATGCCCACCGCGACTACATCGACTTCGTGCTGCCTGGCGGCGCACACCTGACGGCCGTCCGTGGAGGCCGGTCATGAGCGCGGCACGCTTTCCCTTCGAGCCTGGCGCCGTGGAGGTCTACCGCTGCAGCCGCTGGGCGCGCCTGGCGCGGCGGCTGCGCGTGCTGTTCGGGAGGGGCGGCTGATGTCCACCGCTGTGGACCGCACCCGCCAGGTCTGGCTGCACCTCCTGCGTGCAGGCGGCTGGTGGAGCGTGACCGAGCTGCTCGCCCAGGAACGTGCCTGGCGCGAGTTCGGCACGCACCTCGGCAACACGATGCGCAACCTCCACAAGTCCGGCTGCTGCGAGCGCCGGCTGGCGGAGGGCGGGCTGCACTACGAGTACTGCGTCACCCCGCGGTGCACGGTGCTCCAGGGCATGACGCTGCTGGAGCTGATGGAAACCATTCACTAGGAGGCGCCATGCCCGACCCAAAGACCGAAGCCGAAGTGACGGCCCTGATCGAGCAGCTGGGCGCTTGCCTGAACGGCCAGCATCACCACGTGGGGCTCAGTGCGCTGCTGACCCTCTATCGCGCATGCAGCACCCCTGCTGCACGCAGTCCGCTGCGAACACGGCCATGACGGCTGCGATGCAGCTGGCGATGTCCGCCCGCGGGACCGCGCCGGCTGGCGCCCCCATCCATTGATCCACCACCCTCCGAAAGGAAACCCCATGTCCAAAAAAGACATCCCCCCGGGCTACTGGGAAGACGCCAAGGGCTCGTTCATCCCCATCTCCAAGATCAAGCCCATCGACAAGGACCGCACCCAGGTTGTGGAGGCCCTGGTGGCCATGGCGAAGGATGAACAGGCCAAGCTCACGGCGTTCAAGTTGAACTCGATGGCGGCCGTACAGGAGTTCATCGAGCGCAGCCTGGCCGAGTACGACACGAAGACGGGCGGCGCCAAGGGCAACGTCTCGCTGATGACGTTCGACGGCCGCTACAAGGTGGTGCGCCAGATCCAGGACACGCTCGTTTTCGACGAGCGGCTGCAGGCAGCCAAGGTTCTGGTGGACGAGTGCATTCAGGAATGGAGCAAAGGCTCGAAGGCCGAGATCAAGGCGCTGATCAATGACGCCTTCGACGTCGACCAGGCCGGCAAGATCAACACTGGCCGCGTGCTGGGGCTGCGCCGGCTGCAGATCGATGATCCGCGCTGGCAGAACGCCATGAAGGCCATCGGCGACTCCATGAAGGTGGCGTCGAGCAAGCCCTATATCCGCTTCTACGAGCGCGACGAGCACAGCGGCGACTACATCGCCATCGCCCTTGACCTGGCTGCGGTGTGACGTCATGACGCTCGGCACCTTCACCAGCTGCGCGCTCGCCTTCTCTGCGGGCGTCTTCGTGGGCATCGCCCTGCTCAGCTTCTGCAACGGCGCCTTCGGGCGCGGCGAGGAGAAGGGCGAATGAACCACCCTTTCCATGCCGAAACCGCGTGCAGCCTCGCCAAGGTGAGGCTGCGCATCGAGATCCACCGACTCACGCAGCGGGCCCAGCTGGCGACCGTGGTCGAGTTCGCGCAGGCGCGGGCCCGGCTGGGTGTTGGCCCAGCAGTGCTTTCGCGCGCGGGTTGCCTGGACCTGCCGGAGTTCATTCGGTGCCCCGAGTGCGGCGCTCACCTCGCGGCGGATGTCTTCGAGCACAACGTGGACACGGGGGTGCCCGACACCTTCGGCGTGCACCTGTGCTGCACCGCTCTGCAGGAGGAGCTTGCGCAGGCGCTGCAGACGGACACGGTGCCTGTCTGGAATCACCACTTCCTGCCCCTTCAGTGGGCCGGCGTCAACCGCCTCGCGGCGGAATGGCTGCACCGCAACGTGAGGATCGCACCGTGAACGGGAGCCGTCTGTCCGAGCTGCCTGCCGAGGTCGGCGCAGTCTCGTTCTCGCCGCCGCCCATGCGCGCCGTCCGAGGCTACTCATTCACCTACGAGCAGCTGGAGCGCCTCGCCGCGGAACTGGCCGCCGAAGAAGTCCGCGAGGATGCAGCCCGGGTCATCGACAGGGCAGAGCTCAAGCAGGTGTACATCAACGGCAAGCCGGTGCTGCCCCTCTCGGCGGGCGGCACCAAGCAGGCGGAGGAGGCGCCGACCGTCGATGCCATCCTGTACCAGGCCCAGGTATTCGCCAGCTCATGGTCTCTGGTGGGTGGACTGTTCGATAACGGCAGCCAGCTCGAACAAGCCAACCATGAAAAGGCCAAGCTGCGCCGCCTGATCGTCGCAGCTCGATGGGGGAGACCCTGATGGCCGGCCGCAAACCACCCGCGGGGCCCTTGGGCTGCCTGGAGATCGGCTATCAGCATTTTGTGCTGCCGATGGACCACGCTCAGAAGGCACTGGCTCTGCTCGCCGCTGCCCTCGTGTGCGAAGAGCACTACGAGGACGGCGAGACCGTGTATCGCCAGGATCCTGACCGCAGGGCCACCCGCATGTCCGTGAAGCTGGTGCGCCCCGAGCAGCTGCAGGATGCGCAGCTGCGCATCGGCATGGAGCCGCTCAAGCTCCCCGCACCGCGGAGGCCTCCGCGATGACGTATCTCGAATGGATCGAGACGCTCGGCGCTGTCCTCGGCGCGGCCGGCGCGCTGCTGCTGGCCCTGAACAGCCGGCACGCGGGTTGGGGCTTCGTGCTCTTCCTGGCCAGCAATGCCGTCTGGTGGGTCTTCGGCCGCGAGACGGGGCACTGGCGCCTCCAGCTGCAGCACCTGGTGTTCTCCGCCACCAGCCTCATCGGCATCTGGCGCTGGCTCGTCCAGCCCCGCCTGGATGCCGCCATGCAACTCCTCGAAGAGATCAAGCGATGAACACCCGTCCCGACATCCTGACCGCCGGTGGGAACTATTTCAACTTCCTGACGCCGGCCCAGTCCGTCTTTGACATCACGGACGTGGCTGCTGCCCTGTCGAAGCTCTGCCGCTTCGGCGGCCACACCCGCCGGTTCTACTCGGTCGCCCAGCACAGCGTGCTGATGTCGTATTACGTGCCGCCCGCCGACGCCTACTCGGCGCTCATGCATGACGCGGCCGAGGCTTTCGTGGGCGACATGCCGCGTCCGCTAAAGGAGCTGCTGCCCGAATATCGGCGCGTGGAGAAGCGCGTCGAGGCGGCGGTGATGGAGCGCTTCAACGTGCCGCTGCCGCTGCCCGAGAGCGTGAAGTACTTCGACCGCGTGATGCTGGCCACCGAGCAGCGTGACCTCATGCCGCCACACGACGACGAGTGGCCGTTGATCGCCGGCGTTGCGTGCCTGTCCATCACCATCACTCCCTGGGCGCCGCACGAGGCCTACAACCTCTTCCTGGGCCGCTATGCGCAGCTGCGGGGGGAGGCCTCGTAATGATGACGCCCGACCAGATGCGCCAGGTACTGGGCAAGGTGGCCTTTCCCGGCTACGTCTTCAGCGTGAAGCCCGTCGCGCCAGGCTGCGGCCACTTCTACCTGCAGGCGCACTTCTACGCGCCGGACAACGACGCTCCCGAACGGCTGTGCACCCAGTCCACGCGCAAGTGGCTGCTCTCGGAGCACATGACGCCCAGCGAACTGGTGCAAACGGCGCTGAAGCTGGTGCTGACCAGCGTCGAGCACGAGGCGCGCGAGCAGTTCACCTATGGCGGGCGGCGCGTCTTCGGACCGCATCTGAGCGTCGACGCTCTCGCGTTCATCGCCGATGACCTGGAGGTCCGCTCATGAAGACCGCCTTCGCCATCGTCGGCGCGGCCTACATCGCGGCCTGCATCCTCGCGAAGCTTGGCTATGCAGACATGCAGGTTTGCTTTGCCTGGAAGGGCAGCTGTGCCGCCGACTCCATCCCCTCTGAACCCATTCGACGAGGCGCCGTATGAACGTGCCTTGCAGCTCCCTATCGCAGGAAAGGGGTGGTGATATCCGAGAGGGCGCGAAGAATCACATCGCCAACGAGCCGTTTGCTCTCGGGTTTGACTTTTCGGTCATCCAGCACGCTCCCAATAGTCCGGGCATGAGAGCTCAGCTCTTGAGCGATCTGTTCGATCAGATCTCGCACTGCTCCTGGACGCCGTTGGGCGCGGGCGAGTGCTGCGTTAAAGATTGGCTTGACCGTGACAGCGGGTTCTGCCTTCGCAGCGAGCAAGTCCTCCAACTGTTGCTGGAGAAGCCGGGTGAGGGCATCGGCAGCCAACACCGCTTGGAAAAGTCTGGTGCTCTGCATCTTCGACGCGTCGAACCGGCTGAAGGCGTCAGCGTAGGCGGTCACCTCAGCGAGCATTGCACGCCCGTCAAGCCAGCTAACCCCTGTATCGCTGATGAAGGACGGGATCTTCTCAGCGACGCGCGCAGAGCCGTGGGCGAGCTGATAGCCATACTCCAGCTCGCGCGTCTCCGCGTCGTGGTCGTCTCGCTTTTTGGCCGTGCGCTGCAGATAGTGCGCCAGCGCTACAACGCCGACCGTAGCAATGATGGCAAAGATCGATCCCCAGGCTTGTACCCACGAGGCGCACTCGCTGCTCTGCATGTGCCAGAGGAACATGCATCGTTCGACGGGGCTTTCAGTCATCTAGTCCTCCTGCGGTTTGCGCAGCAGTATCGGTTTCTAAGCTCCGATCCGACAGCCACCAATTGGTCAGGGAGCGTGCCGTGCTGACGCCCCAATTTGTCTTGGCACTGGCCGCCAAGCTCGTGATCGACCTGTTCGCCGGTGGCGGCGGCGCGTCAACCGGCATCGAGCAGGCCATCGGCCGCCCCGTCGACGTGGCGATCAACCACGACGAGGACGCCATCGGCATGCACGAGGCGAACCACCCGCAGACCCGGCATTTCCGCGCCGACATCCGCGAGGTGGATCCGCTGGCCGTGACCCGGGGCCAGGCCGTGGGCCTGCTGCATGCCTCGCCCGACTGCACCCACCACTCCCAGGCCTTGGGCGGCCAGCCGCGGAAGCAGGAGATCCGCTCCCTCGCGTGGCAGGTGCTACGCTGGGCAGGCAAGGTACGGCCGGACGTGATCACGTTGGAGAACGTCGAGCAGATGCTCGTGTGGTCGCCGCTCATCGCCAAGCGCGACCCCGCCACCGGCCGGGTGCTGACGCTGGACCGCGTGCGCGACCCGAAGACGGGCAAGCTGGTGCACCGCGTGGCCGATCCGGGCGAGCGCGTGCCCCGCGGCAATCAGTTCCTGGTGCCCGATCCCTCGCGCAAGGGCCACAACTGGGAGCACTTCGTCGGCGCGCTGCGCTCGTTGGGCTACGTGGTGCAGTGGCGCGTGATCGTCAACGCGCAGCTGGGTGCCCACAGCACCCGCAAGCGTCTCTACCTGGTGGCCCGCTGCGATGGACTTCCCATCGCCTGGCCGGAGCAGACCCACGCGAAGAAGCCCACGGGCAAGCTGAAAGCCTACCGCCCGGCCGCTGATTGCATCGACTGGAGCATTCCCGGGCGCAGCATCTTCGACCGCGAGAAGCCCCTGGCCGAGGCCACCATGCGCCGCGTGGCATACGGTCTTCGCCGCTTCGTGCTGGAGAGCCCTGAGCCGTACATCGTCAACAACATGGCGAACAACGCACCCCGGCCGGTGTCGGAGCCTCTCGCGCCGGTGCTCACCGGCGGCCACAAAATGCTGCTGACCCCGACGCTCGTGCCCGTGACGCACAGCCGGGACACGGCCTACAGCACACAGGAGCCGCTGCGCACCATCACCACCGCCAACGGCGGTGAGACGGCCCTGGCGGTGGCGACGCTGATCCAGATGGGCTATGGCGAGCGAGACGGCCAGGCGCCGCGCGCGCTCGATCTGCAGCAGCCTCTCGGCACCATCGTGGCGGGGGGCGGCAAGTTCGGTCTCGCCGCCGCCACGCTGGTGCAGATGGGGCACGGCGAGGGTGCAGCGGGCGGCGAGCGCTGGAGCTACGGCGTCAACGACATCCGCGGGCCGGTGGGCACCATCACGGCCAGCGGCGCGGGCCAGGGCCTCACGACGGCCTATCTGGTGCAGGCGAACGGCGGATTCAACGCCACGCCCGCGCGCGACGTGCGGGCGCCGCTGTCCACCGCCACCACCAGCGGCAGCCAACAGCAGCTCATCACCGCCGAGCTGCGGAACGGCCTGACCGGGCACGAAGAGGCGGGCGCACTGCGCTGCGCGGCCTTCCTGATGCGCTACCACGGCACCGGCGGCCAGTGGGCCGACCTGCGCGACCCGATGACCACCATCACCACGCACGACCGCCTCGCACTGGTGACGGTGTGGCTCAAGGGCGAACCCTGGGTGATCGTGGACATCTGCCTGCGCATGCTGGTGCCGCGCGAGCTGTACAACGCCCAGGACTTCCCCCCAGGCTACATCATCGACCGCACGGCCGACGGCAAGCGCCTCTCGGCGAAGGCACAGGTGCGCATGTGCGGCAACAGCGTCAGCCCGCTGCCGATGCGCCTGATCGTGGCGGCGAACTACAGCGACTTCCGCGAGAGCCGGAGGGCCGCCTGATGCCGTTCTACCGCCTGGGCATTGGGATCGTGCACATGAAGGGCTCGAAGCTGCCCGCGCCCTGTGCTGCCCGCGTGCTGATCGAAGGCAAGGAAGCCGCGTGCCTGGCCCCCAGCGGCTTCTTGTGCGATGGCCCTTCGAAGTCTGGCAAAGGGACGTGCGATGCCGCCATGTGCGAACGACACGCAACCCAGGTCGGACCCAACAGCCACCTGTGCCCCAGCTGCCGCACGGAGGCCGTGGACGAGATCGGGCAGCGCAACCTTTTTACCCACCTGGTGCAGCCATGAGCAAGAGATTCACCTATCGCCCTGACGGGCCCTTCGGGCCGGACGTGATCGACCACAAGACCGGACGATGGATGAGCATCGACCTGGCGCGCGACTTTGCCGCCGTGGTCAATGATGCGGTGTCGCCCGAAGGCTGGGTAATGGTCCCGAAGGATCCGGCCACGCCGCTCCCGGACTATGACGAGTGCGCGCGCCAAGCCACCGAGGCGACTGGCCTGCCTTCCCAGCACCCGTCGCCCTGGTTGAGCATCTTCATCCGCGAGATCAGCAGATGGTGCGAGCAGCGCGCCGCCCAGGCCAAGCTGGGCGGACGGTCGAGGAAAGGACGTGCCGCATGAAGAAGGCGTGGGTGATCGTCCGCCCCGTCATTGGCTACGAAGACAGTCTGGAGGTGGTGGCCGCGGCACTCACGAAGGGCGAAGCCGACGCCGCAGCGAGGCGGGTGAATGCCTTCTTCCACTCGTTGCAAAAGCGCCTGGCCAGGATGCCGGACCCCTTTGAAGATGGCATCTCGGACGAAGAGCATTCGGATCGGTGGGACAGGCGGCACAAGGCCATCACAGGTGCGCGCTGGCCCTTCGGCTACTCGTTCGAATCCGACCTTGGACAGTCCGGCGATGTCGCCATCGTCAAGGCCGTGCCGTTTGTCACCGGAGGCGCGCGATGAGCAAACTCGCTCGCGACAACCGAAATGCCGACCTTGCGCGGATCCACATGGCGAAGGCTCAACTCGGCTTGGACGACGCCACCTACCGCACCGTGCTGATGGCCCAGGGCAGCGTCAGCAGCGCGCGCGATCTGGACCACGCCGGCCGGCAGCGCGTGCTTCGCTATCTGGAGGCCCAGGGTGCCGCGCCAGCCAAGAAGCGCCCCTTCGGTCAGCCGGAGAAGATCGTCTGGCTCTGGAAGAAGCTCAGCGAGACGCAGCGGATCCGCGACGGCTCGCCGCAGGCGCTGCTTGCCTTCATCGCGCGTGTGACCGGCGCCGGCTACTCCCACGCCAGGTTCCTGCCGGTGGCCGACGCCACGAAGGTCATCGAGGCCCTGAAGGCCATGCTCAACCGGCCCAAGGCGGACGCCCAGCCATGACCGGCAAGACCGCACCGGCCGAAGAGCTGCTGCCTCCGCTGCTGCAGCAGTTCGTGCGCCTGATCGGGCTGCCCGCAACGCTGCGCTTCGTGGAGCAGTACGGCGGGGTGCGCGTCTACATCCCGGCGGAGGCTACGGCTGAGCATCCATACGCCGAGCTGATCGGCCTAGACAACCTGCGGGCGCTGTGCGCCGAGTTCTCGCACGATGGCCACGGCCTGCGCTACCCCTTGCCGAAGGCGACGGCGGCACTGACGGCGGCCCGGAACGCCCGGATCCGCGAGGAGTACAAGCACCGGACGGCGCGCGAGCTGGCGCTGCTTTACCGCCTCACCGAGCGGTCAGTGGAACGCATCGTGGCGGGCGCCGATCAGGCGTCCGACCTGCAGGCGCAGCTCGATCTGTAGGTTTAACTCGGCGTCAGTTAAACCGGTTAAACGTCCGACCTCGCCCATGCCCGGACGCCCTTTCCAACGCCAAACGGCCCCGAGCGGGCCGTTTTTTGCGTCCGACCTTGCGCGAGGTCGGACGCTCGCGTCAAGGGAAACGGACCGCCGCAAGCTGTTGATGCGCATGGATTTTTCGAGGTCGGACGCAAAATCACCCGTCCGACCTCAAACGTCCGACCTCAACGCTTGGGCGGCGCCGCTGGCGGCAGAGCACCGCGAGTGACGCGGTGTGAGGTATTTCTCAATGAAATCAGGCCCTTGGGCTCGTCATCCCGTTTCGGGCTACCCTGGCTCGGCCCAACCCATTCCCGGCCCACAGCGGCCGTTCTGACGCCGCGGGCGGCCCAATTTGGCCCACTCTGCCAAACGGCCCGCTGACCTCGCCGACTTCACGTAACCCCGCGCCCCGATTCAGGTTTTCCGATTTTCCGACCACCATCCGGGTCTGACAAAACGATCACCTCCCCACACGTAACGGTCGTCCGGCGAGGGTGTGCGTGCCTGCCGGCCCGCCAAAGAAAAAGCCGGCGCGAGGCCGGCTTCGATGGCGCGACGTTGCCCCTGCGGGGCTCGTCCTCACTGCGGCGTCGGATCGGTGATGAAGCCGATCTTGCGCACGCCGGCCTTCTGCGCAGCGGCCATCGCCTTGGCCACGCGTTCATAGCGCACGTCCTTGTCGCCGCGGATGTGCAGTTCGGGCTGCGGGTCGCGCGCGCCTTCGGCCGCGAGGCGCTGCTCGAGCGTCGCGTCGTCGACCTTGTCCTGGTTCCAGTAGTAGCTGCCGTCCGCGCCCACGCTCAGCTGGATGGTCTGCGGCTTGGTTTCCTCGCGCTCGTTGGTGGCGCGGGGCAGGTCGATGTTGACCGCATGCTTCATCACCGGCACGGTGATGATGAAGATGATGAGCAGCACCAGCATGACGTCCACCAGGGGCGTCATGTTGATCTCGTTCATCACGTCGTCCGGTTCGTCCTGGGTTCCGAAGGCCATGGCATCAGCCCTTCTTGAGCGAGACGATGGTGGCCGCCTCGCCGTTGGCCTGCACGCGGCCGCCGGTGACGAAGTAGGCATGCAGGTCGTGGGCGAAGCTGTTGAGCTTGTTCAGCACGAACTTGTTGCCGCGCACCAGGGCGTTGTAGCCCAGCACGGCGGGAATGGCCACGGCCAGGCCCAGCGCGGTCATGATCAGCGCCTCGCCGATGGGGCCCGCCACCTTGTCGATGGTCGCCTGGCCGGCGGTGCCGATGCCCAGCAGCGCGTGGTAGATGCCCCAGACGGTGCCGAACAGGCCGATGAAGGGCGCCGTGGAGCCGACCGAGGCCAGGATCGCCAGGCCGCCCTGCAGGCGGGCGGTGAATTCGTCGATGGCGTTGCGCAGGCAGCGGGTGATCCAGTCGCTCACGTCGAGCTGGTCGTGCAGGTGGGCCTTGGTGTTGCGGTGGTGGGCGGCGGCTTCGCGGCCCTCGAGCGCCAGCGCGCGGAAGGGGTTGCTGTCGTCCTTGCCCAGCTTGTCGAGCGCGGTGGCGAAGTCCTCGCTGTGCCAGAAATGGCCCGACTGCCGGGCCATGCGCTTGTAGCGCACCACGTCGAGTCCCTTGACCAGGATCACGATCCACGACGCGAGCGACATGCCCAGCAGCAGGATGGCGACGGCCTTGGTGACGAAGTCGCCCTGGGTCCAGACGTGCAGCAGGCCAAATTGAGAATCCATAAATACTCCAGCGGAAAAATCAGTTCAGGACGAAGTTGAAGGGGGCGCGCAGCAGGTACACGGTGTTGGCGTCCCCGCCGCCCAGTTGGCGGAAGGGCGTGACCTGCGAGCTCATGGCGGCGGCCACGGCGGTCTGGTCCAGGCGCTCGAAGCCGCTGGACTTGGCGATCTCGGCCCGCTTGGGATGGCCGTCCGCGCCGTAGTACACGGCCACGATGACGGTGCCCGTCTCGCCGAGCTTGCGGCTCATGGTCGGATAGACGACGCGCGGCTCGCGCACGTAGGTGGTCTGGCCCTGGCTGATCTCCACCAGCCGCGGCGCAGGCGGGGCCGGCGGCGTCGGCGGTGCCACGGGCGCGGGCGGCGCAGGCGGTGCGGGGGGCGCGGGCGTCGGTGCCGTGACCGGCGGCGGCTCCACCACGCCGGTGGGCGCATTGGGTGCCGGCACGGGCTTGGGCTCGCGGATGGCGATCGGCCGCGGCGGCGGCTTGGGCGCCTGCTTCTGCGGCGGCGCGGGCGGCGGCGGTGGCGGGGGAGGCGGCGGCGCAGGCCTGGGCGCCTCGATGATCTGGGCCAGGATTTCGACCGGCACCACCACTTCGGCGGCCTTGCGGATCAGGCCGCTCTGCAGCGCCCAGAGCGCGGCGGCATGGAAGAGCACGACCCCGCCGACGATCAGCGTGGTGCGCGACAGCGCCAGGGGGGAGGAATGGGAAGGAGAAGAAAGGCGGCTCGACACGGTCAACCCAGAAACACATCCAGGCCCGCCTGGGCGGGCCGGAAAGCTTAGATCAGAAGAGGCGATCTAGCGCCGCAGCACCCACCACACCGAACCGGCGAAGCTCAGGCTGCCGACGAGGGCCGCGAAGAATTCCATGCTTTGCTCTCCGTGATGGCGGTGGCAAGCTGGATCGCGCGGGGTTCGATGTCGCTGTGGAGGGCGGCCACCGGATGCGATGCACTGCATTGGGCCACCACGTCGCGTGCACAGGTTTCGCAGCGGCCACACTGGGTGGCCACACCGAGTTCGAATTGAATCTCGTCGAAACTCATGCCGGCCCGGGCATGCCGAACGATCTCGCGGTCCGAAACACGGCGGCATACACAGACGATCATGACAGGGGCTGCAGTTGGCTGGCTGTGATGAGGAAGTGCGGCGATTATAAATACGAATTTCTCGCATTCGCAATTTCTATCGTCATCCTCAGCCGCCGTGGGGGCTTCGTCTTCTCCTCGGGCGGTGCGGCGCCAACACCTACACCTCGGCCCACATGCGCAGCAGGTTGTGGTACGTGGCCGTGAGGGCCACGCTCTCGGCCGATTCGCCCAGGCGCTGGCGCAGGCTCTGGATGTTGCGGTCCAGCTCGAAGAGCAGGGCGCGCCGCGCATCGTCGCGCACCATGCTCTGCAGCCAGAAGAAGGCGCACACCCGCGCGCCGCGCGTGACGGGATGCACCTGGTGCAGGCTGCTGGCCGGATAGAGGATCAGGTCACCCGCTGGCAGCTTCACCTCGTGGGTGCCATAGGTGTCGACCACCTCCAGTTCGCCGCCGTCGTAGTCCTCCGGCTCGCAGAGGAACAGGGTGCACGACAGGTCGGTGCGCAGCTGGCCGCCGCCGCCGGGCAGGCTGCGCACGGCGCCGTCCACGTGCAGGCCGTAGGTTTCGCCGCCCTCGTAGCGGTTGAAGAGCGGCGGCACCAGGCGCGCCGGCAATGCCGCCGAGAAGAAGAGCGGATGCCCCGCCAGCGCCTCGCGGATGATGCGGCCCTGTTCCAGCGCCACCGGCGACTGCTCGGCCAACTGGCGGTTGTGCTTGACGCGCGCGCCCTGGGGGCCGACGGTGTCGCGGCCGTCGATCCAGTCGGCGGCGTCCAGTGCGGCGCGCATCTGCGCCACCTGCGCGGGGCTGAGGACCTGGGGGACGTGGACCATCATGGGGGGTGTTCCTTGCGGTGAGGGTTGGGTGTCACGGCCGGGCTGCGACGCCCGCTGGCTCCATGCAAAAACCGGCCGCGAGGGCCGGGTTTGGGGGGCGGCGCGCTCTGCTGCTGCGCTGGGCCGGCATCGACCGTGACCACAAGGTTCGAATGGCCGCGGAGCAGGCCACGCCAGGGCACCCGGGGAACCGGCTTTGCCGGGCCTCCGGGTGCACCCCTCCAAGCCGAAAGCGCGAGCAAGAGAGCGCCGAGAAACGGCAGGGGGTCGCGTCTAGAACCGGAAATTAGCGCTCAGCGTCGCCGAGCGCGGCGTGCCCATCACCAGCCGGTTGCCGGCGTTGTTCACGCGCGCGAGGTAGAACTTGTCGGTCAGGTTGAACAGGTTCAGCTGGATGCTCACGTTGCGGTTGACCTCGTAGCCGATCATCGCGTCCCACACGGTGTAGGCCGGCACTTCGGGGAAGAAGCTGGTGGCGGTGATGGCCGCGGCGGACGTGGCGCGCTGCTGGGTCGACACGTACCGCACGCCGCCGCCCACCGTCAGGCCCAGGGGCAGGCGGTAGCTGGTCCACAGCGTGGCCGACAGCTTGGGCGAGTAGCGGATCTGCGCGCCGTTGGTGCTGGTGCCGGTCAGCGGGCCCTGCAGGATCTCGGTGTCGATGCGGGCCAGGCCGCCGATCACCTGCCAGGCCGGCGTGATCTGGCCGACGGCGCTCAGCTCCAGGCCCTGGACGCGGGTCTTGCCGTACTGCTCGAAGTTGCCGAAGGCATCCACCTGCACCTGCTCGTTCTGGTTGATGGTGCGGAAGGCGGCCGCCGACAGGGCCAGGCGCTTGTCCATCACGTCCCACTTGGTGCCCACCTCGAAGGTCTTGGACTTCTGCGGGTCCAGGTTGAGGTTGTTGACGTTGGCGGTGGTCAGCGAGGTCGGGAAGCTGAAGTTGCCGCCCGGCGGCTGGGCGCCCGTGGCATAGGCGGCATAGACGCTGCCGTTGTCCGCCGGCTTGTAGACCAGGCCCAGCTTGCCGGTGAGCAGGTTGTCCGAGGCCTCCTGCCCCAGCGCGGTCTGCACGCCGTTGACCGGTGCGGCCAGGCTGTTGAAGCGGGTGCGGTAGTGCTCCCAGCGCAGGCCGCCGGTCAGCTGCCACTGCTCGTTGAACTTGAGCGTGTCGAAGGCATACAGCGCCGCGGTGCGGGTGCTGCCGGCGGTGCTGGCACCGGTGGGCAGCACCGGCACGAAGGCGCGGTACGGGTTGGGCGCGTACAGGCTGGTGTAGGCCAGGTAGGACACCGTCGGCGGCGTGCCGGAGACCGTGCGCACGCCGTTGCCGGCGTTGATCGTCGCGGCCCTGGTGGTGTTGTCCTGTTCCTCGCGCGTCAGCTCCAGCCCGGCGCTGATCGAGTGCTTGACGCTGCCGGTCTGCACGTCGGCCGTGACGTTGGTCTGGTTCGCCAGGATCTCGTTGCGCTGGCCCTTGCCCTGCGGCAGCAGGCGGGTGGACCAGGTCAGCGGATTGGCGACCGAGGGCGTCAGCAGGCCGTTGCTGAAGGGCGCGGTGAGCACCAGGTCCTGGTCGGTGCGGCCCCAGCGGGTGAGGTTGCGCAGCTTCACGCCGCCGTCGAAGTCGTGCTCGACACGGGCGGTGAGCATGTCGCCGTCCACGTTGTCGTGGTCGGACAGCCAGCCGTAGTAGTTGCGCGTGTCGGGCTGCGGGCCGTTGCCGCCGCGGGCGGCCAGCTGCGCCAGGTAGTAGCCCTGCAGCCCGACGGTGGGAATGCCGCCGTCGGGCCGGTTGCGCTGCTCGACGTGCTGGTACTGCAGGATCACGCGCGTCGGCGTGTTCAGGCCGAAGGCGATGGACGGCGCGAAGGCCCAGCCCTTGTTCTTGACGTAGTCCCGGCCCGGCACGCCGCTGTCCTGCGTCATGACGTTCAGGCGCAGGGCCGTCGTGCCTTCGGCGTTCAGCACGCGGTTGAGGTCGGCGGTGGCGCGCTTGGCGTCGGCGCTGCCCAGGCTGACGCTGCCGGCGAAGAAGTTGGATGCCTGGGGCACCTTGCTGACCAGGTTGATGTAGCCGGTGGGCGCTGTGCGGCCGATGTCGGCGCTGGCCGGACCCTTGACCACCTCGACCTGCTCGACGTTGAACATGTCGCGGGTGACGGTGCCGACGTCGCGGGCGCCGTCCACGAAGATGCTGCCGGAGGTGTCGAAGCCGCGCAGGAAGACGGCGTCGCCCGTGGAGGTGTTGCCGTTCTCGCCCATCTGGAAGGTGATGCCGGGCGTGTTGCGCAGCGCCTCGGTCAGGGTGGTGGCGCCCTGTTCCTGCAGCACTTCCTTCTTGATGACGGTGATGGTCTGCGGCGTGTCCACCAGCGGCTGGGTGAACTTGGGCGAGGAGACGGTGTCGGCCTTGAAGGACTCGGTCGCGCCTTCGACGCGCACCTCGCGCAGCGTGGCGGCCGCGGCCGTGTTGCTCGGGGCGGGTGCGTTCTGCGCGCCGGCCGGCGCGGCGATGGCGACCAGGGCGGCTGCGGCGCCGGTCCAGGCGGAAGCAGCACGCGGCGCGGCGTGCTTGCGGCTCTTGATGTAGGCCATGGGAATCCCTCCGGGGATTGGAAAAACGTTGCGTGATCTGCTTGGCTGGGCGCAACGGGAGGGCGCGTGGCTGGCTTTGTGTGGCCGCAGCGGGGCAAGCGCTGCGGAGCCTCAAATGATAACGAGTCGCAACAAGATTGGCGAGATCGAGGAGGGGCCGGTGGTGGCCCTGTGGCCCGGCGGCAACGCCGCTCAATACACGTCGCGGAGGTACCGGCCCTCGCGCCGCAGCGCCTGCACGCCGACCGCGCCCAGTACCTGGCGCAGGGCGGCATCGACCTCGGCGGCCATGCCTTCCAGGCTGCCACACACATAGAACGCGGCACCGCGCGCGCACCAGGCGCGCAGCGCCTGCGCCTGTTCCAGCAGCACATGCTGGACGTAGCGGCGCGCGGGCTGGTCGCGCGAGAAGACGCGGTCCAGCCGCGCCAGCCGGCCCTCGGCCAGCCAGGTGCGCAGTTCGTCGTCCAGCAGCGCATCATGCGCGGCCTGGCGCTCGCCGAACACCAGCCACTGGTCGTGCAGGCCGCGCGAGATGCGGGCCCGCAGCAAGGCGCGCAGGCCGGCCAGCCCGGTGCCGTTGCCGATGAGCACCAGCGGCCGCCGCGCGTTGTCGCCCAGGCGAAAGCCCGGGTTCGGCCGCAGCGCCAGATCGACCTGCTGCCCGGGCTGCAGCAACGTGCCCAGCAGGCCCGACGCGGCACCCGGACGGCCATCCGCATGACGCACCTGGCGCACCAGCAGGCGCAGTTCGCCTTCTTCCGGGATGGAGCAGATGGAATAGCTGCGCGGCCGGCCGGGGTCCTCCGCCAGATGCACGTCGGCCACGTCCCCGGCCTCCCAGCGCAGCGGCGGGCCGGCTGGCGGGCGCAGCGTGACGAGGTGGATCGGCCCGCCCTGGCTGCCGGGGTTGAGGTGTTCGCGGCGTGCCAGCGTCCAGGGCTGCGGCGTTGCGGCCGCGGCGGGCGCGGCGGCGTCCACGCCCAGGCGGCGTTGCCACTGCGCCAGCGCCTCGGGGTCGCCGCGGTCCACCTCGATGGGTGCGAAGTCGGGCGTGGCGCCGCTGGCGCGCAGCCAGTCGTCCAGCTGCCGGCCGAAGCCGCAGAACCGCGCGTACTGCCGGTCGCCCAGGGCCAGCAAGCCATAGCGCAGTGGCGCCAGAGCGGCCGGCCGGGCCATGCAGGTGTCGAAGAAGTCGCTGGCGCCGTCGGGCGCATCGCCCTCGCCGTAGGTGCTGGCGATGAACAGTGCGCGCGGCGTGCGTGCGAGCAGCGCGGCGTCCACGGCGTTGAGCGGCAGCACGCGCACCGCCAGGCCGGTGGCATGCAGCGCCTTGGCGGTCTGCCAGGCCAGGGTTTCGGCCTGGCCGGTCTGCGTGGCATGGGCGACCAGCACCGGCGGGCCGCCCCTGTCGTTCAGGGCCGCGGCGGCGCCGGCCTGGGCGGCGGCGCGGCGGCGCTCGCGCAGGTAGAGGGCGGCGCACAGGCCGGCATAGGCCAGCGTGGCGCCGCCGGCGGCCAGCTGGCGTGCGAGTTCGTTCATCGCCGGAGGGTCTTAGACGGAGTAGGCCCCGTTCCCGGGCGACCCGATGGACGTGCCGCCCGCATCAGGCCGCCGCGCGTGTGCCGAAGGGCCAGGCCCGGCTGGCCCGGCGCTGCAGCAGGCCGTCCGCCAGGCGCTCGGTAAAGAGCGCGGGCACGCCCAGCCGGTCCGCGAAGGCCGTGCCCTCGGCGGGGCCCATCACCGTGAGGATGGTCGCCAGGGCGTCGGCATCGGCGCAGCGCGGCTGCAGCACGGTCACGGCTGCCAGTGCATGCGCCGCCGGCGCGCTGGTGCGCGGGTCGAGGGTGTGGGACCAGCGCCGGCGGCCGTGGGCGCGCACGTGCCAGCGGTCGCCGGAGGTGGCGATGGCCACGTCCTGCAAGGGCAGGGCGAGGGCCTGCGCCTCGTCGTCCAGGGCCGGTTCCACCTGCACGCGCCAGGGCTGGCCCCCGGGCCGCAGGCCGCGCGCGACCAGCTCGCCGCCGATCTCGAACAGGAAGTCCGTGAGGCCCAGCTGCTGCAGCGCCTGGGCGCCCAGGTCCACCGCATGGCCCTTGGCGATGCCGGACAGGTCCAGCTGCAGGCCGCCCGGCTGCAGCGCCGAGGGCGGCGCACCGGCTGCACCGGGCCGCAGCGCCAGCCGCTGCCAGCCGCCCGTGGCCCGGGCACGCGCGAGCGTGGCGGCGTCCGGCGGGCCGCTTTGACCGGCCGGCGCGGCCTGCGGCCCGAAGCCCCAGGCGGCCACCAGCGCGCCGAGCGTGGGATCGAAGGCGCCGCCACTGGCCTGTGCCCAATGGCTGGCGCGGGCCAGCACGGCGGCCAGCGCCTGCGGCAGTTCGACCCGGTGGCCGGCCGGCGCGGCGTTGAAGCGGCTGAGGTCCGAATCGGGCGCCCAGTGGCTCATCTGGGCGACGACCTGCGCCAGCACCGTCTCGATGGCCTCGCGGACGGCGGTCTGCGGCAGCATCCGCGGGTTGTCCATCCGCAGCGACCAGTGCGTGCCCATGGTCGGGCCGCCCAGCGTCTGCAGCCGCGCCGGGTCCGCCGCGCGCGGCGCGGGCACGGACGCATAGCCGCCCGCGGCCCAGCGGGCGAAGGACAGGGTGCGGGTCATCGGGCGCGGCGGCGGGTCGGCATCAGGGCAGCACTTCGAGCGTGGCGGCGTAGCTCAGCCGGCGCTCCCTGGCCTGCGGCAGCGAGGTCTTGGCGTCGCGCGTGCTCGCCTCGAGCCAGTACATGCCGGCAGCGGGCCAGGTGATGCTGAAGCGGCCCTGGGCGTCGGTCTTGACGCTGACCTCGCCCAGCTTGTCGCGGTAGACGGTGTTGCCCTGCGTGACGGTGACGTCCAGCCCGGCGGCCGGCTGCCCGTCCAGCAGCAGCGTGAATTCGGACGTCTCGCCCTTGGCGTGGTCGGTGGCGCCGGCGGTGCTCACCAGCTCCAGCCCGCGGCCGGTGGGCCGGATCGGCGTCGGCTTGCCCACCGAGACGAAGGTCTCCACCCGGCCCAGCGACTGGGTGATCGCCAGGTCCTGCGCATCGGCGGGAACCTCGCGCGCCAGGGTCTCGGCGCTGCCGCGGGCACGCCGCGGCTGGCCGGTGGCCTTGTCCTTCCAGCTGGCGAAGGCGCCCTGGTTGACGACGGCGATGCGGTAGGTACCGGGCTGCGGCAGGTTGAGGTCGAACACGCTGCGGTACTTGAGGCGGGCGGCGTTCTCGGGCTTGACCGCTGCGCCGTCGGGACCGGTGACCTGCAGGTTGTCCAGGCTCAGCGGAAAGTGGTTGGCGACGAAGAGGTCGTTGGAGACGGCGCCGTCCACCGTCACCCAGTCGGGCTTGGCGAGCACGGTGGTGGCGGGGAGCAGCCAGGTGTTGTGGGCCTGGGCGGCGACGGCGCCGAAGGCGAGTGCGGCGGCGGCAAGGCGGAAGGGAAGGCGCATGGCGGTGTTCCTGGAAAGGCGAGAGAGCGGATGGGCGGCCGTCGGGGGCCGGCGGGGTCGTGGGGCGGATCGGGCGGGGACGCAGGGCGGGAGGCGTCCAGGCCCCGTCAGGGTTTGAGTTCGACCTTGACCTCGCCCAGTTCTTCCTTGCCGGCGGCGCTGGCCACCTCCGCCTTGGCGGGCGGCCACTGGAAGGGCACCGTTACCACCTCGCGGCCGCCGACCTCGCGGGCGGCCTCCACGACCAGCCGGTAGCTGCCTGGCGCCAGCTGGCCCAGCGGCTTGCTGCCTTCGGCGAACTGCAACTGGTGCTTGCCGGCCGGCTTGGTGGCGCCGGTGACGCCATCCACCGGCACCGACAACTCGCGCCCGCCGCGGCGCCACCACTGGCGCAGGTCCTTGAGCCACTTGGTGCCCTCGCCCTCGGGGTTGTTGTTGCGGGTGCGCACGTCGTACCAGACGGCCAGCGTGGTGGCGATGCTGTTGTCCGGCCGCTCGATCCAGGCCGCGACGTAGGGCCTGTGGTACTCGGACACGTTCAACCGGGGAATCTCCACGTTCACGCCCAGGCCGGCCGCCACGGCCGGTCCGGCGAACAGCATCGACAGGGTGAGTGGGGCGAGGGGATAGCGAATCTGCACGAGGCGTCCTTTGACGAAAGCGAGGGAAGGAAAAAAGGGGGCCGGTCAATGCACGAGCAGCAGGGCCAGCAGCACCGGTACCAGCAGCCCCAGGCCCACCATCGGCCAGGTGAAGGGCCGCTTGCCGGCATGCATCTGCAGGATCAGCAGGCCGGTGAGCGAGAACACCAGCGCTGCGGCGGCGAAGACGTCGATGAACCAGCGCCAGGCCGCGCCGGTGTGGCGGCCCTTGTGCAGGTCGTTGAGGTAGGAGATCCAGCCGCGGTCGGTCAGCTCGTACTCGGCGCTGCCGTCATCCAGGGCGATGCGCACCCACGCATCGCCGCCGGGCCGGGGCAGGGAAAGGTACAGCTCCTCGGGCGACCATTCGGCCTCGTGCACTCCGGCGTCGACGGCCCATTGGGAACGCAGCCAGTCGCCGAGCGCGGCCGGCACGGGCGCCCGGCCGCGGTGCTGCTGCTGCACCTGCGGCTGCATCTGCTGCAGCGCCGCGCGCAGCGGCGGCGGCACGGTGGCCGTCTGCTGCGAGACGGCAGGGCGGCCCTCGATGTCCGCCGCATGGTTGAGTGTGATGCCCGTCACGCTGAACAGCAGCATGCCGACCAGGCACAGTGCGGAACTCACCCAGTGCCACTGGTGCAGGGTCTTGAGCCAGGCGGCGCGGCGGGCGGAAGCGGTGGCGGCAGTCATGGACGCCGCGCATTCTAGCGACCAAGATGAGAATGGATGCTATTTGTATCGCCGAAAGGGTGGGAGGCCGAACACGCCTTTGAAGCTCGTCCTGGAAAGCGCTGTTGCTAGCAAATCGGGAGCGCATGGCGCTCTGTAAAGTTTCATGAAGCAGAAAGGGCCCCGAAGGGCCCTGTCTGTTCATTTCCGTGCGCCCTGCGCGGACGCAACTCGGCGGAAGGTGCGGCAGCGTGGACTCAGTCCGCGTCGCCCATCTGCGACTGCAGGTAGTTCTGCAGGCCGACCTTGCCGATCAGATCGATCTGGGTCTCCAGGAAGTCGATCTGTTCCTCGGTGTCCTCCAGGATGTCTTCCAGCAGGTCGCGGGAAACGAAATCGCGCACCGACTCGCAGTAGGCGATGCCGGCCTTGAGCGTGGCCTGCGAGCCCTGCTCGGTGCGCAGGTCGCAGTCGAGGATCTCGGGCACGTCCTCGCCGACGTTGAGCTTGCCCAGGTCCTGCAGGTTGGGCAGGCCGTCGAGCATGAAGATGCGGTCCATCAGCTTGTCCGCGTGCTTCATGGCCTCGATGGATTCGGAATATTCCTTCTTCGCCAGCTTGTCGAAGCCCCAATGCTTGAGCATCCGGTAGTGCAGGAAGTACTGGTTGATGGCCGTCAGTTCGATCTTGAGCTGGGCCTGGAGGTGGTCGATGACCTGGGGATCGCCTTGCATGTTCTCGTCCTCGGACCGGAAGGTCCCGAAGCGGCGGATTGTGCGGGTGCGCCGCGGCCCCCACAAGGCAAGACCCGGCCGCGGCGGTCTGCATGCGTTTGATCGTGAGAGGCGTTCGTATCGGTCTGCTGCCTCGCGCCGGTCGCCCATAGCCACCGGGTTGGTGATTGATAGTGTTTATCTATCAATTTTTGATGAGCCATGCATATACTAGTGGCTCGCAAGTTTTTTCGACCTCAAGAGGAACCGCACATGTCCGTGATCAACACCGAAATCAAGCCCTTCAAGGCCACCGCTTACAAGGATGGCAAGTTCGTCGACGTGTCCAGCGACGACGTCAAGGGCAAGTGGTCCGTCTTCTTCTTCTACCCGGCCGACTTCACCTTCGTCTGCCCGACCGAGCTGGGCGACGTGGCCGACCACTATGCCGAGTTCCAGAAGATGGGCGTGGAGATCTACTCCGTGTCGACCGACACCCACTTCACCCACAAGGCCTGGCACGACTCGTCGGAAACCATCGGCAAGATCAAGTACACGATGATCGGCGACCCCACGCTGGCCATCAGCCGCAACTTCGAAGTCCTGCGTGAAGACCAGGGCCTGGCCAACCGCGGCACCTTCATCGTCGACCCCCAGGGCGTGATCCAGGCGCTGGAAATCACCGCCGAAGGCATCGGCCGCGACGCCAAGGACCTGCTGCGCAAGGTCAAGGCCGCCCAGTACGTGGCCGCCCACCCCGGCGAAGTCTGCCCCGCCAAGTGGGAAGAAGGCGCCGCCACGCTCAAGCCGTCCTTCGACCTGGTCGGCAAGATCTGAGCATGCCCTTCGCCCGGCTGGCGTCAGGCCGCCCGCACCGAGCCTCTTCCTCCACGGGAGGACGGCCGGCGCGCGCCTGACACCGCCTGCCGGGCGGCTGCGCAGCAGCTGCCCCCGAGCCCGGGGCACCACGTGACCCGGGCTTTTTTTATTGCCGGCCCGTCCCTAGATGCAGGAGACGTGCCCCCGCCGAAAGGCCCAGCGCCCGAGGCCCGTCCCCCATCGAAGACCAACGCCAGAGAGAGAAACACCATGCTCGACGCCGCCACCAAAGCCCAGCTTTCCAGTTACCTGGAGCGCATTTCCCAGCCCATCGAGATCGTGGCTGTGCTGGACGATTCGCCGGCGTCGGCACAGACGCGTGAACTGCTCCAGGACATCGCCAGCACCTCCAAGCTGGTCACCGTGATCGACCAGCCCGGCAGCAGCGCCCGCAAGCCCTCGTTTTCCGTCAACAAGCCCGGCCAGACCGACGGCCCGCGCTTTGCTGGCCTGCCCATGGGCCACGAGTTCACCTCGCTGATCCTGGCCATGCTGCAGCAGGGCGGCTATCCGCCCAAGGTGGAGCAGGCCATCCTCGACCAGATCAAGCAGCTGGACGGCGACTTCGAATTCGAGGTCTACGTTTCGCTCACCTGCCACAACTGCCCGGACGTGGTGCAGGCCCTGAACCTGATGGCCGTGCAGAACCCGCGCATCAAGGCCACCATGATCGAAGGCGGCACCTTCCAGAAGGAGATCGAGGACCGCCAGATCATGGGCGTGCCCACGGTCTTCATGAACGGCCAGATGTTCGGTTCCGGCCGCATGAGCCTGGAAGAGATCCTGGCCAAGATCGACACCAGTGGCGTCGAGCGCGAGGCCAAGAAGCTCAGCGCCAAGGAGGCCTTCGACGTGCTGATCGTCGGCGGCGGCCCGGCTGGCGCCGCGGCCGCGGTGTACGCCGCCCGCAAGGGCATCCGCACCGGCGTGGCGGCCGAGCGCTTCGGCGGCCAGGTGCTGGACACGCTGGGCATCGAGAACTTCATTTCCGTCAAGGAAACCCAGGGCCCGCACTTCGCGCTGGCGCTGGATGAGCACGTGCGCCACTACGACGTGGACGTGATGAACCTGCAGCGCGCGTCGGCGCTGGTGCCGGGCGACGGCCTGGTCGAGGTGCAGATGGAAAGCGGTGCCACGCTCAAGGCGAAGACGGTGATCCTGTCGACCGGTGCCCGCTGGCGCAACATCAACGTGCCCGGCGAGCAGGAGTTCAAGAACAAGGGCGTGGCCTACTGCCCGCACTGCGACGGCCCGCTGTTCAAGGGCAAGCGCGTGGCGGTGATCGGCGGCGGTAACTCCGGCGTCGAGGCGGCCATCGACCTGGCCGGCATCGTCGGCCACGTGACGCTGATCGAGTACGACACCCAGCTGCGCGCCGATGCCGTGCTGCAGCGCAAGCTGACCAGCCTGCCCAACGTGACGGTGCTCACCAACGCGCAGACCACGTCCATCACCGGCACCGACAAGGTGAACGGCCTGACGTACAAGGACCGCGCCACCGGTGAAGAGAAGCGCGTGGACCTGGAAGGCGTGTTCATCCAGATCGGCCTGGTGCCCAACACCGACTGGCTCAAGGGCACGGTCGAACTGTCGCGCCACGGCGAGATCATCGTGGACGCCAAGGGCCAGACCTCGGTCCCCGGCGTCTTCGCGGCCGGCGACTGCACCACGGTGCCGTACAAGCAGATCATCATCGCGGCCGGCGATGGTGCGAAGGCGGCGCTGAGCGCCTTCGACCACCTGATCCGCACCAGCGCGCCTGTGGCGGCTTGAGCGGCGACGGCGCCCGGGCAGGGCGCCGGTCGGCCGTCGAGGCGCCGGAAAAGCGCCGCTCCCTACAATCCCGCCCGCCGTGCAGCGCCCCGCTGCACGGCGTTTTCGTTTTCGGGGCCATGTCGAGGAACACCATGTACAAAAACCTCGCCGCCGCGCTCGCGGCTGCCTGCTGTTTTCTTTCTTCCCCCTTCGCCCACGCCCAGCCGGCGCAGCCGCCGCTCAGGGTGGGCATCGTCTATGTCGCGCCGCTGGGCGACGCCGGCTGGGTGCACCAGCACGAGCTGGGCCGCCAGGCCATCGAGGCGGCGCTGCCCGGCAAGGTGAAGACCACCTACGTCGAGAACGTGGCCGAGGGCCCGGACGCCGAGCGCGTGATCCGCGATCTGGCACGCCAGGGCCACCAGCTGATCATCACGCCCAGCTTCGGCTACATGGCGCCGACGATGCGCGTGGCACGGGAATTTCCGCAGGTGCGCTTCGAGTCCGTCACCGGCCTGCAGCGGGCCGACAACGTCGCCACGGCCAATGCCCGCTACTACGAAGGCCGCTATCTGGCGGGCGTGGCGGCGGGGCGGATGAGCCGGTCGCACATCGCCGGTTACGTGGCGGGATTCCCTATCCCCGAGGTGCTGCAGGGCATCAACGCCTTCACGCTCGGCATGCGCTCGGTCGATCCGGCGGCCCAGGTCAAGGTCGTGTGGCTCAACCAGTGGTTCGACCCGGGCCTTGAGCGCGACGCCGCCATGCGGCTGATGGACCAGGGCGCCGACGTGCTGGCCTTCCACACGGGCTCCACCGCCGTCATGAAGGCGGCGCAGGACCGTGGCCGGATGGCCGTGGCCTACCACTCCGACATGCGGCAGGTGGCGCCCGATGCGCAGATCGTGGCCGTCACCCACCGCTGGGGGGACTACTACGTGCAGCGCGCCAGGGCCGTGCTCGACGGCAGCTGGAAGAGCACCGACACCTGGGGCGGCGTCAAGGACGGCATGATCCGCGTCGGCGACTTCGGCCCCAGGGTGCCCCGGGCGGTTCAGGACGAGGTGCTGGCCCGCCAGCAGGACATCGCCGCCGGCCGGCTGCAGCCCTTCCGCGCCGTCGCGGCCGACGTGCACGACAACCAGGGGCGCGTCGTCATCCCGCGCGGCCAGGCGCTGGACGACGGGCAGATCCTGCGGATGAACTGGCTGGCCGAGGGCGTGCAGGGCCGCGTCTCGCCCTGACGGCGAACCGAGCGCCATATAGCCGCTATACGGCGCGCCGCCGTTGCGCGGGCCGGGCTTCCAGTACGCTCGACCCCGGCGGCGTGCGCCGGCCGCACCCTCCGCCGTGGCCTGCCGCTTGCAGGCCCTGCGCCATCTCCCACGCCCACCCACGATGAAAAAAGCCTACCGCGCCTCGCTCCTGCGTTTCGACGACGCCGGGCAACCCGTGTTCGACACCGACGGCCTGCTGGTCGTCGCCCCCGACGCCCAGGGCCGCGAGCGCGTGGTCGATGCCGGCAGCCATGGCGCCGTGCAGCCGCGCCATCCCGATGTGGCGCCCGAGCACCTGCCGGGCCGCATCCTGGCGCCCGGCTTCGTGGACATGCACATCCACTTCCCGCAGACGGACATCATCGGCGCGCCCGCCGACGGCCTGCTGCCCTGGCTGGAGAACTACACCTTCCCGGCCGAGACCCGCTTTGCCGAACCCGCCCATTCGGCCGAGGTGGCCGAGGTCTTCCTGGACGAACTGCTGCGTCATGGCGTGACCACCTCGCTGACCTTCGCGACTTCGCACCCGGCCTCGGTCGATGCGCTCTTCGCGGCCGCGCAGCGGCGGCAGATGCGCCTGATCACCGGCAAGGTGCTGCAGGACCGCCATTCGCCCGACGGCGTGCGTGACGAGACCGAGCGCAGCCTGGCCGATACCGAGGACCTGATCCGCCGCTGGCACGGCGTGGACCGGCTCGGCTACGCCATCACGCCGCGCTTCGCGCCCACCAGCACCGAGGCCCAGCTGCGCGGCGCCGGTGAGCTGGCGGCGCGCCATGCCGACACCTGGATCCAGTCGCACGTGGCCGAGAACAAGGACGAGGTGAAGTGGGCGCGCGAGCTGTTCCCCGCCTCGCGTTCCTACCTGGGCGTGTACGACGACTTCGGCCTGATGCGTGAACGGGCCGTGTATGCCCACTGCATCCATTTCGACGACGAGGACCGGCAGCTGATGCGCGCCACGCGCACCGCCGCGGCCGTCAGCCCGACCAGCAACCTGTTCCTGGGCAGCGGCTTCTTCGACTTCGAAGGCGCCCAGCGCGTGGACTACCTGCATGGCCTGGCCAGCGACGTGGGCGGCGGCACCAGCTTCAGCCCCTTCCACACCATGCTGGCCGCCTACTACGTCGGCCGCGAGGGCCAGACCAAGCCCGGCCTGAGCCTGGCGCCCTCGCGCCTGTGGTGGCTGCACACGGCCGGCGCTGCGCAGGCGCTGGGCCTGACCGGCACCATCGGCAACCTGCAGCCGGGCTGCGAGGCCGACTTCCTGGTGCTGGATCCGTCGGCGACGCCGCTTCTGGCGCGCAAGTCGGCCAATGCGGCATCGCTGGAGGAACTGCTCTTCGCCCTCATCGTGCTGGGCGACGACCGCGTCATCGAGCGCACGGTGATCGCCCGCGCAGGCTGAGCGGCTGCCGGGGCCGCGCGTGCCACAATGCGGGCCCTCTTTTCCGACGCGTGCCCCGGCACGCCCAGCGCGAGTCTTCCCATGAGCATCAAGAGCGACCAATGGATCCGGCGCATGGCCGAGCAGCACGGCATGATCGAGCCCTTCGAGCCCGGCCAGGTGCGCCAGCAGGACGGTCGCAAGCTCATCAGCTACGGCACCAGCAGCTACGGCTACGACATCCGCTGCGCGCCGGAATTCAAGGTCTTCACCAACATCCACAGCACGGTGGTGGACCCGAAGAATTTCGACGAGAAGAGCTTCGTCGACATCCATGCCGACGTCTGCATCATCCCGCCCAACAGCTTCGCGCTGGCGCGCACGGTGGAGTACTTCCGCATTCCGCGCAACGTGCTGACCATCTGCCTGGGCAAGAGCACCTACGCGCGCTGCGGCATCATCGTCAACGTCACGCCCTTCGAGCCCGAGTGGGAAGGCTACGTCACGCTGGAGTTCTCCAACACCACGCCGCTGCCGGCCAAGATCTATGCGGGCGAAGGCTGCGCCCAGGTGCTGTTCTTCGAGAGCGACGAGGTCTGCGAGGTCAGCTACAAGGACCGCGGCGGCAAGTACCAGGGGCAGAGCGGCGTCACGCTGCCCAAGGCTTGACGCGGGGCTGAGCGGGCCGGTCGACGCCGGGCCGCCCACCCGGGGCCGGGACGGCCGCCTCGGCCTTGGCGCGTGCGCGCCCGACGCCCGCCGCGTCGGTGGTGCCGACAGATGGGCCGCCTGCGCGACCGACAGCGCGCGCCCGCCGCAACCTACAAGCCGCTGCGGGACGGGCCTCCATCTGGCGCCTGGGCATCGAGGCCATGCTTCGCCGCCATGGCGCGGAGGGGCCGCGCAGGAGTAGCCGATGTCCTCACTGTCTTCCTCGTTCTCGGTGTCAGCGTCCGATTCCTCGCTCTCGCGCTTCCAGCGCATCGTGATCGGGCTGCTGGCGGTCGTCGCCGTGCTGCAGCTGGTGGCGCTCTACCAGGTGACGCAGGGGCAGGTGCAGGCGGCGAGGGCGCGGGCCGAACAGGAGCGCGCGGACGTACAGGCCGCGGCGGAGACGCGTGCCCAGCGCGCTCGTCTGACGGCCGCCTTTGCCGAGGCGGCCAGCGTACAGTCGGTGGGCTACACACTGGCCCGTTGAGCGGACACGCCGCGGCGCGGGTCGCGCCGCCGGCAGGGCCGGTCGAAAGGAAAACGATGCGCTGGGAAGGCAACGAACAGTCCGACAACGTCGAAGACCGCCGTGGCATGGGCGGCGGCGGGGGCTTTCCCATCGGTGGCCGAAGCATCGGCCTGGGCACGGTGGCGATTGCCGTGGTGGCGGGATGGATCTTCGGCATCAACCCTCTGACGCTGCTCGGCGCCCTGAGCGGCGGCGGAAGCCCGGTCGTCCAGCAGCAACAGGCGCCTTCGCATGCGCCGCGCAACGACCAGCAGACGGCTTTCGTCAGAACAGTTCTTCGAAACACTGAGGTGGTCTGGGGCGAGGTGTTTCGTGAAGGCGGCGCGCAGTATCGACCGCCGATTCTGGTGCTCTTCGACAACCGGATCGACACCGCCTGCGGCACCGGCCAAAGTGCCATGGGCCCCTTCTATTGCCCTGGCGACAGCAAGGTCTACATCGACCTGCGCTTCTACGACACGCTGCGCAACCAGCTGGGCGCCCCGGGCGAGTTCGCCCAGGCCTACGTGATCGCCCACGAAGTCGGCCACCATGTGCAGCACCTGCTGGGCATCACCGACAAGGTCGACAACCTGCGCCGCCGCCAGAGCGAGGCGCAGGCCAACGCCACCAGCGTGCGGGTGGAACTGCAGGCGGACTGCTTCGCCGGCGTATGGGCGCAGCGCTCGCAGGAATCCAAGCAGTGGCTGGACCCGTCCGACATCGCTGCCGCCATGAACGCGGCCGAGAAGATCGGCGACGACGCGCTGCAGCGCTCGGCCGGCCGTGCCGTGGTGCCCGACAGCTTCACCCACGGCAGCAGCGCCCAGCGCCAGCGCTGGTTCATGAACGGCTACAAGAGCGGCCAGGTCAAGGCCTGCGACACCTTCAACGCCAGCACGCTCTGACGGCCTCAGGGGGGCCCACCCCGGCGGCCGAATGGCCCGTCACCCCGCTGTCACTGCCGTTTTTGAAGGCAGTGCGACAATCGCGGACTTCCTATGAGTACTCTCTATTCCGACCTCGCGCTGGCGGACCCGTTGAAGCGCGCCGTGGCCGACATGGGCTACGAACACATGACGCCGATCCAGGCGCAGGCGATTCCGGTGGTGCTGTCCGGCCAGGACGTGATGGGCGCCGCCCAGACCGGCACCGGCAAGACGGCCGCCTTCTCGCTGCCCCTGCTGCATCGCCTGCTCAAGCACGAGAACGCCTCCACCTCGCCCGCCCGGCATCCGGTGCGCGCGCTGGTGCTGCTGCCGACGCGCGAACTCGCCGATCAGGTGGCGCAGCAGGTCAAGCTGTATGCCAAGTACACCCAGTTGCGCAGCACCGTGGTGTTCGGCGGCATCGACATGAAGCCGCAGACCGCGGAGCTGAAGAAGGGCGTCGAGGTGCTGGTGGCCACCCCCGGCCGGCTGCTGGACCACATCGAGGCGAAGAACGCGGTGCTGAACCAGGTCGAGTACGTGGTGCTCGACGAGGCCGACCGCATGCTGGACATCGGCTTCCTGCCCGATCTGCAGCGCATCCTGTCGTACCTGCCCAAGCAGCGCACCACGCTGCTGTTCTCTGCCACCTTCTCGCCCGAGATCAAGCGCCTGGCCTCCAGCTACCTGCAGGACCCGATCACCATCGAGGTGGCGCGGCCCAACGAGACGGCCTCCACCGTCGAGCAGGTGTTCTACGGCGTGCACGAGGACGACAAGCGCCGCGCGCTTAAGCAGATCGTGCGCCAGCGCGGCATCACCCAGGCCTTCGTCTTCGTCAACAGCAAGCTGGGCTGCGCCCGCCTGGCGCGCTCGCTGGAGCGCGAGGGCCTGCGCTGCACGGCGCTGCACGGCGACAAGAGCCAGGACGAGCGCCTCAAGGCCCTGGCCGCGTTCAAGGCCGGCGAGGTCGACCTGCTGGTGTGCACCGACGTCGCCGCGCGTGGCCTGGACATCAAGGACGTGCCCGCCGTCTTCAACTACGACGTGCCCTTCAACGCCGAAGACTACGTGCACCGCATCGGCCGCACCGGCCGCGCCGGCGCCTCGGGCCTGGCGGTGAGCTTCGCCGGCGGCGGCAACGATGCCCGTCTGGTGGCTGACATCGAGAAGCTGATCAAGAAGAAGATCGAACTGCAGCCGCTGGAGATGGACGACGACCGTCCGCGCGGCCGCATGAACGACGGCCGGCGCCGCTGGCGCGAGGACGGCGAGACGGGCGACGCCCGCGACACGCTGGACCGCCCGCGCAGCAGCGCCCCCGCCGCCGCCGAGGGCTACCGCGCCCCGCGGCCGCAGCGCACGTCGCATGCGCCGCGTGACCCGTTCTTCGACAAGCCCTACGAAGCCACAGGCCGCGACGAGGCGCCCGCCTGGGAGTCCGCCGCCAAGGCACCGGCGGCCGCCAAGCCGCCGGGCTCGTCCAACATCCGCACCAAGCGCAAGGTGGCGGCGCTGTTCAAGTCGGCGGAGCCGCAGCAGCAGAACTAATTTGAGCTGAGCAAGCCTCGGTCGGCGGGGCGCCGCGATCTTGAACGAGCTGGCATCCGTGCCAGCTTTCGTTTTTCTGCCAGCCACCGTGCTGGCCTTGACCCTGCATCGATCAAAAAAGGAGACCTCCCATGCCCGGCCTGCTGCCCGACGTCGATCCCGACGGACTGCTCGAGTTTTCGGTGGTTTACACCGACCGCGCGCTCAACCACATGTCCAAGCGCTTCACGGGTGTGATGCAGGACGTCCTGGCCACGCTCAAGGAGGTCTACCACGCCCGCACCGCCGTGCTGGTGCCCGGCAGCGGCACCTTCGGCATGGAGGCCGTGGCGCGCCAGTTCGCCAACCGCGAGAAGGTGCTGATCGTGCGAAACGGCTGGTTCAGCTACCGCTGGAGCCAGATCTTCGACGCCGGCGGACTGGGCGGCGGCGCCATCGTCTGCCAAGCTCGCCAGCAGGGCGAAGGGCCGCAGGCGCCCTGGGCGCCGTGCCCGGCCGAGGAGGTGGCGGCGACCATCCGCGCCGAGAAGCCCAAGGTGATCTTCGCGCCGCACGTGGAAACGGCCAGCGGCATCCTGCTGCCCGACGACTACCTGCGCACGGTGAGCGCCGCCGCCCGCGAGGTGGGCGCGCTCTTTGTGCTGGACTGCGTGGCCTCCGGCGCCGTGTGGGTGGACATGGAAGCCACCGGTGTGGACGTGCTGATCAGCGCCCCACAGAAGGGCTGGAGCGGCTCGCCCTGCTGCGCCATGGTGATGCTGGGCGAGCGTGCCCGCGAAGCCATCGAGGGCACCACCAGCAGCAGCTTCTCCTGCGACCTCAAGAAGTGGATGCAGATCGCCGAAGGCTACGAGCGCGGCCAGCATGCCTACCACACGACCATGCCGACCGACGCGCTGGTGCTGCTGCGCGACGTCATGCAGGAAACCCGCGACTGGGGCTTCGAGGCGGCGCGCCGGGCGCAGTTCGAGATCGGCGACAAGGTGCGTGCCCTGCTGGAGTCGCGCGGCCTGCCCAGCGTGGCGGCCGAGGGCTTCAAGGCGCCCGGCGTGGTGGTGAGCTACACCACCGACCCCGGCATCCAGAGCGCGAAGAAATTCATCGAGGCCGGCCTGCAAACCGCTTCGGGCGTGCCGCTGCAGTGCGGCGAGGGTGCGGACTTCATGACCTTCCGCATCGGCCTGTTCGGCCTGGAGAAGTGGCGCAACGTCGACCGAAGCGTCGGCCACCTCAAGGCCGGGCTGGACAAGGTGCTGGGCAGCGCCGCCTGAGTGGAGCCGAGCCGCTTCGAGGGCGGCATCGGCGCGGTCCCGGCGCCTCAGCCCGGCGGCTGGGCCTGCTCGCAGCGCACGTCGATGCGCTCGCGATCCTGAAGCGTGGCGCCGATGCGCACCGCCGTCAGGCAGCCGCCCCAGACGCAGCCGGTGTCGGTGGACAGCAGGTCCGGCCGCGACAGCCAGCCCAGCGTGGACCAGTGGCCGAAGGCGACCACCGCCTCGGCGGTGCGGCGGCCGGGCACGTCGAACCAGGGCAGGAGGCCGGCCGGCGTCTCCGCGGCGCCGTCCTTGGTCTCGAAGTCCATCACGCCCGCGGCGCTGCAGAAGCGCAGCCGCGTGAGGGCGTTGACGATCACCCGCAGCCGCGCCGTGCCGCGCAGCCCGTCGGACCAGGCGTCGGGCACGTTGCCGTACATCTCGTGCAGGAAGGCGCCCAGGTCCGGGCTGCGCAGCACCGACTCCAGTTCGCGGGCATGGGCCAGGGTGGCGTCCACCGTCCAGGCCGGCAGCACGCCGGCATGCACCATCAGCAGGTCGCGGCCGCCGATGCGCTCGTGCAGCGCCATCGAGCGGTGGCGCAGCCAGTCGAGCAGGGCGTCGCGGTCGGGCGCCTGAAGAATGGGCGCCAGCGTGTCGCGCCGCCCGGGCTTGCGCACGCCGTGGGCCACACCGAGCAGGTGCAGGTCGTGGTTGCCGAGCAGGCTGCGCGCCGCGTCGCCCAGGGCCTGCACCCGGCGCAGCACGCCCAGGGAGTCGGGGCCGCGGTTGATCAGGTCGCCCAGCAGCACCAGCCGGTCGCGGCTGGGGGAGAAGTCGAGCGTGTCCAGGAGCCGGCCCAGGGCGGCGTCGCAGCCCTGCACGTCGCCGATGAGATAGAGTGCCATGCCCTCATTCTCCCCTTTGCCCCTCGATGGATATCCTGCTGCTGGCCTTCCTGACGACATGCAACGCGTTGTTCGCCATGTCCGAAATGGCGCTGGCCACCGCCCGCCGCGCACGGCTGGCCGCCCTGGCCGAAACGGGGGATCTGGGCGCGGCCGCGGCGCTCAAGCTGCTGGACACGCCGACGCAGTTCCTGTCCACGGTGCAGATCGGCATCACCTCCATCGGCATGCTCAGCGGCATCGTGGGCGAATCCGCCTTCGCCGGGCCGCTGGCGCTGGAGATGCAGGAATGGGGCATGGGCGAAGGCCCGGCCAGCATCCTGTCGACCGCCGTCGTGGTCACGGGCATCACCTTCTTCTCGATCATCTTCGGCGAGCTGGTGCCCAAGCGCATCGGCCAGCTGTATCCCGAGCCGGTGGCGCGCTGGGTGTCGCGGCCCATGGGCGGGCTGGCGCGGGGTGCCAAGCCCTTCGTGGCGCTGCTGTCGGGCACCACCGCGGCCACGCTCAAGCTGTTGCGCATCGACGCCACCGGCGCGCGCGGCGTGACCGAGGAAGAGATCTCCGCCAGCCTGGAGGAAGGCGTGGATGCCGGCCTGATCGAGCGGCACGAGCACCAGATGGTGCGCAACGTGTTCCACCTGGACGACCGGCGCCTGTCCTCGCTGATGGTGCCGCGCAGCGACATCGACTGGATGCCGGCCAACCTGACCGTGGCCGAGGCGCTGCAAAAGGTGGCGGCGGCCGGTGCGCTCAACCTGATGCATTCCTGGTACCCGGTGTGCCGCAATTCGCTGGACGACGTGGTGGGCGTGGTGAGCGTGGCCCACCTGCTGAAGCTGGGCACGGCCCACGAGGGGACGCTGGGCACGCTGGCACAGCCGGCCTCCTTCGTGCCCGAGACGCTCACCGGCCTGGAACTGCTGGAGCAGTTCCGTGCCCGCGCCGGCCGCATGGTGCTGGTGGTGGACGAATACGGCGTGGTGCAGGGCCTGCTGACGCCGCGCGACCTGCTGGAGGCCATCACCGGCGAGCTGCATCCGCACATGCCGGCCGACGCCTGGGCCATGCCGCAGCCGGACGGCAGCTGGAACCTGGACGGGCTGATGCCGGTGTCCGAGTTGCGGGCACGGCTGGCGATCCGCGAATTGCCGGACGAGGAGCGCGGTCGCTATAACACCGTCGCCGGCCTGCTGATGTCGGTGTCGGGCCGGCTGCCGGCGGTCGGCGAGCAGATCGAATGCGCCGGCTGGGGCTTCGAGGTGCTGGCGCTGGAAGGCCGACGCATCGACCGGGTGCTGGCCCGGCCGCTGGAGGCGGCGGCCGCCTGACTAGTAGGCGCGGTTGCCGGCGCGTGCGGGCCTCAAGGCCTGTCCGGTGCCGGGGCGTCTGCGTGCCCGTGGGGCAGGTGCTCGTGGCGCCACTGCCAGGGCGGCTCGGCCAGCGCGTCCTGCCACAGGCCGCGACGCGCGCGGCGTGCACCGGCTTCGGCGGCGGCATAGCGCCGTCGTTCCGCCGCCGTCTGCCGTCGGGCGTACTGCCGGTACCACCAGGCCAGGCCGGCGTCGAGCAGGGCTTCGCCGGCGTCCAGGGAGGGCGCGGCATCGGGCATGTCTTGCGGCGGCACCTTCACCGCACAGACCTGCCGGCCGTAGCGGTCCTGGTCCACGCAATGGAGTTCGACCTCGCGGTGCAGGGCCAGCTGCGCCAGCAGGCGGCGCGCGCTGCGCCCGTGCGGCTGGCCGGCCTCGGGCGCATCGACGGCATGCAGGCGCACGGCCAGCGGGCCGGTGCCGTCGCAGTCGGCCTGGAGCGTGTCGCCGTCGAAGACCGCCGTCACCAGGCAGAGCAGGAGCGTGGATGCCAGCGCCAAGGTCGCCGCCGGGAGGTGCCGTTCACACCGTCTCAGGCCGGCGGCGGCAGCGCAGCCGTTTCCTCGCCGAAGCGCGCCTTGATCTCCAGCAGCTGCGGCAGGTTCTGCTGCAGCAGCTCGACCAGCGCGGGATCGAAATGGCTGCCGCTCTGGCTCTGGATCCAGCCCATGGCGTCTTCCACCGGCCAGGCCGGCTTGTAGGGCCGCGCGCTGGTGAGGGCGTCGAAGACGTCGGCCAGGGCCACGATGCGGCCGACCAGCGGAATGTCGGCACCGGCCAGGCCGTGCGGATAGCCGCTGCCGTCCCATTTCTCGTGGTGGGTGAGGGCGATGGTGCGTGCCAGCTGGAACAGCCGGGAGGGATGGTTGCCCAGGATGTCGGCGCCGATGCGCGGGTGTTCCATCATCACCGTGCGCTCCTCGGGCGTGAGGGCGCCGGGCTTCTGCAGGATGGCGTCGGGAATGCCGATCTTGCCGATGTCGTGCATGGGCGCGGCATGCAGCAGGTCGTCGGCCTCGGCGGCGCCGTAGCCGGCCGCCAGGGCCAGCACGTGCGCATAGTGGCTCATGCGCACCACGTGCAGGCCGGTCTCGTTGTCCTTGTATTCGGCGGCGGCACCCAGGCAGCGGATGGCCTGCAGCCGCGTGACGTGCAGCTCTTCCATGCGCACCAGCGACAGGTGCGTACGGATGCGCGCGCGCAGGATGCCGGCGTTCAGCGGTTTGACGACGTAGTCGACCGCGCCGCAGGCCAGGCCGAGTTCCTCGTTGGCCTCGTCGGCCAGCGCGGTGGCGAAGATGACCGGCACGAAGCGGGTCAGCGCCTGGCTCTTCAGTTCGCGGCAGACTTCGTAGCCGGTCATGCCGGGCATCATTACGTCCAGCAGCACCAGGTCGGGCGTGGCGGCGGCGGCCAGGGTCAGGGCGCTGCGGCCGTCCTTGGCGAACACCAGCCGGTAATCGGCATGCAGCATGCTGCGCACCACCTGCAGGTTCAGGGGTTCGTCGTCCACGACGAGCACGGTGGGCCGCTGGATGGCGGAGAGGTCGATCATGGGTGGGAGGCCTTCTCGCCGGCCACGGCCGCGTCGGCCGGCAGGCGGTCGATCAGCGATTCCAGCAGTCCGGCCGCGGTGGTGAATTCGAAACCGTCGAGCGCATGGCGCAGCACGTCGGCCGCCTCGCCCTCGCCGAGGTAGGCCAGCGTGGCGGCGATGTCGGCCCAGTCGTCGTCGCCGGTCATCTCGTTGCGGCGCAGGGTGGCCAGGATGCCGTCCAGCATCTGGCGCAGCCGGGCGTTGTCCAGCAGCGTGCGCTCGGTGCCCTCGATGCCCGCCACGGCGGCGGGCGCGGGCCGGTCGGCCAGTTCGGACTGCACGGCCTGCAGCGCTTCGTCCACCGCCGGCATGGCCTCGAGCGCCGCATCCTGCTGGCCATTGGCCAGGGCCAGCTCGACCCGGGTGACGACGGTGTAGAGGCCGTCGCAGGCCAGGTTGCCGGCCAGGCCGCGCAGCCGGTGCGCGGCCTGCCGGGCGTCGTCCAGCTCGCCGCGCTCGATCAGGTCGAGCAGGACGCCGTCCTGATGCTGCGCCAGCATCTGGGCCATGGCGTGGCGCAGGCAGGACTCGCCGCCCCAGTTGCGGATGCCGCGGTTCCAGTCGATGCCGCGTTCGGCGGGCGGGTGCGTCGCTTCGCCCGCGGCCATCGACCGCTCGCCGTCGCCGCGCTGCAGGCCGGTGACGCGCGCCATCTCGGCCAGCAGCTGGGCGGCCTCGAAAGGCTTGGGCACGAAGCCGTCCATGCCCGCTTCGCGTGCGGCCTGCCGATCGGCCGGCAGCACGCTGGCGCTCAGGGCGATCAGCGGCGTGGCCGGCAGGCTGCGCAGGGCCTCGTGGGCCCGGATGCGGCGGGCGGCTTCCAGGCCGTCGATGCCGGGCATGTGCACGTCGAGCAGCACCACATGGAAGCGGTGGGCCGCCATCAGCGCCAGCGCCTGGGTGGCGTCGCCGGCCGTGTGGACCTGGTGACCGCGCTGGCCGAGCGCCAGGCGCACCAGGTCGCGGTTCTCGGGCACGTCGTCCACGGCCAGCACGGCCAGCGGGGGGGGCTCGATGCCCTGGTCGTCATCGGAGGGCGTGCGCACCGCCTGGGCCAGGCCGGCCGCCAGCGGCAGCAGCACGCGGAACAGGCTGCCTTCGCCCGGCTCGCTCTGCACCTCGATGCGCCCGCCCATGAGCTCGGTGAGCTGGCGCGCGATGGTGGTGCCCAGGCCGGTGCCGCCGAAGCGGCGGCTGGTGGAGGCGTCGGCCTGCGCGAAGGGGTCGAAGATGGCGGCCAGCCGGTCGGCCGGGATGCCGATGCCGGTGTCGCGCACGGCGAGCTCCACCAGATCGCCGGCGCGGCGGGCCTCCAGCCGCACCTCGCCGCGTTCGGTGAACTTGATGGCATTGCCCAGAAGGTTGGTGAGCACCTGCCGGATGCGCACCGCGTCGGCGCGGAAATGTTCGGCCAGTGCGTCGTCCCACAGCACGAGCAGCTTCAGGCCCTTGCGCTCGGCCTCCAGCCGCAGCGAGGCGGCGGTCTGCTCCAGCAGTTCGCGCAGGGAGAAGTCGGCCAGCTCCAGCTCGAGTGCGCCGCGGTCGAGCTTGGCGGTGTCGAGAATGCCGTTGAGCAGGCCCAGCAGGCTCTGGGCCGACTGGCGCACGGTCTGCAGGTGGCGCCGCTGCTCGACCGCCAGCGGGCCTTCCAGCAGCAGTTCGGTGAAGCCCAGGATGGCGTTCATCGGCGTGCGGATCTCGTGGCTCATGTTGGCCAGGAACATGGTGCGTGCCGCGGCCGCCTGCTCGGCGCGCGCCTTGGCTTCGCGCAGGGCGCCTTCCATCTGGCGGCGCGGATTGATGTCCTGCGCCAGCAGCACCACGCGCACCACGATGCCGTCGGCGTCGAAGATGGGGTTGTAGGAGCCCTGCAGCCAGAACTCCTGGCCCTGGCGCGTCACGCGGCGGTATTCGCCGACCTCGAATTCGCCGCGGCGCAGGCGCTCCCACAGAGCGTCGAAGGCGGTCTGGCGGCCGGTGACGGCGTCCACCAGGTCGTGGTGGTGGCGGCTGCCGATTTCGGCGCGGGAATAGCCCATCCAGCCGAGCAGCCGGTCGTTGGCCCATTCGATGCGGCCGTCCATGTCGAACACGGCCACGCCCATCACGCGCCGCACGGCTTCGGACATGCCCTCCTGGAGCCAGTGCTGGCGGCGGGTTTCGGTGATGTCCAGCAGCACGCCGTCCAGGCGCGCCGCGCCGCCTTCGCGCGGATGGGACACCTGGCCGGTGAACCAGACCCAGCGCTCGGTCTCGCTGCGGTGGAGCAGGCGGAATTCCGCCGTCACCGGCGCGCCCTCCGCCAGGCCGCTGGCCAGGATCAGCGCCTGCTGCACGCGCTGCCGGTCGGAAGGATGGATCAGGTCGACCAGCGTCCGCCGGCCGGCGGTGAATTCGGAGGCCGTCCAGCCCGTCAGGCCTTCGACGCGGGGACTGGCGAAGGTGACCGTGTGGCCCTCGTCGAGCAGCAGGGTGAAGGAGACGCCGGGGATGTTGTCGATCAGGCCGCGGTAGCGTCGCTCGCGGCGGCGGATGGCTTCTTCCTCGGCATGCTGGGCACTGATGTCCACCAGCGAGACCAGCCGTTCGGTGCCCGGGTGCGTCGCCGGGCGCAGGTCGGCGTGGGCCAGCCGCAGTGCCAGCGTGCCGCCGCCGGGCAGGTTGCGCAGCGCCCGGCGTTCGCCGGGGCCGGCCGGGCTGCTGGCCGCGTCGTGCAGCCAGTCGGACAAATCGGTGTGCGTGGCGTCCAGCAGGGCGGGAAGCGCCTGGCCGAGGGCGGCGCCGGGTGCGAGGCCCAGCAGCCGGAGCGCGGCGGCGTTGGCGGCGGTGACGCGGTCCTCGCCGTCGATCAGCACCAGGCCGTCGGGCGCCTGGTCGAAGCGTCGCTGGAGGTCGTCCATCTTTTCCTGACGGGCGCGGGCCTGGCGCAGGCCCGCATGGCCGGCGTAACCCACGGCCGCGGCGCACAGCAGGAGCGCCTGCGCGGGCCAGGGCAGGCCGAACACCGGCGGCAGCGCGGGGGCGGGCGCGTCGCCCAGCAGGGCGCCCAGGGCCACGATGGCGCAGGCGCCCGCGGCGGCCGCCAGGGCGATCGGCAAAGGACTGTAAGCCGGCCCGGTTGCCGGACGGCGCGTATGGCGAAGGGCCGCATAGACCATCAGAATGCCGGCGGCGGCGCAGGCGAGCAGCACGGCCACCGCCGCCAGCGCAGGCACGCGCCAGGCCATCCACAGGCCGAGCCCGGCCAGGCCGCTCAGGCCGGCGGCGATGGCGCCGCGGCGCGGGGACCGTGCCCAGCCGGCGCCGAGCACCGCCGCCAGCGCGGCCAGCGGCAGCAGCGGCCAGCCCCAGGGGGCACCGTCCTCCTCGATGCCGCCCAGGCCGAGCGTCGCCTGCAGTGGCAGCAGCAGCCCGAAAAGCCAGGCGAGGCCGGCCAGCAGCAGGCCCGCGGCGCGGTCGGCGCGTGTGCCGAGACCGGCGCCCGTGCGCAAGGCGTGCCAGCCGCACAGCAGGCAGGCGGCCGCGCCCAGCCAGGCGCTGGCGAGCAGTTGGAGGTGGGAAGAAGCACCCAGCCAGTCGGTCGGCGCGGCCATCGCTTCAGTGTGTAGAGGGGGAGGGGAGCTTAACGCTGTCCTCCAACGGATGGGCGATCCAGTGCGCCGACCGGCTGCGCTGTACCGGAGCAGCCCGGCCAACAAAAAAGCCCGCAAGCGGTGAGCTTGCGGGCTTGAAGATGGTGCCGGCGACCGGAATCGAACTGGTGACCTACGCGTTACGAGTGCGTTGCTCTACCAACTGAGCTACGCCGGCGGACTTTGCATTTTAGTGCGAGAAGCCGCTTTGGTCAGCGGCTTCGAAAGTAGCCCGCAAGTATAGCCTGAAAAATCTCAGGCTTCCAAATGGTATTGCGTGACGCGCTCGACCTCGTTCTTCGAGCCCAGCACCACCGACACCCGCTCGTGCAGCTTGCCCGGCTGGATGTCCAGGATGCGCTGGCGGCCGTTGGTGGCTGCGCCGCCGGCCTGCTCGACCAGCCAGGCCATGGGGTTGGCCTCGTACATCAGGCGCAGCTTGCCCGGCTTCTCGGGCTCGCGCTTGTCCCAGGGGTACATGAAGACGCCGCCGCGGGTCAGGATGCGGTGCACGTCGGTCACCATGCTGGCGATCCAGCGCATGTTGAAGTCCTTGCCGCGCGGGCCGTCCTTGCCGGCCAGGCATTCGTCGATGTAGCGCTTCACCGGGGCGTCCCAATGGCGCATGTTGCTCATGTTGATGGCGAATTCCTTGGTGTCGGCCGGGATCTCCATCTTGTCCGTCGTCAGGATGAAGCTGCCCTGCTCGCGGTCCAGCGTGAACATGGCCACGCCGTCGCCCACGGTGAGCACCAGCACCGTCTGCGGGCCGTACAGGCAGTAGCCGGCGGCCACCTGCTTGCAGCCGGCCTGCAGGAAGTCGGCCTCCTGCACGCCCGGGTGGTCGTCCGGCTTCTTCAGCACGCTGAAGATGGTGCCGATGCTGACGTTGACGTCGATGTTGCTGGAGCCGTCGAGCGGGTCGAACATCAGCAGGTACTCGCCCTGCGGATAGCGGTTGGGCACCACGTAGATGCTGTCCATCTCCTCGCTGGCCATGGCGGCCAGGTGGCCGCCCCATTCGTTGGCCTCGATCAGCACCTCGTTGGCGATGATGTCCAGCTTCTTCTGCACCTCGCCCTGCACGTTCTCGCTGCCGGCCGTGCCCAGCACGCCGCCCAGGGCGCCCTTGTTGACCGACAGGCTGATGCGCTTGCAGGCGCGGGCCACCACCTCCAGCAGCAGGCGCAGCTGGCCGGGAATGAGGCCGTCGACGCGTTGCTGCTCGACGAGGTAGCGGGTGAGGGAAATGTTCTGAGAGGCCATGGGGTCTCCTGTGGGATGGCTGAAAACGTTTAGGGGGCGAGCGCGCGGCTGACGACTTCGAGCGTGTCCTTGCTCAGGCCGGGCCGGGCCGCCACGCGGGCGATGGCCTCGCGCGCGGCGCTGCGGTAGGGCTCGGCCAGCTTGCTCCAGCGGTCCAGCGCGCGCGCCAGGCGGGCGGCGACCTGCGGGTTGATCTCGTCCAGCTCGATCACGCGGTCGCTCCACCACACGTAGCCGGCCGCGTCGAGGCGGTGGAAGGCGCCGGGGTTGGCGTTGCAGTAGCTGAAGATGACGCTGCGCGCACGGTTCGGGTTCTTGATGGAGAAATCGGCGTGCCGCGTCAGCTGCTTGACCAGCGGCAGCACGTCGCCGTCCCGGTCGGGCGCGCTGGCCTGCAGGCCGAACCACTTGTCGATGACCAGCGCCTCGTCCTTGAACATCGCATGGAAGCGCGCCAGGGCCTGCGCCGCCAGCGGATGGCCGGCCACCACCAGTGCCGTCAGCGCGTTGAAGCGGTCGGTCATGTTGGACGCGTCCTTGAAGCGCTGCAGCGTCTTGCCGGGCCACACGGTGTCGCCCGACTCGCGCGCGGCGATGCACAGGTTCGCCAGCGCCATGCCGGCCAGGGCGCGGCGGCCGGCCGAGACGGGCTCGGGCCGGTAGGCCCCGGTGTCCTTGTTGTCCTCGTAGGCCTGCTGCCATTCGGCGAAGAGCGCCGTCGCCAGCTGGGTGCGCATGGCCTCGCGCACGCGGTGCACGCGCTGCGGGTCGACCACGTCGAGCTGCTCGGCAATGTAGACCTCCGACGGCAGGCTGAGCACCAGTTCCTTGAAGGCGGCGTCGAGCGTGGGATGGCGCAGCACCTCGCGCATGGCGGCGATCAAGGCCTCGTCGAGCACCGGCGCGTCGGGCGCGCGCGTGTCGTCGCCGATGGCCGCGAGCGCGGCGCCGAGCGCCAGACGCTGGGCGGCTTCCCAGCGGTTGAACGGGTCGGTGTCGTGGGCCAGCAGGGCGAGCAGCTGCTCGCGCGTGTAGTCGAACTGCAGTACCACCGGCGCGCTGAAGCCGCGCAGGATCGAGGGTACGGGCGCCTCGTCCACCCCGGTGAAGGTGAAGCGCTGCTCGGCCTCGTGCAGCACCAGCGTGAGCGATTCGCCGGCCGGCTGCGCGGCGCCTTCCAGCTGCAGCGGCAGCGCGCGGCCGTCCGCGCCCAGCAGGCCGAGGGCCACGGGGATGACGAAGGGCTCCTTCACCGACTGGCCCGGCGTGGGCGGGCAGCTCTGCGAGAAGGCGAGCGTGTACGTGCGTGCCTCGGCGTCGTAGTGGCCGGTGGCGGCCAGGCGCGGCGTGCCGGCCTGGCTGTACCAACGCTTGAACTGCGGCAGGCGGCGGGCCAGTTCGCTGTCGGGGTTGGCGTCGGCGATGGCCTGGGCGAAGTCGTCGCAGGTCACGGCCTGGCCGTCGTGGCGCTCGAAATACAGCGTCATGCCGCGGGCGAAGCCTTCGCGGCCCACCAGCGTCTGCATCATGCGGACGACTTCGGCGCCCTTCTCGTAGATGGTGACGGTGTAGAAGTTGCTGATCTCGATGTAGCTGTCGGGCCGCACCGGATGGGCCATCGGGCCCGCGTCCTCGGGGAACTGCGCCGTGCGCAGCACCCGCACGTCTTCGATGCGCTTGACCGCGCGCGCCGACGGCTCGGCGCACAGGTCCATGCTGAACTCCTGGTCGCGGAAGACCGTCAGGCCCTCCTTGAGCGAGAGCTGGAACCAGTCGCGGCAGGTGACGCGGTCGCCGCTCCAGTTGTGGAAGTACTCGTGGCCCACCACGCTCTCGATGTTGGCGTAGTCGGCGTCGGTCGCAGTGGCCTGGCTGGCGAGGACGTACTTCGTGTTGAAGATGTTCAGGCCCTTGTTCTCCATCGCGCCCATGTTGAAGTCGCTGGTGGCGACGATCATGAAGCGGTCCAGGTCCAGCGGCAGGCCGAAGCGGGCCTCGTCCCACAGCACCGAATGGATCAGCGAGTTCATCGCATGCTCGGTCTTGTCCAGGTCGCCGGCGCGCACGTAGACCTGCAGCAGGTGCTCGCGGCCGTTGCGGGCCTTGATGCGCTGTTCGCGCGCCACCAGCTTGCCGGCCACCAGGGCGAACAGGTAGGCCGGCTTCTTGAACGGGTCCACCCACTTGGCGAAGTGGCGGCCCTCGGGCAATTCACCTTCCTCGACCAGGTTGCCGTTGGACAGCAGCACCGGGTAAGCCGCCTTGTCGGCGCGCAGGGTGACGATGTAGCTGGCCATCACGTCCGGACGGTCCAGGAAGTAGGTGATGCGGCGAAAGCCCTCGGCCTCGCACTGGGTGAAGAAGGTGTTCTGGCTGACGAAAAGGCCCATCAGCTTGGTGTTCTTCGCCGGGCAGCAGGTGGTGAAGATCTCCAGCTCGAAGTCGTCGGGCAGGCCGTCGATCACCAGCTGACTGCCTTCCATGCGGAAGGCGGCGCCCTGGCCGTTGACCAGCACGCGCGCCAGGTTGAGTTCGTCGCCGTCCAGGCGCAGCGGCTGGGCCGCGACCTCGGGGTTGCGCCGCATCTTCATGCGGTTGAGCACGCGCGTCTTGGCGGGGTCGAGGTCGAAGCACAGGTCGACGGTGTCGATCCAGTAGGCGGGCGGCGCATAGTCCTCGCGCTGGATGGCGACGGGCTGGGCCGATTGGGCGTCACGAGAGAGCAACATCGAGCGTCTCCAGAAAATGAGAGCGGAGGAGGGAGTGGTAGTCGGGCACGGCCGCAATCACATGCGGGCCGGCGAGTTCGTCGGCGCCGTGGGTGCTGCACACGGCCACGGCCCGCATGCCGGCGCGGCGCGCGGCCTCGATGCCGAAGGGTGCGTCTTCGAAGACGATGCAGCGCGCGGGATCGGCGTCGATGCGGCGGGCCGCTTCGAGAAAGATGTCGGGCTCGGGCTTGCCGCGCAGGCCCTCGTCGCCGCCGACGATGGCCAGCGGCGGCGGGTCCATCTTCAGGCGCTGGAGCGCGAAGGCGATGTTGTGCCGGTCGCCGGCGGTGCCGACCGCGATCTTCAGCCCGCGGGCTGCGGCCTGCCGCGCGAAGGCGGTGAAGCCCGCGACCTCGGCAAAGGTCGCATCGAAGAGCTCGCGGTAGATCGCTTCCTTCTCATTCACCAGCGCCAGGCATTCGTCGGGCGGCAACTCGCGCTCGAACACCTCGCGCATGCACTCGGTGCCGGTGCGGCCCGTGGTGCGGCGCAGGATCTCGTCGGCGGGCATGGCGATGCCGTGCCGCTGGGCGAAGGCCACCCACGACTTCGCATGCCAGGGCATGGAGTCGATCATGGTGCCGTCCATGTCGAAGATGAGCGCCTGCACGGGCAGGGTGGCGCCGTCCGGGCGCGGGCTGCGTCCGAGCATCAGACGCCCTGCTTCAGCGAGGCTTCGATGAACGGATCCAGGTCGCCGTCGAGCACCTTCTGCGTGGCCGAGATCTCGACGCCGGTGCGCAGGTCCTTGATGCGGCTGTTGTCCAGCACGTAGCTGCGGATCTGGTGGCCCCAGCCCACGTCGGTCTTGCTGTCCTCCAGCTTCTGCTGCTCCTCGAGGCGCTTGCGCATCTCGAAGTCGTACAGGCGCGAGCGCAGGCGCTTCCAGGCCACGTCGCGGTTGCTGTGCTGGCTGCGGCCGTCCTGGCACTGCACAACGATGCCGGTCGGCAAGTGCGTCAGGCGCACCGCGGAGTCGGTCTTGTTGATGTGCTGGCCGCCGGCGCCGCTGGCGCGGTAAGTGTCCACGCGCACGTCCGAGGGGTTGATCTCGATCTCGATGGAGTCGTCGATCTCCGGATAGACGAACAGCGAGGCGAAGCTGGTGTGGCGCCCACCCGAGGAGTCGAAGGGCGACTTGCGCACCAGGCGGTGCACGCCGGTCTCGGTGCGCAGCAGGCCGAAGGCGTACTCGCCTTCCACCTTGATCGTGGCGCTCTTGATGCCCGCGGTTTCACCGGGGGACTCGTCCTCGACCGTGGTCTTGAAGCCCTTGCGCTCGGCGTACTTGAGGTACTGGCGCAGCAGCATGCTGGCCCAGTCCTGCGCCTCGGTGCCGCCGGCGCCGGCCTGGATGTCGACGAAGCAGTTGTTCGGGTCGGCCGGGTTGTTGAACATGCGGCGGAACTCGAGTTGCTCGATTTCCTTGCGCAGTTCCTCGGCGTCGGCGGCGATGGCCTTCAGGCCGGCCTCGTCGCCTTCTTCCTTGCTCATCTCGTAGAGCTCGGTGTTGTCGGCCAGCTCCCGCTCCAGGCGCTGGATGACCAGCACCACGCCGTCCAGGGCCTTCTTTTCCTTGCCCAGCTCCTGGGCCTTCTTGGGGTCGTTCCAGACCGACGGATCTTCCAGCGAGGCGTTGACGGTCCTCAGGCGTTCGGCTTTGGCATCGAAGTCAAAGATACCTCCGCAAGTCGGCCGTCCGGGTGCTCAGGTCGGCCAGGGTGGTGCCAATGAGGTTGATCTGTTCTGCGTCCATGGTGCGGTCCTGTTCTTGCGGGTGTTCGGGGAAACGCGCGATTTTCTCACGCGGCGTCGTCGGCCGAGGGCGGCTCGAAGGGCAGCACCACGCGGAAGGTGGAGCCGTCGCCCGGCGTGCTCTCCAGTTCGATGCGCCCGCCGTGGCCCTGGACGATCTGCTGGGTGATGAACAGGCCCAGCCCCAGGCCGCTGGCGACCTCGCGGCGGCCGGATTCGGCGCGCTCGAACTGCTGGAAGATGCGGGCCTGGTCCTCCGGCGCGATGCCGATGCCGCGGTCGCGCACGCTCATCACGGCTTCCTCGCCGCGCAGCGCGACGCGCACGTCCACCGGCTTGCCGCCGCCGTAGCGCAGGGCATTGGTCAGCAGGTTGGTCAGCACCTGCTCCAGGCGGAATTCGTCCCAGACGCCGGTGAGCGGCTCGGGCGCTTCCAGGTGGATGGCGGTGCCGGCGGCCTCGGCCTGCTGGGCCAGGGCCGCCACCACGCGCGCCGCCATGGCGCTCAGGTCGAATGCCTGCGGGCTCATCGACAGGCGGCCGTTGCGCATGCGCGTCACGTCCAGCAGGTCGTCGATCAGGCGCACCATGGCCTGGATCTGGCGCTGGTCGCGTTCGGCCGTCTCCTTCAGCCGCTCGGGCGTGAAGAAGAACATGTGGCCGCGCGCCAGGTGCATCTTGCGCACCTGCGTCTCCAGGTAGAGCGTGTTGAGCGGGGTGCGCAGCTCGTGCGAGACCATGGACATGAAGTCGTCGCGCATGCGCACCGCGCGCTCCAGGTCGGCGCGGGCCTCGCGCAGCTCGGCCACCAGCGCCTGCTGCTCGCGGTGCATCGCGGCCAGGGCCTCCATCTCGCGCCGCAGGGCCATGCGGCCGTGGTACAGCTCGACGAAGATGCTGACCTTGCTGCGCACCATGTGCGCGTCCAGCGGCTTGTGCAGGAAGTCGACGGCACCGCTCTCGTAGCCCTGGAAGGCGTAGTTGAGTTCGCGGCCGGCGGCGCTGACGAAGATGATCGGGATGGTGCGGGTGCGCTCGGTGCCGCGCATCAGCTCGGCCAGCTCGAAGCCGTTCATGCCGGGCATCTGCACGTCCAGCACGGCCAGGGCGAATTCGTGCTCCAGCATCAGGGCCAGCGCCTCGTCGCCGGAGCGCGCCTGGTACACGCGGCGGCCCGGGTCGCGGATCAGCGCCTCGAGCGCGATCAGGTTCTCCTCCAGGTCGTCGACGATCAGGAGCTTGGTTTCGATCTCGGGCGTTTCAGTGGACATGGTGCTGGGCGTCGAGCCGGATCAGCAATCGGCGCAATAGGGCCAGGGAGAGAACGAAATCGGGGCGCCGCAGGGCCAGGGCGGCCTGCGGCATCTGGGGCGCGAGGGCTTCGTCGGGTGCCTGCACGGCCGTGAGGCCGCCGGCCTGGCCGATGTCGGCCAGGCCCCGCGCGCCGTCCTCGTTGGCGCCGGTCAGCAGCAGGGCGGCCAGGCGGGGCCCGTAGGCATCGGCGGCCGAGCTCATCAGCAGGTCGATGGAGGGGCGCGAGAAATGCACCGGCGGCTCGCAGCTGAGCGAGAAACAGCGTTCGGCCTCGATGCCCAGGTGGTAGCCGGGCGGCGCGAAATGCAGGGTGCCGGGCGCCACGTCGGCCTTGTCGCGCGCTTCGCACACGGGGATGGGCAGGCGGTGCGCGAAGATCTCGGCCAGCCGGCTGTCGCGGTCCTGCGGCAGATGCAGCACGGCGACCATCGGCAGCCGCCAGGGCGTGGGCAGGTCGGCCAGCAGGCGCAGCAGGGCGTCCACGCCGCCGGCGGAGGCGCCGATGACCACGGCGTCGACCACCGGCAGCGCACCGGGCGCGAAGCCGTCGTCGTCCGCTTGGGCGGCCGGGGCGGGGGAGGGCGAAGCCGCGCTGCGCATCAGGCCCTCTTGCGGAAGATGCGCTCGGCCCGGGCGAGGGTGTCGAAGCGCTCGCCGTAGGCGGAGAAGTCGATGCTCTCCTTGGCGCCCAGCCCCAGGAAGCCGCGGTGGCACAGCGAGTCGTGGAAGAGGCCCAGCGCCCGGTCCTGCAGCCGCCGGTTGAAGTAGATGAGCACGTTGCGGCAGGACACCAGGTGCGTCTCGGCAAACACGCTGTCGGTGGCCAGGCTGTGGTCCGCGAAGATCACGTTGGCACACAGCGCGGGGTCGAAGCGGGCGCTGCCGTAGGCGGCGGTGTAATAGTCGGAGAAGGACTTGCGCCCGCCGGCACGCTGGTAGTTGGCCGTGTACTCGCGCACCGCGTCGGCCGGGAAGATGCCCTGTCGCGCCTTCTCCAGCGACTGCGGGTTGATGTCGGTGGCGTAGATGAGTGCGCGGTCGAGCAGGCCTTCCTCGCGCAGCAGGATGGCGAGGGAATAGACCTCCTCGCCCGTGCTGCAGCCGGCCACCCAGACTTTGATGGACGGGTAGGTGTGCAGCACCGGCACCACCTGCTGGCGCAGCGCGAGGAAGTAGTCCGGGTCGCGGAACATCTCGCTGACCGGAACGGTGAGGTACTGCAGCAGCCGGCCGAAGACCTGGTCGTCGCGCAGCACCTGCTCCTGCAGGGCCGAGATGCTGCGAAAGCCCATCTGTTCCAGCGCATAGTTCACGCGGCGCTTCTGCGAGGCGCCGGTGTAGTCGCGGAAGTCGTGGCTGTAGCGCAGGTAGATGGCTTCCATCAGCAGCCGCACCTCGATGTCGGCCGCGCTGGGCGGCGGCGGGGCGGGCTCGCCCGGTGCCGGGCCGCCGCGCGCGCCGCGCTGCGGCAGCACGTCGCCGCCGGCCTCGCCGGGGCTGGCGCCCTGCCGCGCGGGGTTGGCGCTCACAGGCGCTCCATGTGCGGCATCCACACGCGCAGCAGCGAGAACAGGCGGTCCAGGTCGATGGGCTTGGCCAGGTAGTCGCTGGCACCCGCGGCCAGGCACTGCTCCTGGTCGTCCTTCATGGCCTTGGCGGTGACGGTGATGACGGGCAGCTTGCGGAAGCGCGGGTCGCCGCGCAGGCGGCGCGTGGCTTCCAGGCCGTCCATCTCCGGCATCATCACGTCCATCAGCACCAGGTCGATGTCGGGCACGGCGTCGAGCTTGTGCAGCGCCTCGCGGCCGTTGCGCGCCACCTCGATCTTGGCGCCGCGCTGCTCCAGCGCGCTGGTCAGGGCGAAGATGTTGCGCACGTCGTCGTCCACCAGCAGGATGCGCCGGCCCTCGAACACGCGGTCGCGCTCGCGGGCCGTGCGCAGCATGCTCTGGCGCTCGGCCGACAGCTGCGACTCCACCTTGTGCAGGAACAGCGTCACTTCGTCGAGCAGCCGCTCCGGTGAGCGCGCGCCCTTGATGATGATGGAGCGCGAGTAGCGCAGCAGCTCGGCCTCCTCGTCGCGCGTGAGGTTGCGGCCGGTGTAGACGATGACGGGCGGGAAGGAGCAGATCTCCTCGGCCGACATGCGCTGCAGCAGCTCGCCGCCCTGCATGTCGGGCAGGCGCAGGTCGGTGATCATGCAGTCGAAGACGCGCTCGCGCAGCAGCGCCAGTGCTTCCTCGCCGGTGCCGACGGCGGTGATGGCCACGTCCTCGTCGCCGATGAGGTGCACGACGCTCTCGCGCTGCACGTCGTCGTCTTCCACCAGCAGCACCTGCTTGACCTTCTGCGCGAGCCGTGCCTCCAGCCGCGAGAACACGGCCTGCAGCTGTTCGCGCGTGGTGGGCTTGAGCGCGTAGCCGACGGCGCCCATGTGCAGCGCGGCCTCGGCCTGGTCCTGGGCCGACACCACGTGTACCGGGATGTGGCGCGTGCCGGCATCGTCCTTGAGCCGCTGCAGCACGGTCAGGCCGGAGCTGTCGGGCAGGCGCATGTCGAGCAGGATGGCGTGAGGCTGCAGCTCCTGCGCCAGCGCGAAGCCGTCGGCCGCGCCGTGGGCCACGATGCAGTGCCAGCCGTATTCGTGCGCCAGGTCGTACAGGATGCGGGCGAACTGCGGCTCGTCCTCGATCACCAGCACGCGGCGCTTGTCGCCCGGCGGATGGGCACGGTCGTCTTCGAAGCTGGGCGCCGGGGCGGGGCGGGGCGCGGCAGGCGCGCTCTCTGGCGCGGCGGGCGCCGGTGCCGGGGCGACCGGCGCGGTGGGCCCAGCGCTGCGCGGCAGGGGCAGCGGCGCGGCATCGTCGCCTTCCAGCCGCTGGGCGACGTCGGCCGGCAGGCTCAGCACGAAGGTGCTGCCGCGGCCGGGCTCGCTGTCGACGGCGAGCGTGCCGCCGAGCAGGCGCGTCAGGTCGCGCGAGATCGACAGGCCCAGCCCGGTGCCGCCGTACTTGCGGCTGGTGGTGCCGTCGGCCTGGTGGAAGGCCTCGAAGATCAGCGCCTGCTGGTCCTTCGGGATGCCGATGCCGGAGTCCTGCACTTCGAAGCGCACGCCACCGCCCGCACCGGGCAGCACGCGCAGCGCGACTTCGCCGCGTTCGGTGAACTTGATGGCGTTGGACAGCAGGTTCTTTAGGACCTGCTCGACCCGCTGCCGGTCGGAAATGACATGGCCCGGCGCATCCGGCGCCATCTCGATGCGCAGCGTCAGCGACTTGTTCCGGGCCAGCGGCGAGAAGGTGGACGTCAGGGCATCCATCAGCCGGGCCACCGGCAGGTGCTCGGCATGGATGTCCAGCCGCCCAGCCTCGACCTTGGCGATGTCCAGCACGTCGTTGATGAGCGTGAGCAGGTCGTTGCCCGAGTCGTGGATCGAGCGCGCGAAGCGCACCTGCTCCTCGCTCAGATTGCCCGGCGCGTTGTCGGCCAGCAGCTTCGACAGGATGAGGGCGCTGTTGAGCGGCGTGCGCAGCTCGTGCGACATGTTGGCGAGGAACTCCGACTTGTAGCGGCTGGCGCGGGCCAGCGCGTCGGCGCGCTCCTCCAGGTCGGACTGGGCGCGGCGCAGTGCCGCGTTGCGCTGGTCGAGCTGCTCGGTGCGCTCGGCCAGCTGGCTGTTGATCTGCTCCAGTTCGGCCTGCTGGTTCTCCAGGTTGGCCTGGCTCTCGGTGAGCGCGCGGGACTGCTCTTCAAGCTCCTCGTTGGCGGTGCGCAGCTCTTCCTGCTGCACCTGCAGCTCCTCGTTGAGCTGCTGGGTCTCGGCCAGCACCTGCTGCAGGCGCTCGCGGTAGCGGGCGGCGGCCATGGAGCTGCCGGCGTCCTCGGCCACGTTGCGCAGCAGCTCCAGCTCGCGCGGCAGGGGCGCGGCCATCAGGCCCAGCTCGACCACGCCGTTGACCTGGCCCTCGTGGGCGATGGGCAGCAGCACCACCGTGTGCGGCGCTGCATCGCCCAGGCCGGAATTGACGCGCACGTAGCCCGGCGGCACGGGCGTGAGTGCCATCAGCTCGCCGCGCGCGGCCACCTGGCCCACCAGGCCCTCGCCGGGCAGGAAGCTCTGCGATGCCGCCTCGGCCTCGCGCGAGAAGCCGTAGCTGGCCACGCGCCGCTGGCTGCCGTCGGATTCGGCCACGTACACCGCGCCGACTGCGCTGCGCAGGTGCTGGGCGCAGAAGTCCAGCACCTGGCGGCCCAGGTCGTGCGCCGTGAGCTTGCCGACGGTCCGGCTGGCCAGCTCGGTCTGCGTGCCGCGCAGCCAGGCCTGCTCTTCCATGCGCTCGGCGTGCACCGCCTGTTCGGCCAGTGCGGTGCCGTAGCGGTCGGACAGCTGCAGCATCTGCCGCCGCCCGAAGATCGATAGCACGGTGCTGATCAGCGCACTCAACAGCAGGTAGCCGGCCACCACGCCGATGGCGGCGCGGTTGGCGCTCTGGTTGCGCTCGGCGCGCAGGGCCTGTTCGGTCGTGAGGAAGGCGTCGAGCGTGGCGCGGGATTCGTCGGCCAGGCGCTTGCCGCGGCCGGACTGCAGCCGGTCGCCGATTTCCTCGCCGCGGCGCTTGGCGCTCACCACGTCGTCGGCGTAGGCTTCCCAGGTGCGCTGCAATTCGTCGAGCTTGGCGGCACGCGCGGCCTGCTGGGGGTTGTCGCCGACCAGCAGCCGCAATTCGCCGAGAAGGGCATGGGCCCGGGTGCGCGCGATGTCCGTGGGCTGCAGGAAGCCGTCGTTGCCGGTGAGCAGGTAGCCGCGCACGGCGGCCTGCATGTCGGCCTGCAGCAGCTGGGTCTCGGTGGCGGTGCGGGTGACCTTGTCGGTGTGCTCGACCCAGCTGATCACCGACAGCAGGTAGGCGATGAGCGCCACGAACACCACCGCGCCCAGCATGCCGAGCAGCAGCGGCAGCTTGACGTTGCGGCTGAGCAGTCGGCGGAACTCATCGTTGGCGATGGCGGGGCGTCGGTCCATGGGGCAGGCGGTAGTCAGGGCAAAACCGAAAGAGTCTGCCCGATGGCGTGCCTGCGGACTGTCGGAAAAGGCCGCTTGTGGGCGGCCGGGGCGGCGCAGGCTCAGCCGGCGGCGCAGAAGTCCTCGATCAAGGCGGCCACCTGCGCGGGCTGGTCGTGATGAAGCATGTGGCCCGCATCTTCCACGCGCGCCGTGCGCACGTCGCGCAGGCTGCGCAGGCGCTGGTGGTATTCCTCCAGGGTGTAGCGGCCGGCCCACCAGCCGGCCAGGCTGTCGTCGCCGGCCTCCACGGCCAGCACCGGCGCGGTGATGGCGGCATAGAGCGCCAGGATCTCGTCGACGCGGAAGATGTTGGCGTTGATCACCTTGTGCGCCGCATCGCCCTCGATCTCCCAGCGCTCGCTGCCGTCGGCCTGGCGCACGGGCTGCGCCCACTGGCGCGCCAGCCAGGCGGCTTTGTCGGCGGCCAGGCGCGGGTTGGTCTTGGCCAGGCGGCGGGCCACGCCGTCGGCGTCGGCATAGCCCGACAGCGCCATGCCGCCGGCATGCAGCTTCTTGTTCTCGTCGATCCAGCGGGCATAGCGGCCGGGCGCCTCGTCGGGCCGGAAAGCCGGCATGCCGAAGCCTTCCAGGTTGACCAGGCGCCGGATGCGGTTCGGCCGCACGCCGGCGTAGGCCATGGCCACGTTGCCGCCCATGCTGTGACCGACCAGGTCCACGCGCTGGTCGCCGGCGTGGTGGTCGAGCAGCCAGTCGAGGTCGGCCAGGTAGTCGGGCATCCAGTAGTTGTCGGCGCCGCCGCCGCCGGTGCGGCCGAAGCCGCGCCAGTCGGGGGCGATGACGTGGCGGTCCTGCGCCAGGGCGTCGACGACGAACTGCCAGGAGGCCGCCACGTCCATCCAGCCGTGCAGCAGGACGAGCGGCGCGCGGGCGGCGGAGGGCTCGCCCCAGCTCAGCACGTGGTAGCGCAGGTTGCGCACGGGAACGAAGTCGGAGCGGGACGGACGGCGAGGTGCGTACATGGCGGCGATCATAGGAAGCCGCCCGCCGCGGTGCAGTCCGGCACAGGACAGGCGAGAGGCCGCGCGGAGCGACTCAGCCGGCGCGAATGCCGCGCATCATGATCACGCCGCCCAGCGTGGCCGTGTCGCTGCGGATGCGGCGCACCAGCGCCTCCGGCGTGCCGCCGCGGGCCTGCCAGCCGGCGGCGAGCAGGGCGTCCCGCACCTCGGGCGTGCGCAGCACCGACTGCAGCGCGGCATTCATGCGGGCCATCGAGGCGGTCGACTGGCCGGCGGGGCCCGCCAGCGCGGTCCAGATCTCCAGGTCGGCGCCACGCACGTCGGCCTCGCGCAGGGTGGGCATGCCGCCGGTGAGCGGGCTGCGCTCCGGCGCGGTGATGCCGATGGCCTTGAGCCGCCCGTCTTTGACGGCCGGCAGCGCCAGGCCCGGCGGCAGCAGCGCCAGTTCGATCTGGCCGGCCAGCATCGCTTCCACCACCTGCGGGTTGCCGGCGAAGGGCTGGTGGCGGGCGCTGATGCTGGTGCGCATCTTGAGCAGTTCCATGCCCAGGTGGCCGACGGTGCCGGCGCCTGGCGTGCCGTAGCGGGCGTCGGCTCCCAGGTTGCGCGCCCACAGCAGCAGTTCGTCGGGCCGGTGGCCCTGGGCCTTGGCGCTGGTGGCCAGCACCAGCGGGGCAGTGCCGATCAGGCCGATGGGCGCGAAGTCCTTTTCGGGATCGAAGGGCACGGCGTGGTCGAGCAGCCGGGCGATGGTCAGGTTGCCGTTGATCAGCACGCCCAGGGTGTGGTCGTCGCGCGCCTTCGCTACCGCATCGGCCGCCACGTTGCCGCTTGAACCCGGTTTGTTGGCCACGTCGACCGGCTGGCCCAGCAGCTTGGCAAGGGGGGCGGCAACGATGCGGGCGGCGGTGTCGGGCGAGGCGTTGGGCGGAAAGCCCACCATCAGCTGCACCGGCCGCGTCGGCCAGGCGGCATCGGCCTCGGGCGGCGCGGAGGCGGGCCGGGCCGGGCGCGGCCCCACCTGGGCCCAGGCAGGCGCGCAGGCGGTGGCGGCCAGGGCCGCACAGGATCGGAGCAGGCGGCGCTTGTCGACCATGAGCATTCGCAGGAAGCTGAGAAGTTACAAGACGTTAACGGACTGCGCGCGACTGCGCAAGGCGGCTTGTCCGTGCCGCCTGGGCGATCAGTCCGGCGTCCTGTCGGGACGCACCGCCGCTTCGGCGGGGTCCTCGCCGTCGGCGCGCGTGGCCGCCGGCGGCGGCACGTCGCCGCCCTTCTGCCGCTCGCGGAACAGGGCGGCGCGGGTCAGGAAGATCGTGGTGATCGGCGCCGTGAGCGCGACGAACATCGCGATCAGCGCGGCATGCAGGAAGAGGTAGAAACCCTGCGCCGAGAAGTACACCGCCGTCGCCAGCGACACCGACCACACGCCGGCCGTGGCGCCCAGCGTCGGGGTGTGGATGCGGCGGAAGAAGCTGGGCATGCGCACCAGCCCGAAGGAGCCGATGGCCGCGAAGGCGGCGCCCACCAGCACCAGCAGGGCGGTGAGGGCCTCGATCCAGAAGGCGAAGGCGCCGCTCATTCGATCACCTCGCCGCGCAGCAGGAACTTGGCCAGCGCCGTGGTGCCCACGAAGCCGAACAGCGCGATCAGCATCGCCGCCTCGAAGTAGACGCTGCTGGAATACACGATGCCCAGCGTCAGCATCATCAGCATGCCGTTGATGTAGAGGCAGTCGAGCGCCATCACCCGGTCCTGTGCCGTGGGCCCGGCCAGCAGGCGGAACAGCGCGCACAGCATGGCGACCGCCAGCAGGAACAACGCGCCCTTGAGCGCCCAGAACAGAACAGGCGTCATGACTCGAAGATCTCCATCAGGACGGTTTCGTAGCGCAGCTTGATGCGCTCGATCAGGTCCGCCTCGTCGTGCACGTCGAACACGTGCAGCAGCAGCTGGCTGCGGTCGACGGCGAGTTCGGCCCAGGCCGTGCCGGGCGTCAGGCACAGGATCATCGCCAGCACCGCCAGGCCGTTGGGATCGCGCATGGCCAGCGGCACGCGCACGAAGGCAGAACGGATCTGCGGCGTGCGCCGCGTCAGCAGCGCGCGGGCCACGCCCAGCGCCGAGGCCAGCAGGTCGACCACCACCAGCCGCACGAGGCGCAGCGCCAGCATCGGCTTGCGCATGCGCACCGTCGCGGGCCGAAGGCCCTTGGTGAGCAGCGGCACCACCACCGCCAGCAGCGCGCCGAGCAGCATCGTGGCCGGATGCAGCGACTGGTTGAGCAGCAGCCACACCACCCACAGCGCGATGGTGAGCGGCGGCGAGGGGATCAGGCGGCGCATCACGGCCGGACCTCCAGCCGCGGGCCGGCGGTCGTCGGGCCGGGCTTGGGGCGGGCGGCGAACACGGCCGCGCGGTAGTCGCGGGTGTCGATCAGGTTGGCCGCCGTGGCCTGGGCATGCAGCAGAACCGGGCCGGCGCCCACGGCCAGCGCGACGCAGGCCGCCAGCAGGCCGGCCACCGGCAGCACTTCCAGTGCGCGCAGGGCGGGCAGCGTGGTCTGCGTGTGGGTCCAGAAATGTCGGATGCCGCTGCGCGAGAAGGCCACCAGCGTCAGGAAGCCCGACACCAGCAGCAGCGCCATGAAGGCCCAGCCCCAGGCGCCGGTGCGCTGGCCCTCCAGCAGGCCCGAGAGCATCGCGAACTTGCCGATGAAGCCCGGCAGCGGCGGCAGGCCGGCCAGCAGCAGCACGCAGCAGACGAAGGCCAGGCCCAGGAAGGCCACGCCGGCGGGAATGGCGCGGCCGTACAGGGCCTGCGCCTCGTCGTCCAGGTTGACGTCGTCCAGCGCCTGCAGGTCCTCGGTGAGGAAGGGCGTGGTCGCCGCCGATTCGTGCGGCGCGATGCTGTGGCCGGCGTTGCGCCACCGCTCGATCATGTCGATCAGCAGGAAGAGCGCGCTGGCGGCCAGCGTAGAACCCAGCAGGTAGTACAGCGCGCCGGCCCAGACCGATTCCTGCCCCAGCCCGACCGCCGCCAGCAGCGTGCCGGCCGACACCACCACCGCGAAGCTCGCCATGTGCGACAGCCGCTGCGAGCCGAGCATGCCGAGCGAGCCCACCGTCAGCGTGGCCAGGCCCAGCCCCACGATCACCCACTGGCCGTAGAGGGCCGAGTCGCCCGCGTCGACGCCGAAGAACAGCGTCCACGTGCGCAGCACCACGTACACGCCCAGCTTGGTCAGCAGCGCGAAGACCGCGCTCACCGGCGACACCGCCGCGCTGTAGCCGGGCACCAGCCAGAAGTTCAGCGGCCAGGCGCCCGCCTTGGCGAAGAAGGCCGCCGCCAGGATGGCCGCGCCGGCATGCAGCAGGCCGCGGTCGGCCGGCGCCACCTCGGCGATGCGCTGGCTCAGGTCCGCGAGATTGAGTGTCCCGGTCACGCCGTACAGCATGGCCGCGCCGATGAGGAACAGCGACGAGGCCGCGAGGTTGATCGCGATGTAATGCAGCCCGGCGCGCACCCGCAGCGACCCCGAGCCGTGCAGCAGCAGGCCGTAGGACGCCGCCAGCATCACCTCGAAGAACACGAAGAGGTTGAACAGGTCGCCGGTCAGGAAGGCGCCGTTCAGGCCCATCAGCTGCAACTGCAGCAGCGGGTGGAAATGCACGCCGGCCCGGTCCCAGCGCGAGGTGGAGTAGATGGAGGCGGCGAAGGCCACCACGCCCGTGAGCGCCACCATCATGGTCGACAGTCGGTCGGCCACCAGCACGATGCCGAAGGGCGCGGGCCAGTTGCCCGGCAGGTACACGCCGATGGAGCCGGGGCCGCCGCCCGTGTCGGGCGTGTTGACCCAGCGCAGCAGGGCCAGCGCCGCCAGCATGCCGAGCAGGCCGGAAACCACGGTCAGCACCGACTTGGCGCGCCGGCGCTGCTCGCCCAGCAGCAGCATCAGTGCGGCCGTGAACAGCGGCAGCAGCACCGGTACCGCCACTAGGTGCGGCATGGTGAAGTCGAGCAGGCGGTCGAGTAGCGAGAGGATTTCGTTCATGTCTCCTCCCGTTCCTGGCCGTCCACGTGGTCGGTGTCCGAGATGCCGCGCGAGGCCAGCATCACCACCAGGAAGAGCGCCGTCATCGCGAAGCCGATCACGATGGCCGTCAGCACCAGCGCCTGCGGCATCGGGTCGGCCGTGTTCTGCAGGGTGGCGACGACACCGGGCTGCAGCACCGGCTCGCTGTCGACCTTGAGCCGGCCCATGCTGAAGATGAACAGGTTGACGGCGTAGGAGATGAGCGTCAGGCCCATGATGACCTGGAAGGTCCGGGGCCGCAGCAGCAGGTACACGCCTGCGCCGGTGAGCACGCCGATGGCGATGGCGAGGACGGCTTCCATCTCAACGGTTCCCTGCCGCCCGAGGGCATTGATGCGCCCCGCCGAGGGGCAGCGCTGCGCGCAGCGGGGAATGGGGAGGCCTGCCCATTCAGACGGCCCCCCCGGTGATGCGGATGGCCTCGGCGTTGGCGGCCTCCAGCGCGGCCTTGGCGGCGGCCTTCTCCTCCTGCTCCTCCGCCCAGCGGTGGCTGCGGATCGACTGGTGGGCCAGCGCCGTGAGCGTCAGCAGCGTGGCGCCCAGCACCAGGGCGAACACGCCGATGTCGAAGAACAGGGCGCTGGGCACGTGCAGCACGCCCAGCACCGGCAGCGTCAGGTGCGCCGTGTGCGTGGTCAGGAAGGGATAGCCCACCACGATGGCGCCCGTACCCGTGCCGAGCGCGACCAGCAGGCCGAGCGCGATCCAGCGCCGCGGGAAGATGCGCAGGTGCTCCTCGGTCCAGGCCGCCCCCGAGACGATGAACTGCAGCATCAGCGCCGCCGACATCACCAGTCCGGCCACGAAGCCGCCGCCCGGCTGGTTGTGGCCGCGCATGAAGAAGTACACCGACACCATGGCCGCCAGCGGCAGCAGCAGCCGCACCAGCACGGCCGGCACCATGAGGTAGCCCACGGCGGTGTCGCGGGCGCGGCGCGGGTTGATGAGGTCGGTGCCGCCCTGGTCCTGCTGCACGCGCTGCTGCGGCGGCAGGGCCATGGCCTCGGCGGCGGGGCGGAAGCGGCGCAGCAACGCATACACCGTGAGTGCCACGATGCCCAGCACGGTGATCTCGCCGAAGGTGTCGAAGCCGCGGAAGTCCACCAGCATCACGTTGACCACGTTGGTGCCCCCGCCTTCGGGCAGCGCGCGCTGCAGGAAGAAGGGCGAGATGCTTTGCGGGAAGGGCCGCGTCATCATGTACCAGGCCATGGCGGCCATGCCGCAGCCGGCCGCGCCGGCCAGCAGCAGGTCGCGCCCGCGGCGGCCCCACGGACGGAACCGTTCCCCGGCACGCTGCACCTCGGCCTTGCGCATGGGCAGCCAACGCAGGCCGAGCAGGATGAGCAGCGTGGTCACGGTCTCCACCACCAGCTGCGTCAGCGCGAGGTCGGGCGCCGAGAACCAGATGTAGGTGATGCAGCACACCAGGCCGGCACCGGAGGCGAGCATCAGCGAGGCCAGACGGTGGAACTTGGCCTGCCAGGCGGCGGCCACCGCGCAGGTGCAGCCGATCACCCAGGTCATGAGGAACATGGGCGAGAAGGGCAGGCGCTCGCGGCTGCCGGTGTCGGCGGGCGCCAGCCACAGCGACGCCCCGGCACCCAGCACGGCCACCAGCACCAGCAGCAGCAGCTGGGGCTGCAGGCGGTTGGTGGACAGCACGCGCCGGCCTCGGCGGCCCAGCTCGGACAGGCGGGCGAGCAGGTTCTCGAAGATGCGCTGGCCGTCGAAGCGGCGCAGGCCCGGCGTGTGCGTCAGTCCGCCCAGGGCACGCCGGCGCCGCTGCATCAGGTAGATGGCGGCGCCGCCCGCGAGTGCGACGAAACTCATGGCCAGCGGCAGGTTGAAGCCGTGCCAGATCGACAGGCTGTAGTCGGGCAGGTCGCCGCCCACCACCGGCGCGGCGGCCGTGGCCAGGAAGCCGCCGACCGACCAGGCCGGCACGATGCCCACCACCAGGCACAGCAGCACCAACAGTTCGACCGGCACGCGCATCCAGTGCGGCGGCTCGTGCGGCGGCTTGGGCACCTCGGTGTCGCAGCGCGGGCCGAAGAACACGTCGAACACGAAGCGCGCCGAGTACGCCACGCTGAAGGCGCCGGCCAGCGTGGCCAGCACGGGCAGGCCGATCTCCAGCCAGGGCGAGCCGTCGAGGAAGACGGTCTCGGCGAAGAACATTTCCTTGGACAGGAAGCCGTTGAGCAGCGGCACGCCCGCCATCGAGGCACTGGCGATGATGGCCAGGGCCCCCGTGATGGGCATCGGCTTGAGCAGCCCGCTCAGCCGGCTGATGTCGCGCGTGCCTGTCTCGTGGTCGATGATGCCCGCCGCCATGAAGAGCGAGGCCTTGAAGGTGGCGTGGTTCATCACGTGGAAGACCGCCGCCACCGCCGCCAGCGGGCTGTTCATGCCCAGCAGCAGCGTGATCAGGCCCAGGTGCGAGATGGTGGAATAGGCCAGCAGCGCCTTCAGGTCGCGCTGGAACATGGCGATGTAGCCGCCCAGCAGCAGCGTGATGGCGCCGGCGCCGCCCACCAGCCAGAACCAGAGGTCCGTGCCAGAGAGCACGGGCCACAGCCGCGCCATGAGAAACACGCCCAGCTTCACCATGGTGGCCGAATGCAGGTAGGCCGACACGGGCGTCGGCGCCGCCATGGCGCGCGGCAGCCAGAAGTGGAAAGGGAACTGCGCGCTCTTGGTGAAAGCGCCCACCAGCAGCAGCACCAGCGTGAGCGGATAGAGCGGGTCGGCCCGCACCAGGTCGCCCGAGGCCAGCACCACGTCCAGCTCGTAGCTGCCGGCGATGCGGCCCAGCAGCAGCACGCCCGCCAGCAGGCACAGGCCGCCGGCACCGGTGACCGTCAGCGCCATGCGGGCGCCGCGCCGGGCGTCGCGCCGGTGGTGCCAGTAGCCGATCAGCAGGAAGGAGAACAGGCTGGTGAGTTCCCAGAACAGCACCAGCTGGATCAGGTTGCCCGACAGCACCACGCCCACCATGGCGCCCATGAAGGCCAGGAAGAAGGCGAAGAAGCGCGGCACCGGGTCCGAGGAGGACATGTAGTAGCGCCCGTACAGCACCACCAGTGCGCCGATGCCCAGCACCAGCATGCAGAACAGCCAGGCCAGCCCGTCCATGCGCCAGGACAGGTCGACGCCGAGCGTGGGGATCCAGCGGTAGGTCTGCTGCAGCACCTCGCCGCCCGCCAGCGCCGGGAACTGCAGGGCCGCGACGATGGCGCAGCCCAGCGCTGCCAACCCTGCGATGCCTGCCCCCCGGTTGCGTGCGCCGGACGGCATCACGGCCGCCAGTGCGCTGGCAAGAAAGGGGGTGAGGACGAGGGCGACCAGGGGCATCGTGATCGATTCTATCGACCGACCCCTTCGACTCCATTGCAAAAACCTGTGCGTACCGGCCGGTTATGCAGGACGGCCGCGAGGCCCGCTGTAGGACACGGCGCAGGCCGCCGCGGCTGGGCTCAGACCCAGTGTTGCGTGGCCCGGAAACCCACCCAGGTCATCAGTAGGGAGCCGCCCAGATGCAAGCCGATGGTGGCCAGCGCCAGGCCCACGCGGCCGGCCATCAGCATGCCGACCACCTCGCCCGAGAAGCTGGAGAAGGTGGTAAGCGTGCCCAGGAAACCGGTGATCGCCGTCAGCCGCCAGGCGGGCGACAGGTCGGGCCGCGCCCCGAAGAAGGCGATGGCGATGCCGATCAGCAGCCCGCCGATGAGGTTGACCGCCAGGGTGCCCCAGGGCAGCCAGGCCCCGGGGTTGAGCCAGGTCTGGAAGCCCCAGCGCAGGAGGGCGCCGGCGCAGGCGGCGGCGCAGATGAACAAAGCATTCGCAAGCATCGTGCGATTGTGCGCAAGGCGGCGGCGGCGGTGGCGGGAGCGGCGGTCCGGGCGGCGGCTCAGCGCTCGGCGCCCATCACGAGGTCCGGCAGCACTGTGACGATCTGCGGGAACACCGTGATCAGCGCGATGCACAGCACCAGGCACAGGAAGAAGGGAATCGCGGCCTTGGCGATCACGTTGCTGTCCTTGCCCGTCATGTTCTGCAGCACGAACAGGTTGAAGCCCACCGGCGGCGTGACCTCGGCGATCTCCACCAGCAGCACGACGAAGATCCCGAACCACACCAGGTCGAAGCCGGCCTTCTGGATCATCGGCAGCACCACGGCGCTGGTCAGCACGATCATGCTGATGCCGTCCAGGGCCGTGCCGAGCACCAGGTAGACCAGCACCAGCGCGCCGATCAGCGCATAGGGCGACAGCTGCAGGCTGTCCACCCATTCGGCCAGCTCGCGCGGGATGCCGGTGAAGGCCATGGTCTTGGTCAGGAAGGCGGCGCCCGCCAGGATGAACATGATCATGCAGCTGGTGCGCGTGGCGCCCATCAGCCCGTCCACGAAGTTGCGCCAGTTCAGCGCCCGGCCCCAGGCCGCGATGGCCAGCGAGCCCAGCACGCCGAAGGCCGCGCATTCGGTGGCCGTGGCCCAGCCGGCCACCAGCACCCAGACGATGAACACGATCAGCAGCGCGCAGGGAATCAGGTTGCCCGACTGCCTGAGCTTGCGCGCGAAGGACATCGGCGGATCGGCCGGCGGCACCTGCTCGGGATGCCGCAGGCTCCACCAGCCGATGTAGCCCGAGAACAGCAGCATCAGCAGCAGCCCCGGCAGGAAGCCGGCCAGGAAGATGCGGATGATCGAGGCATCGGCCGCCACCGCGTACACCACCATGGTGATCGACGGCGGGATCAGGATGCCCAGCGTGCCCGCCGTGGCGAGCGAGCCGATGGCCAGCTTTTCGCTGTAGCCGCGCTTGACCAGCTCGGGCAGCGCCACCTTGGCGATGGTGGCGCAGGTGGCGGCCGAGGAGCCCGACACCGAGCCGAACACGCCGCAGCCGAGGATGGTGGTGTGCATCAGCCGCCCGGGCACGCGGTTGAGCCAGGGCCGCAGGCCCTCGAACATCTCCTCGCTGAGCCGGGTGCGGAACAGGATTTCGCCCATCCAGATGAACAGCGGCAGTGCCGCCAGCTCCCAGCTGGCATTGCTCTCCCAGAAGGCGGAGAACAGGTTCTTGCCCGGCAGCGTGCTGGTGAAGAAGGCCTGGCCCACCCAGCCGACGATGGCCAGGGTCATGGCGATCCACACGCCGCCGGCCAGCAGCACCAGCATGATCGCCAGCAGCATGGCGCCCATGAGCAGGGTTTCGGTCATGGTTGCTTTGCGTCCTTACACGTCGGAGGAGAAGTCGCCCGCCGCGTGGCGGGCCTCCACGGCGCGCTGGTAGCTGGGCTTGCCGCCGCGCAGCACCACGACCGTCTCGTCCACCAGCGCGAGCAGCAGCAGCCAGCAGCCCAAGACGAAGGTGGATTGCGGAATCCAGATGGGGATCACCACCAGGCCGGTCGCCATTTCGGCGAATTCGTAGCTCTCCCAGGTGAAGCTGGTTGCCCACCAGGTGAGGTAGCCCACGCAGACCAGGGCGATGAACAGGCAGACCAGCTCCAGCATGCGGCGCACCCGCGGCGGCACGGCCTCCAGCAAGAGCGTCACCCGCACGAAGTCGCCGTGGCGGAAGGCATGGGCCATGGCGAAGAAGGAGGCCGCCGCGCACAGCCAGGCCACGATGTCGTTGATGCCGCTCACGCGCCAGTTGAACTGGCGACCGAGGCCGGCCCAGATCATCAGCACGAAGATCAGGAAGACGCAGAAGGCGCCCAGGGCGCCGGCCCCGTCGTAGAGGCGGTCGAGAAAACGTCGCATGGAAATCCCTCGGAGGCGCGGCGCGCCGCCCCGCACGGCACTGCATGGCAGGGCCGACGCGCCGCGAAGACTGGCTTACTTCTTCTTGTAGACGTCCACGATGGCCGCGCCGTCGGCCCCGGCCAGCTTGAGCCAGTCGGCCTGCATGATGCCGCCCACCTGGCGCATGTCCGCATCCAGCTTGGGCGAAGGCTTGTGGATCCTCATGCCGCGCTCGGCCAGCAGCTTCTTGTATTCGTCGTTCTTGGCCTGGGCGGTCTTCCAGCCGCGCTCCTCGGCGGCGGCTGCGGCCTTGAGCACCGCGTCCTTGCCGGCGGCGTCCAGGGCGTCGAAGGCCTTGGCGTTGACCAGCACCGCGTTTTTCGGAATCCAGGCCTGGGTGTCGTAGAAGTTCTTGATGCTCTCGTAGGTCTTGGTGTCGTAGCCGGTGGAGCCGGAGCTCATGTAGGCCTCGACGGCGCCGGTGGCCATGGCCGCGCTCAGTTCGGCCTGCTGGATCTGCACCGGCTGCGCGCCCACCAGTTCGGCGATCTTGGCGGTGGCGGGGCTGTACGCGCGCCACTTGACGCCGCGCAGGTCGGCCACCGAGGCGATCTCCTTCTTGATGTAGATGCCTTGCGGCGCCCACGGCACCATGAACAGCACCTTCATGTTCTGGGCGGCCAGCAGATTCTCCATCGCGGGCTTGGAGACGTCGTAGAGCTTGCGCGCGTCGCCGTAGGTGGTGGCCAGGAAGGGCACGCCGTCCAGCGCGTAGATCGGGTTCTCGTTGGAGAAATTGGCCAGCAGGATCTCGCCCGCCTGGGCCTGGCCGCTCTGCACCGCCCGCTTGATCTCGGGCGCCTTGAAGAGCGAGGCGTTGGCATGCACCGTGATGCGCAGCTTGCCGCCGGTGGCGGTCTCCACGTCCTTGGCGAACTGCACGATGTTCTCGGTGTGATAGTTGGCCGGCGGATAGGCGGTGGGCAGATCCCACTTCACCTGCGCCATGGCGGCGCTGCCGAACACCAGCGAGGCCAGCACCAGGCCCTTCTTGTCGATCATGGAAGACGCTCCGACTCTGTGTGATTGGAAGGCCAGACTACGTGCAAATATCACGCCATGGACCGCGGGTTTGCCAGGGCCACGGGGGCGCCATGAAAAAGGCCGCCCGAAGGCGGCCTCGTGCCGAGGGGGCTGTGCCCGCGGCTACTTCTTGGCAGCCGGTGCCGCACCGTCCTTGGCGGCCTTGGCAGGTGCGGCCGCGCCATCGAAGGGCTTGCCGCCCACCGTCATGCCGGCGGCCGACAGCTTGGCGGCCGACTTGGCCTTGATGCCCTTCACGCGGGCCATCAGGTCCGCCCAGTCCTTGAATTCGCCCTGCTTGCGGGCGTCGAGGATGCGCTGGGACATGGCCGGGCCCACGCCGGGCAGGCCATCGAGTTCCGCGGCGCTGCCCTTGTTGACGTCGACCGCGGCGAAGGCGCCCGCGGCGAGCAGGCCGAACACGGCCGCAGCGATCAGCTTCTTGAGCTTCATGTGTGATTTCCCCCTGAAATGGTTGACGATGCTGCGCCCTCCGGACGCAGGCGCTCATCAGAATGCAGCAGGGTCGATGCTGTCAATGCACCGCCTGGGGCGGCGCGTGAAGCACATCACAGTTCTTCGACGCGGCGGGGCGGATAGCTGTCCCAGGCCTGACAGCCGGGGCAATGCCAGAAGTACTGGTGGGCCTCGAAGCCGCAGGCGGCGCAGCGATAGCGCATCTGCGGGCGGGCCACCTGGTCCAGCGCCCGCTGTACCGGGGGATGGGTGCGGGCGTCGTCGCGCAGGGTTTCGCCCGCCAGCCAGCGGGAGGCCGCCAACAGCGAGCCGGGCACGCGGGTGAGGTGTTCCAGGTAGCGGTCCCGCGAGGCGGTGGGGGCCGGGCGGCCGTCCGCCGGCACGGCCGATTGCATGGATGCTTCCAGCGCCATCAGGGCCTCGAGCACGTCGATGGAAGGCTCGGCCTCGTAGCGCTCGTGCAGCAGTGCCGTGGCGGCGGCCTGCTCACCTGCGCCCTGGGCGGCCTGCTGCAGCGCGGCGGCGTAGAGCGGCAGGGCCAGCGGCGCAGTGCGGGCCAGCGCCGACAGCGTGCCCCAAGCCTCCGCCGCGCGGCCCTGGCGCAGCAGCAGGGCCGCGGTGTCAATGGGCGGACGCGGGGCCTGCGGCGCGAGCTGCGCGGCCTCCTGCAGCAGGCGCAACGCCTCGTCGGCATTGCCGCGCGTGCTGTGCTCGGCGGCCTGCTCGCACAGGTGGTGGGCCCGGCGGGCGGCGTAGCTGGCCTGGTCCGAGGCGTCGAGCTTCGCGGCCACGGCCTCGGCCTGGGCCCATTCGCGCGAGCGTTCGTAGATGGCCAGCAGCGCCAGCCGCGATTCGTTCTCGAAGCGGGTGCCTTCCAGCTTCTGCAGCGCGACCTCCGCCCGGTCGAGCAGGCCGGCGCTCAGGAAGTCCTGCGCCAGCGCATGCTGGGCGCGGTCGCGGTCGGCGCGGTTGAGGTCGCCGCGCGAGAGCAGGTGCTCGTGCACCCGCACGGCGCGCTGGTACTCGCCACGTCGGCGGAACAGGTTGCCCAGGGCGAAGTGCAGTTCCTGCGTGTCCGGGTCGTTCTGCACCGCCTCGATGAAGGCGTCGATGGCCTGGTCCTGCTGTTCGTTGAGCAGGAAGTTCAGGCCGCGGAAGTAGGCCTTGGGGGCCTGGCGGTTTTCCAGACGCAGCTGGCGCAGGTCCAGCCGGGAGGCCAGCCAGCCCAGCACGAAGGCCACCGGCAGGCCCAGCAGCAGCCAGCTCAGGTCAAAGTCCATGTCGTCGTGCAGCGGAAGGTTCGGCCAGCGGCGCCGCAGCCACGCTGGCAGCCGGCGTATCGGCCGACGCTGGCGGGGCGCTCACCGGCTGGCGCAGGGCGGCGGCGGCCGTTCGGTGGCGCCACCAGCCGGGCAGCATGCCCAGCGCGCCTACCACCAGACCGGCGGCGAAGGCGGCCAGCACCACCAGCACCAGGGGTCCGCGCCAGGAGGTGCCGAAAAAGAAATGCACCGTCGCCTCGTGCTGGTTGTTGAGCGCGAAGGCGAACAGGGTAAAAAAAATGGCTGCCTTGAGCAGCCACAGAAGGTACTTCATCGCCGGGCCGCCCCAAGGTGACGTGCGCCCCACTGGAGGGGCTGTGACCACGCGGTGCGACAGGCGTTGGAACGGATTCTTTTCATGCGGGTCCCGTTGGGCGGGACGATTCTACGTAGGCACCCGGCCGGCCCGGCTCCGATGAGGACCCCGGCCCGGGTGGATGGCGCTCATGCCTCGCTCGAGCGGTCCACGGCTTCGCGCAGGGCCTTGCCCGGCTTGAAGTGCGGCACGCGCTTCTCGGGGATCTGCACGCTCTCGCCCGACCGCGGGTTGCGGCCGATGCGGGGCGGGCGCCGGCTCACCGAGAAGCTGCCGAAACCGCGGATCTCGATGCGATGCCCACGCACCAGCGCGTCGCTCATGGCGTCGAGAATGGTCTTGACGGCCTGCTCGGCGTCGCGGTGCGTCAGCTGCGCAAAGCGGGCGGCGAGTTCTTCGACCAGATCGGAACGTGTCATTGCTGGCACGCGGCAGGCCGGGACCGGTGAGGGCCCGCGGCCAGCCGCTTTTCGGGTCGATTACTTGTCGCTGCCGTCCAGCTTGGCGCGCAGCAGGGCGCCCAGGCTGGTGGTGCCGGCGTTCTCGCGGGCCGACTGCTGGTTCAGATTGGCCATGGCGCCTTGCTCGTCGACCATGTCCTTCTGCTTGACCGACAGCTGGATGTTGCGGGTCTTGCGATCCACGTTCACCACCACGGCCGTGACTTCGTCGCCTTCCTTGAGCACGTTGCGGGCATCTTCCACGCGGTCGCGGGAGATTTCAGAAGCGCGCAGGTAGCCGATCACGTCGTTGCCCAGGTCGATCTCGGCGCCACGCGGATCCACGGTCTTGACCTTGCCGGTCACGATTTGGCCCTTGTCGTTCACCGAGGTGAACGTCGAGAACGGGTCGCCGTCCAGCTGCTTGATGCCCAGGCTGATGCGCTCGCGGTCCACGTCGACGGCCAGCACGAGGGCCTCGACTTCCTGGCCCTTCTTGTAGTTGCGCACGGCGGTTTCGCCGGCTTCGTTCCACGACAGGTCGGACAGGTGCACCAGGCCGTCGATGCCGGCAGCCAGGCCCACGAACACGCCGAAGTCGGTGATCGACTTGATCGGGCCCTTAACGCGGTCGCCGCGCTTGGTGTTCTGCGCGAATTCCTGCCACGGGTTGGCCTTGCACTGCTTCATGCCCAGGCTGATGCGGCGCTTGTCCTCGTCGATCTCCAGGACCATGACTTCCACTTCGTCGCCCATGGAGACGATCTTGTTGGGGGCCACGTTCTTGTTGGTCCAGTCCATCTCGGACACGTGCACCAGGCCTTCGATGCCCGGCTCGAGTTCGACGAACGCGCCGTAGTCGGCGATGTTCGTGACCTTGCCGAACAGGCGCGTGCCTTGCGGGTAGCGGCGCGACACGCCCAGCCACGGGTCGTCGCCCATCTGCTTGAGGCCCAGCGAGACGCGGTTCTTCTCGGTGTCGAACTTGAGGATCTTGGCGGTGATTTCCTGGCCGGCCTGCACCACTTCGCTCGGGTGGCGGACACGGCGCCAGGCCATGTCGGTGATGTGCAGCAGGCCGTCGATGCCGCCGAGGTCGACGAAGGCACCGTATTCGGTGATGTTCTTGACCACGCCGCGGACGATGGCGCCTTCCTTCAGCGTCTCCATCAGCTTGGCGCGCTCTTCGCCCATCGAGGCTTCGACCACGGCACGGCGCGACAGCACGACGTTGTTGCGCTTGCGGTCGAGCTTGATGACCTTGAACTCCATCGTCTTGTTTTCGAAGGGAGTCAGGTCTTTGATCGGACGGGTGTCGATCAGCGAGCCCGGCAGGAAGGCGCGGATGCCGTTGACCAGCACCGTGAGGCCGCCCTTGACCTTGCCGCTGGTCGTGCCGGTGACGAATTCACCGGATTCCAGGGCCTTCTCGAGCGCCAGCCACGAAGCCAGACGCTTGGCCGTGTCGCGCGAGAGGATGGTGTCGCCGTAGCCGTTCTCGACGGAGCCGATGGCCACGGAGACGAAGTCGCCGGCCTGGACTTCGAGTTCGCCCTTGTCGTTCTTGAATTCGTCGATCGGCACGTAGGCTTCGGACTTCAGGCCGGCATTGACCACGACGTGGTTGTGCTCGACGCGGACCACCTCGGCGGTGATCACTTCGCCCGCGCGCATTTCGGAACGCTTCAGAGACTCTTCAAAGAGGGCGGCAAAAGATTCGGACATTGAGTTTCCTTCCGGTCTCTCCAGGTTTCCAGCCGCCCATGCAACATCGCGTGCGGCTGTTTCTATGACTGGAACCGGTGGTGTGGGCGGTGAAGCCCGGGGGTTGAGGTTGAACAACCAGCAGGCCGGTGCGCTGACGCGCGAGGGGAGCTTGGCTGGAGCGAAGGGCGCGCCCGGCAGGGCCGGGGCGCCGAGCCCAACGACGGCTTCGACGATGTGTCAATGCGTCTCGAAGGGCTGCACCTGCCGCCACCAGTCCAGCACCTGCTCGACCGACTGATCGATGCTGAGGAAGGAGTTGTCCAGGAGGCGGGCGTCCTGCGCGGGTTTGAGCGGGGCGACGCTACGGTTCGAATCGCGGGCGTCGCGCGCTTCCAGGTCCGCGCGAAGGTCGGCGAGTATAGCTGGAATTCCTTTGGAAATCAATTGCTTATGCCGGCGCTCGGCGCGGTGCTCGGCGCTGGCCGTGAGGTAGACCTTCAGCGGCGCGTCGGGAAAGATCACCGTGCCCATGTCGCGGCCGTCCGCCACCAGCCCCGGCAGGCGGCGAAATCCGTGCTGCAGTTCAGTGAGCGCCGCACGCACGCCGGGCAGGGCCGACACGCGCGAGGCATCCATGCCGGCCGCCTCGGTGCGGATCGCATCGGTCACGTCCTCGTCGGCCAGCAGCACGCGGCCGGCGTCGAAGCGCAGCGGCAGCGCGCGGGCGAGGGCGGCGATGGCGGCCTCGTGGGCGGGTTCCGGCTCCAGGCCGGCGCGCCGCGTCGCGAGACCGGCCACGCGGTACAGCGTGCCCGAGTCCAGGTAGTGGTAGCCCAGGCGCAGCGCCAGTTCGGCCGCGAGCGTGCCCTTGCCCGAGGCGGTGGGCCCGTCGATGCAGAGCACCGGCACGTCGTCCGCCGCGACCACCGAGAACAGGGTCTCGAAATAGTCGGGGAAGGTCTTGGCCACGCACTTCGGGTCGAGGATGCGCACCGGCCGGTGGTCGGGATTGAAGGCGGCCAGCGAGAAGCACATGGCCACGCGGTGGTCGTCGTAGGTGTGGATGGCCGCGGCCTTCCAGTGACCCGCGGGCAGCGGGTGCACGACGATGAAGTCCGGGCCCGATTCCACGGTGGCGCCCAGCTTGCGCAGTTCTGCCGCCATGGCGTCGATGCGGTCGGTTTCCTTCACGCGCCAGCTGGCGATGTTGCGCAGCCGGCAGGGGCCGTCGGCATACAGCGCCATCACGGCCAGCGTCATGGCGGCGTCGGGAATCGCGTTGCAGTCCAGGTCGATGGCCTGGAGCGGCCAGACGCCGCGGCGCACCGCCAGCCAGTTGGGGCCGCTGTCCACCTGCGCGCCCATCTGCCGGGCGGCGTCGATGAAGCGGATGTCGCCCTGAATCGAGTCGGCGCCCACGCCTTCGATGCGGATGCCGTTGCCCCCCGGCAGCGGCGCCGCGAGCGCGCCCAGGCCGATGAAGTAGCTGGCCGAGGAGGCATCCGCCTCGACGTGGATGCGTCCGGGCGTGACGTAGCGGCTGCCCTGCGGGATGGTGAAGCGCCGCCATTCCTCGCGCTGCACCTGGATGCCGAAGCGGGCGAGCAGGTTGAGCGTGATCTCGATGTAGGGCTTGGAGATCAGCTCGCCCACCACCTCGATCACCACGTCGCGGCTTCCGGCGGCCAGCGGCAGGGCCAGCAGCAGGGCGGTGAGGAACTGGCTCGACACGTCGCCGCGCACGCGGATCGGCGCGTCCAGCTGCAGTGCCGATCTCTGGGCCGGCCGGATGCGCAGCGGCGGATAGCCGGGATTGCCCAGGTAGTCGATGGGGCAGCCCAGCTGCACCAGCGCGTCGACCAGATCGCCGATCGGCCGCTCGTGCATGCGCGGCACGCCGCGCAGCTGGAAGTCGCCACCCAGCAGCGCCAGCGCCGCCGTCAGCGGCCGCATCGCCGTGCCGGCATTGCCCAGGAACAGGTCGGCCTGCCGCTGCTTCACCTGCCCGCCCAGGCCCTCGATGCGCAGCACCGCGCCGTCGCGGGCAATGGTGCAGCCGAGCTGGGCCAGCGCCTCCAGCATCACGCGGGTGTCGTCCGAATCGAGCAGGTCGTGGATGTCGGTCGTGCCGCTCGCCAGCGCCGCCAGCAGCAGCACGCGGTTGGAGATGCTCTTGGAGCCCGGCAGGCGCACGGTGCCGGCGGCACCGGCCAATGCGGGAAGGTCGAGGAACTCGGTGGCGTACATGGGCAGGAAGGCAGGGAATGAAAGGCGCCCGATGGCGTGGGCAGATTCTGCAAGGCCGGCGGCCGGTGAGGAGGCGCGCCGGCCGGCGCGCCCGCACGGGTCAGCCGCTGAGGGCGGGTTTCAACGCGGCGCGCGCCCGGCTGGCCGCGCCGATGGCATCGGCCAGGCCCGCGGCATCGCCGTCGGCGATCTGCGCTTCGAAGCGCTGCAAGGCCTCGCGGAAGGCCTGCGACTGGTGCAGCACCTGCTCGCGGTTGGCCAGCAGGATGTCGCGCCAGATGGTGGGGTCGCCGGCGGCGATGCGGGAGAAATCACGGAAGCCCGGCCCCGCCAGTTCGAGGAAGCGCGCGCCCTCGTCCTGGCCGTTCAGCGCTTGCATGAAGGCGAAGGCCAGCAGGTGGGGCAGGTGGCTCACGGCGGCCAGGGCGGCATCGTGCGCGGGCGCCGTCATGGTCTGCACGCGCGCGCCGATGCGGCTCCACACCTCGATGGCGCGCTGCACGTGCGCGGCACGCGAGCGCTCGGTCGGGGTGAGGATGACGTGCCGGTCGACGAAGAGGGCGCCGTCGGCATGCTCCACGCCCGCCACCTCCTTGCCGGCGATGGGATGGGCGGGCACGAAGTTGGCCGCCTGCTGCTGCAAGGCGCGATGGCCGGCGGCGACCACATCGGCCTTGGTTGAGCCCACGTCCATCACCAGCGCGTCCTCGCCCAGGCCCAGTCGGATGGCCCGCAGCGTGGATTCGGTCGCCGCCACCGGCACCGCGAGCAGTACCAGGTCCGCACCCGCGACGGCCTGCAGCGCGGAGGGCGCCTCGGCGTCGATGACGCCCAGTTGACGGGCCCGTTCGGTGGTGGAGGGCGACTTGCTGTAGCCCACCACCCGGCGCACCAGCCCCGCCTGGCGCAACGCCAGCGCAAAGGAGCCGCCGATGAGGCCGCAGCCGATCAGGCCGAGTTGCTGGAACATGCCGGACCCTCTCAGAAGGTGTGAATGAATCCGGCGTGGCCGAGCGGGCTGCGAAAACGCGGCCAATCCAGGCGCAAAGCGCAGCCATAGCTCTGGCTATGGCGAGCATTTGCAACGCAGAGTGGGCGTGTTTTGGCAGGACGAGCGGGCATGGCGGGTTCGTTCACACCTTCTCAAGCCTTGACCGGGTAGGCGCCGATGATCTTGAAGAAGGCGCAGAGCTCGCGCAGCTCGGCCAGCGCCGCCGCCACGTGGGGCTGCTCGGGATGGCCGTCGAGGTCGATGTAGAAGTAGTAGTCCCACTGACCGGTGCGTGCCGGCCGCGACTCGAAACGGGTCATCGAGACCTTGTGCGTCTTCAGCGGCACCAGCAGGTCGTGTACCGCGCCCGGCCTGTTGGGCACCGACACCACCAGGCTGGTCATGTCCCGGCCCGAGGCCGGCGGCATGGCCAGCGTGTGCGGCAGGCAGATGACGGCGAAGCGGGTGCGGTTGTAGGGATCGTCCTGGATCGCATGCGCCACGATGTGCAGGCCGAACTGGGTGGCGGCGCGCTCGCTGGCGATGCCCGCCCAGGCGGGATTGGTGGCCGCCAGCCGCGCGCCTTCGGCATTGCTGGAGACGGCGCGGCGTTCGGCCTTGGGCAGGTGCTTGGACAGCCAGCCATGGCACTGCGCCAGCGCCTGCGGATGGGCCATCACCACTTCGATGTCGTCGAGCGTATTGCGGCTGCACAGCAGGTTGTGGCGCACCAGCAGGCTCACCTGGCCGACCACGTGCGCCGGCGAATGCAGGAACAGGTCGAGCGAACGGGCGACGGCGCCCTCGGTGGAGTTCTCCACGCCCACGACGCCGTACTGGGCGCTGCCCGCGGCCGTGGCGTGGAAGACCTCGTCGAAGGTGGCGCAGTACACCAGGTCGGCCGCGCCGCCGAAATACTCGACGGCGGCCTGCTCGCAGAAGGTGCCTTCGGGGCCCAGCACCGCCACGCGCTGGGGCGACTCCAGCGCCAGGCAGGCGGACATGATCTCGCGCCAGATGGCCTCGACGTGCGCGCCCTTGAGCGGGCCGGGGTTGTTGCGCTTGACCTTCTCGATCACCTGCGCGACGCGGTCGGGACGGAAGTAGGGCGTGCCCTCGCGCTTCTTGACCTCGCCGACCAGCTCGGCGACGTGGGCGCGCTGGTTCAGCAGGTCGAGCAGTTGGGCGTCCAGCGCGTCGATGCGCTCACGCAGGGGCGCCAGGTTGTCGCTGGAGGCGGGCGAGGCAGAAGACGAGGGGGATGGGGATGCGGTCATCGGGCGGATTCATGCCCGTGATCAGGCATGCAGACGCTCGAATTCTCGCATGTAGGCCACCAGCGCCTGCACGCCTTCCAGCGGCATGGCGTTGTAGATGCTGGCCCGCATGCCGCCGACCGACTTGTGACCCTTGAGCTGCAGCAGGCCGGCCTGCCGGGCGCCGGCGAGGAAGGCCTCGTTGCGCGACTCGTCGGCCAGCAGGAAGGGTACGTTCATCCGCGAACGGCAGGACGGGTCGACCCGGCTCTCGTAGAAGGCCGAGCCGTCGATGAAGTCGTACAGCAGCTTCGCCTTGGCGATGTTGCGCGCCTCCATGGCGGCCACGCCGGTGAGCTCGCCTTCGCGCTGCTCGCGCAGCCACTGGAAGGTCAGGCCGGCCATGTAGATGCCCCAGGTGGGGGGCGTGTTGTACATGGAGTCGTTCTCGGCCACGAGCTTGTAGCTGAAGGCGCTCGGGCAGATGGGCAGCGCGCGGTCCAGCAGGTCCTCGCGCACCACCACCAGCGTCAGGCCGGCCGGCCCCAGGTTCTTTTGCGCGCCGCCGAAGGCCAGGCCGACGCGGTTCCAGTCGACGGCGCGCGAGGCGACGTGCGACGAGAAGTCGATGACCAGCGGCGCATCGCTGCCCAGTGCCTTCAGGTCGGGCAGTTCCTGGAATTCGATGCCGTTGATGGTCTCGTTGGAGCACAGGTGGACGTAGGCCGCATCGGGGCTCAGCGACCAGCCTTGCGGATCCGGAATCGCCACATGGCCGCCTTCCGCATTGCTGGTGGCCGCCCGCGCCTTGCAATAGCGGCCGGCTTCCTTGAGCGACTTGGTGCTCCAACTGCCCGTGACCACGAAGTCGACCGTGCCGCCGCGCGACAGGTTCAGCGGCACGATGGCGTTCTCGCCCAGCCCGCCACCCTGCATGAACAGGATGCGGAAATTGGACGGCACGGCCATCAGCTGGCGGAAATCCGACTCGGCCTGGCCGATGATTTCGCCAAATTCCTTGCCGCGGTGGCTCATCTCCATCACGCCCATGCCGCTGCCGTGCCAGTCGAGCATCTCGGCAGCGGCACGTGAGAGCACCGCCTCCGGCATGGCGGCCGGTCCGGCCGAGAAGTTGTAGGGGCGGCGGACGGCGGAGGTGGTCATGCAACGATCACGGAACGGGCGGAGGGCGCGGCCGGGCGCGTCGGCCCGGCCGTCGGGGGCGGTTTACTTCTTGGCGGGCGCCTTGGGCGCGGCGCTTGCGCCGCTGCCGCCGTTGCCGCTCTTGGCGGCGCCATCGGTCGGCGCGCCCAGGGCCTTGGCCACGTTGGTGTCCAGCGCGCGCAGCTTGGGTTCGACGGCGGCGCGGGTCTCGGCCACCACCTTCTCGGTCAGGGCGTTCTGCAGCTGCGGGTTGATTTCCTGGTACTTCTTGCTCACCGGCGAGCTGATCCAGGCCACGAGCTGGCGCAGTTCGTCTTCGCTGAAGTTCTGCTCCAGCACCGGCGTCAGCGCGCTGGGCGCCAGCTGTACGGCCTTGTCGCGCACCAGCGGGTAGGTCTCGTCGAAGTACTTCTTGAGTTCGACATCGGCCGCCTTGCCGGCGGCCTCGCGCTTGGCCTCGGGCACCTGCGTCTGCAGGTAGCCGGCGCCGGCACGGGCGATGGGCAGGCTGGCTTCTTCCACCAGGCCGCGGGCCAGGGCCTCGACGCCGGGGCGCTGCAGCTCGATGAATTGCTTGATGAGGGCGGCTTTGTCCTGAGCCCAGGCGCCGGAGGCTGCGGCAGCGAGCGTGGCGCCGATCAGCGCGGTCTTGAAGTGTTTATTCATTGGGGTTCTCCTGGGATGGGTTGGCGCCGTCGTCGGTTTCCTCTGCCTCGACGGCTGCATTGGCATCGTTCTCGACGATGCGTTGCAGCCCGCTGAGCTGCGCCCCCTCGTCGAGATTGATGAGCGTGACACCTTGGGTGGCCCGGCCGAGTTCGCGGATTTCTGATACGCGTGTCCGTACCAGCACGCCCTTGTCCGTGATCAGCATGATCTCGTCCTCGACGTGCACCAGCGTGGCGGCGACGACCTTGCCGTTGCGCTCGCTCTGTTGAATCGCGATCATGCCTTTGGTTCCCCGGCCGTGGCGGGTGTACTCGGTGATGCTGGTGCGCTTGCCGTAGCCGTTCTCGGTGGCGGTGAGCACGCTCTGCGTCTCGTCCTCGGCCACCAGCATGGCGATCACGCCCTGGCCTTCTTCCAGCATCATGCCGCGCACGCCGCGGGCATTGCGGCCCATGGGGCGCACGTCGTTCTCGTCGAAGCGCACGGCCTTGCCGCCGTCGGAGAACAGCATGACGTCGTGCTTGCCGTCGGTGAGGGCCGCGCCGATCAGGTAGTCGCCGTCATCCAGGTCGACGGCGATGATGCCGGCCTTGCGCGGGTTGCTGAATTCGTCGAGCGCCGTCTTCTTGACCGTGCCCATCGACGTGGCCATGAAGATGTAGCGGTCGGACGGGAAGTTGCGCGTCTCGCCCGTCAGGGCCAGCACCACGGTGATCTTCTCGCCCTCGGCCAGCGGGAACATGTTCACGATCGGCCGGCCGCGCGAATTGCGCGAGCCCGACGGCACTTCCCACACCTTGAGCCAGTACAGGCGGCCGCGGTTGGAGAAGCACAGGATGTAGTCGTGCGTGTTGGCGATGAAGAGCTGGTCGATCCAGTCGTCTTCCTTGGTGGCGGCGGCCTGCTTGCCGCGGCCGCCGCGCTTCTGCGCCCGGTACTCGGACAGTGGCTGGCTCTTGATGTAGCCGCTGTGCGACAGCGTCACCACCATGTCGGTGGGCGTGATCAGGTCTTCGGTGGACAGGTCCTGCGCGCTGTATTCGATCTCGCTGCGGCGCGCGCCGAGCTTGGTCTGGCCGAATTCGTGCCGCAGCGCGCCGAGTTCCTCGCCGATGATGACCGACACGCGCTCGGGCTTGGCCAGGATGTCGAGCAGGTCGTCGATCTCGGCCATCACTTCCTTGTACTCGGCGACGATCTTGTCCTGCTCCAGGCCCGTCAGGCGCTGCAGGCGCATCTGGAGGATTTCCTGCGCCTGCGTCTCGGACAGGCGATAGAGGCCGTCGCCCATCAGGCCGTAGATGCGCTCCAGCCCTTCGGGGCGGTAGTCGTCGGCGTTGATCGTGCCGCCGTCGGCGCGGGCGCGGGTGAGCATCTCGCGCACCAGCTTGCTGTCCCACGAGCGCGTCATCAGCTCGGCCTTGGCCACCGGCGGCGTGGGCGACTCGCGGATGATGCGGATGAATTCGTCGATGTTGGCCAGCGCCACCGCCAGGCCCTCGAGCACGTGGCCGCGCTCGCGCGCCTTGCGCAGATTGAACACCGTGCGCCGCGTCACCACCTCGCGGCGGTGCTGCAGGAAGACCTGCACCAGGTCCTTCAGGTTGCACAGCTTGGGCTGGCCGTCGACCAGCGCCACCATGTTGATGCCGAAGGTGTCCTGCAGCTGCGTCTGCTTGTAGAGGTTGTTGAGCACCACCTCCGGCACTTCGCCGCGCTTGAGCTCGATCACCAGCCGCATGCCGGACTTGTCGGACTCGTCCTGGATGTGGCTGATGCCCTCGAGCTTCTTCTCGTGCACCAGTTCGGCCATGCGCTCCTGCAGCGTCTTCTTGTTCACCTGATAAGGCAACTCGTCGACGATGATCGCCTGGCGCTGCCCGCGGTCGATGTCCTCGAAATGGCACTTGGCCCGCATCACCACCTTGCCGCGGCCGGTGCGGTAGCCTTCCTTGACGCCGTTGATGCCGTAGATGATGCCGGCGGTGGGGAAGTCCGGCGCCGGCACGATCTCCATCAGGTCGTCGATGCTGGCGTCGGGATGGCGCAGCAGGTGCAGGCAGGCGTCCACGACCTCGTTCAGGTTGTGGGGCGGAATGTTGGTGGCCATGCCCACCGCAATGCCGCCGGAGCCATTGACCAGCAGGTTGGGCAGGCGGCTGGGCAGGACCAGCGGCTCTTTTTCGCTGCCGTCGTAATTGGGGCCGAAATCGACGGTTTCCTTGTCGATATCCGCCAGCATTTCATGGGCGATTTTGGCGAGCCGAATTTCGGTATATCGCATCGCCGCCGCGCTGTCGCCGTCCACCGACCCGAAATTGCCCTGGCCGTCCACCAGCATGTGGCGCATGGAGAAATCCTGCGCCAGCCGCACGATGGTGTCGTACACCGACTGGTCGCCGTGCGGGTGGTACTTGCCGATGACGTCGCCGACGATACGGGCCGACTTCTTGTAAGGCCGGTTCCAGTCGTTGTTGAGTTCGTGCATGGCGAACAGCACGCGCCGGTGCACCGGCTTGAGGCCGTCCCGCGCATCGGGCAGGGCGCGGCCCACGATCACGCTCATGGCGTAGTCGAGGTAGCTGCGCCGCATCTCCTCTTCGAGGCTGATGGGCAGGGTTTCCTTGGCGAACGATGTCATTGGAGAGGCGGCAGGCGACGGCAGGGCGAAGCGCGCGATTTTACGCCGCCAGCGGGTGTCGCGAGACAGCAACAGATCGTCGGCTTTCCGTTGCAGTCCTACGCCAGGGGGGCCGTGCGCGGCCAGTTTGAGAAAGACCCTATGGCACAATGACCTCCAGCGTTTTGGGTGGTGGTCACTTGAGACGTCCTTGTTTCGCGGCTGCGGCTGCGGCTTTTTCCCCAAGAGGAGAACCATGAAGAAACTGAATAAAGTGGCGATGATGTTTGCAGTCGCTGCGCTCGCCACGGCCGCCGGCGCGCAGACCAAGGTCACCGCCGCGAACGGTGGTCCCGTGATCGACAACTGGCAGAACGCCACCGGCGAACTGGTCTGGAAGAACGGCACCAACGAACTGTGCTGGCGCGATGCCAACTGGACCCCCGCCACGGCTGCCGTGGGCTGCGATGGCGCCCTGGTCCGTACCGCTCCCCCGGTCGCCGCTGTGCCGCCGGCCGTCGTGCCGCCGGCTCCGCCCGCTCCCCCGGCCGTCGCCGCCTCGAAGGTCACCTTCGCCGCCGACGCCTTCTTCGACTTCGACAAGTCGGTCCTGAAGCCGGAAGGCCGCGCCAAGTTGGACGACCTGGTCTCCAAGATCAAGGGCATCAACCTGGAAGTCATCATCGCCGTGGGTCACACCGACTCCATCGGTACCGATGCCTACAACCAGCGTCTGTCGGTGCGTCGTGCCGAAGCCGTGAAGGCCTACCTGGTCTCCAAGGGCATCGAGCGCAACCGCGTGTACACCGAAGGCAAGGGCGAGAAGCAGCCGATCGCTGACAACCGCACCAAGGAAGGCCGCGCGAAGAACCGTCGCGTGGAAATCGAAGTGGTCGGCACCCGCGCCAACTGATTTCGGTCAGCCCACTGAAAACCCCGCCTCGGCGGGGTTTTTTTATGGCAAAAGGCTGACACCGCGCGCAGAAGCGTCAATGCCGCCCGCTTCATAATTGAGGGATGACGGCAACTTCTCCCAATGCAGATCCGGCCGAGCTGGCCAAATTTTCGGAACTGGCGCATCGCTGGTGGGACATGGACAGCGAATTCCGTCCGCTGCATGAAATCAATCCGCTGCGCCTCGAATGGATCGAGTCCCAGGTGCCCCTGGCCGGCAAGCGCGTGCTGGACGTGGGTTGTGGTGGCGGCATCCTGGCCGACGCCATGGCACGACGCGGGGCCGACGTGCTCGGCATCGACCTGGCGGGCAAGGCGCTCAAGGTGGCGCAACTCCATGCGCTGGAGGCCGGCACGTCCGGTGTGCGTTACCGGGAAGTGGCGGTGGAGGCGCTGGCGCAGGAGGCCCCTGGCAGCTTTGACGTGGTGACCTGCATGGAGATGCTGGAGCACGTGCCGCAACCGGCATCGGTGGTGGCGGCGTGTGCGCGCCTGGTCAAGCCCGGCGGCTGGGTCTTCTTCTCGACCATCAACCGCAACGCCAAGGCCTTCATGCTGGCCATCGTGGGCGCCGAATACGTGCTGGGCATGCTTCCCAAGGGCACCCATGAGTACGCGAAGCTGATCCGGCCGTCGGAACTGGTCGCCTACTGCCGCGCGGCGGCGCTGGACGTCGACCATGCGCGTGGCCTCCAGTACAACCCGCTGACCCGGCGCTACTGGCTCAACGACGATGTGAGCGTCAACTACATGATCGCCACGCGGCGCCCTGCGCCCGCCGCGGCATGAGTGTTCGCTATCCTGTCCCGCAAGGGGTATCTGCGCCGGCCGCAGACGCGTGGACCGGCGTCGAGGCCGTCCTTTTCGACCTGGACGGCACGCTGATCGACAGTGCGCCCGAACTGGGTGCAGCCGCCGACCGCATGCGGGTGGTGCGTGGCATGCCCTCGCTGCCGTTGACGGCCTACCGGTCGATGGCGGGCGCCGGTGCGCGCGGCATGCTGAGCATCGCCTTCGGCCTCACGCCCCAGGACGCCGGCTTCGACGAACTGCGAGAGGAGTTCTTCCGAAACTACGAAGCCTGCATGCTGGACGGCTCGCACGCCTTCGAGGGCGTGCCGATGCTCGTGGCCGAACTGGTAAGGCGCGGGTTGCCCTGGGGCGTGGTGACGAACAAGGCGAGCCGCTTCACCCTGCCGATCACCCGTGCCATGCCGCTGTTCGCCAGCGCGGGCGCCATCGTGTGCGGCGACACCACGCCGCATGCCAAGCCGCATCCGGCGCCGCTGCTGGAAGCCGCGCGCCAACTGGGCGTGGCGCCGCAGCGCTGCATCTACGTCGGTGACGACCAGCGGGACATCGTGGCCGGCCGTGCAGCGGGCATGCGGACGGTGGCGGTGGCCTACGGCTACCTCGGCGCCGAGGCAGACCACACGCTCTGGGGCGCCGATGCGACGATTTCTTTGCCCCTTGAGCTCTTGCAATGGCTCGCGCCGGCCTAAAATGCTCGGTTCTGGGGCTGCATTGGTTTCGACGTGGGTTCGGGACCGCAGTGGTGCATGTCGAGCTGAATGCGCTCGTAAAACAGATTCAAACAAACTAACTGCAAACGACGAACGTTTCGCACTCGCAGCCTAATCGCTGCGAGCCTTGCAACAGTCGGCCGATGGGCTGGGCAAGGGGGCGTTAGAGCAATCTGACGCCTCCCGGCTGCAAGGTTAATCACATTGGCTGGCGGCGGTCCGTGCACCTTGGGCCGCCGCGAGATTCAAGGGTGCTGGCAACCGGCAAAGCGTGCGTCTGCGCGTTGCCGGTGGCGAGATCCAAAACAGAGCGCTAAACATGTAGATCTGCGCGGCGAAGGCTTGCGGACGGGGGTTCAAATCCCCCCAGCTCCACCACTACACCTGCTTCGGCCACGGCCGAAGCGCACGACCAAAGCCTGGCTGGGTTCGCCCGCCAGGCTTTTTTCTTTGGCGAGCCCGCGTGCATGGCTGCGGCTGCGCCCAAAGAAAAAGGCCCGGCATGGCCGGGCCTCGTGCAGGGCGCGTTGCCGATCAGGCGGCAGCGGCGCTCTTCTTGGCCTTGGCCTTGTGAGCGACCTTGTGCTTGGCCTTCTTGGCCTTGGTCGGAGCAGCCTTCACGGCCGGTGCGTCGACGGGCGCAGCGGGGGCTTGGGCGAAAGCGGCACCGGTGGCGAGCAGACCGGCGGTGGCGAAAGCGAGAAGCTTCTTCATACGAACATCCTAGTGGAGTGATGGTTTTGGGAATGCGGATGAGCATTCAGCCCTTCACGAAGACCGTGGCCGGCTGCTTGTAAAACGGCCGAGACGCCATCCGGTTGACGGCCTTCGCGAAGTTTGCGCGTAGGTTTGCGGGCTGCCATCGGCCACGGAGGGCGGGGTCTAGAATTCCGACGGCTTTCCTGCCATGCGCGGCCCCTCTCGCAGGCGCCGGCTCCACTTCTCCAACCCCCAGCCATGTCCAGTTACCAGCACATCCAAGTCCCGGCGGAGGGCCGGAAGATCACCGTCAACGCCGACAACACGCTCGACGTGCCCGATCAGGTGATCATCCCCTTCATCGAGGGCGACGGCGTGGGCCGCGACGTGACGCCGGTCATGCGCAAGGTGGTGGATGCCGCCGTGCAGCAGGCCTATGGCGGCGGGCGCCGCATCCACTGGATGGAGATCTACGCCGGCGGCAAGTCCACCCAGCTCTACGGCCCCGACGTGTGGCTGCCGGACGAAACCCTGGCCGCTGTGCGCGAGCATGTGGTGTCGATCAAGGGGCCGCTGACGACGCCGGTGGGCGGCGGCATCCGCAGCCTGAACGTGGCGCTGCGCCAGCAGCTCGACCTGTATGTCTGCCTGCGTCCGGTGCGCTACTTCCAGGGCGTGCCCTCGCCGCTGCGCGAGCCCGACAAGACGGACATGGCGATCTTCCGCGAAAACTCGGAGGACATCTACGCCGGCATCGAGTACGAGGCCCGTTCCGAGAAGGCGCAGAAGCTGATCCGCTTCCTGGTGGACGAGCTCGGCGCCAAGACCATCCGCTTTCCGGAGAGCTCGGCCATCGGCCTCAAGCCGGTGTCCATCGAGGGCACCGAGCGCCTAGTGCGCAAGGCGATCCAGTACGCCATCGACCACGACAAGCCCAGCGTCACGCTCGTGCACAAGGGCAACATCATGAAGTTCACCGAAGGCGGCTTCCGCGAATGGGGCTATGCCCTGGCGGCGCGCGAGTTCGGCGGCGAGCCCATCGACGGCGGCCCCTGGATGCGCGTGAAGAGCCCCAAGACCGGCAAGGACCTGATCATCAAGGACGTGATCGCCGACGCCTTCCTGCAGCAGATCCTGCTGCGGCCGGCCGAGTACTCGGTGATCGCGACGCTCAACCTCAACGGCGACTACATTTCCGACGCGCTGGCGGCGCAGGTGGGCGGCATCGGCATCGCGCCGGGGGCCAACATGTCCGACACGGTCGCCATGTTCGAGGCCACGCACGGCACCGCGCCGAAATACGCCGGTAAGGACTACGTGAACCCGGGCTCCAGCATCCTGTCGGCTGAGATGATGCTGCGTCACATGGGCTGGAAGGAAGCGGCCGACCTGATCATCGCGGCGATGGAAAAGGCGATCCAGAGCAAGCGCGTGACCTACGATTTCGCCCGCCTTATGGACGGGGCCACGCAGGTCAGCTGCTCCGGCTTTGGCCAGGTGATGATCGAGGCCATGGCCGACTGACGAGCCCCGACCGCATGCGTGGCCGATCTTCATGTCGGCCGGATACAGGCCCCGGCATGCCGGGGCCTTGTCGCGTTCGGGGATCGCGGATCTAGGTCCTCGGCGCCGCAGCCGCCTCGCCGCCGATCACAGGATGCGGTTGAACCAGAGCAGCGACAGGCCCGCTGCGACCAGTGACAGCGCCGCGGCGGCCAGGGCGAACAGTGCCGTGACCTCGGTTTCCTTCTTCTCGACGGTCAGGCGGGAACTGAGCGTCTCGTAGACCTTGTGCAGGTCGGCGGCGGTGCCGGCGTAGAAATACTCGGCCGCCGTGCGGTTGGCCACGGCCTTGAGCGTCTCCTCGTCCAGCCGCACCCGCATGGACCAGCCTTCGAAGCCGATGGTCTCGCCGTCCACGGTGCCCACGCCCACGGTGTAGACGCGCACGCCACGGTCGGCGGCGGCCTTGGCGGCGTCGAGCGGATCCACACCGGTGGTGCGCTGGCCGTCGGTGAGCATGATGATGGCGGCCGACGAATACGAACCCGGCGGCACCGGCTTGGGCGGCTCCGCCGGCTTTCGGCCGGCGCGGTCGAGCGAGATGCCCTGCTGGCGGCTGGGCCCGCTGAAGTCGGCCAGGTCGATGCCGGCGTCGGGGAACAGCGTGGCCAGCGACACCACGATGGCATTGCCGGTGGCCGTGGCGCGCTGCAGCTGGAAGGAGTCGATGGCCGCCACCAGTTCGTCGCGGCTGGTGGTGGGCAGCTGCGCCACGTTGGCGCTGCCGGCAAAGGCCACGACGCCCACCTTCACGTTGCGCGGCAGGTCCTTGATGAAGGCCTTGGCGGCTTCCTGCGCCGCCACCAGGCGGTTGGGCTTGACGTCTTCGGCGCGCATGCTGCCCGAGACGTCCATGGCGAGGATGATGGTCTGCTGGTTGGACGGCAGCGTGATGACGGCCAGTGGCCGCGCTGCCGCCACCAGCAGGGCGGCGATGGCGAGCAGGAAGAGCAGGGGCGGCAGGTGCCGCCGGAAGGACTGCCGCGCCCCCAGCGCGTCGCGCACGATGGACAGGCTGGCGTAGCGCACCGCCATCTTCTTCTTGCGGCGGATCAGCCACAGGTACAGCAGCACCAGGACCGGCACGAGCGGGAGCAGCCACAGGAACTGCGGCCACAGGAAGGTCACGGGCAGGGCAGCGTTCATCGCAGTTCTCCAGCGCGGCGCGCGGGGGCGCCGGTGGCACGCACGCGGCGCCGGCGCATGTCGGCAAAACGGACGATGGCCTCGACCAGGTCATCGGCGGTGGACAACTCCAGCGCATCGACGCCGGCCGCGGCCAGCGACTCGCGCAGCGCCGCCTCGCGCTCCGCCGCGAGCTGGGCGAAGCGGCGGCGGAAGGCGGCGTCGTGCGTGTCGACCCAGATCTGCTCGCCGGTCTCGGCATCGGCCAGCGGCACCAGCCCGAGGTCGGGCAGTTCGCGCTCCAGCGGGTCGAACAGGCGCACGGCCACCACCTCGTGGCGCTGCGCCAGGCGCGCGAGCGGCTTTTCCCAGCCCGGCTCGGTCAGGAAGTCGGAGACGACGAAGACGGTGCTGCGCCGCGGCATCAGCCCGGCGGCGGACTGCAGCATGTCCGCGAGCCGGGTCATGCCGTCGTGTCCGTGCCGGCCGGCGCGGGTGACGCCGTCGGCGGCATGGGCCCGGCGCTCCATCTCGTGCAGCAGGCGCAGCACATGCGGGCGGCTGCTGCGCGGGGGCAGCACAGCCTCCAGGTCGTGGCCGTAGACCAGGGCGCCGACGCGGTTGCCGTGCCGCGTCAGCAGCCGCGCCAGCACGCCGACGAAGCCGGCGGAGATCTCCCGCTTGGCGCGCGCGCCGGAGCCGAAATCCACCGAGCGGCTGAGGTCCAGCACGAACCAGGCGGCCATCTCGCGGTCTTCGGTGAACACGCGCACGTGCGGCACCTGCTGGCGTGCCGTGACGTTCCAGTCGATGTGGCGCACGTCGTCGTGCATCTGGTATTCGCGCAGGTCGGCCAGGTCCAGGCCGGTGCCGCGCATCAGCGTGCGGTAGTCGCCCTGCAGCAGGCCGTCGAGCCGGCGGATCACCGTCCACTCCAGGCGGCGCAGCAGCCGGTCCGCTGCGCCGGCGGCGGGTGCGGCGTCGTTGGCGGCCGGTGCCGCCGGCGGCGGCTTGCGGCTCCAGAGCTTCATTCAGGCCACCAGCCTGTCGTGCTCCAGCGGCCGCGGCGGGGCCGGCACGGCGCGCATGATCTTGTCGACCAGCAGGTCGGGCGTGAGCCCTTCCGACAGCCCCTCGTACGACAGCGTGACGCGGTGGCGCAGCACGTCGGGCACCAGGTCGCTCATGTCCTCGGGCAGCACGTAGCTGCGCCCGCGCAGCATGGCCAGGGCGCGGGCGCCTTCGGCCAGGCCGATGGTGGCCCGCGGGCTGGCGCCGAAGGTGATGAAGCGGCGTGTGTCGCGCAGCCCGAATTTCTCGGGGTTGCGGGTGGCCGACACCAGCTTGACGGCGTACTGGATGAGCGACGGGTCCACGTAGACCTCGCGCGAGCGCGCCTGCAACCGGGCCAGTTGCTCGATGGACGCCACGGGCGATGCCTCCAGCCGCTCGCCGATCACGCGCTGGACGATCACGAATTCCTCGTCGTCGGTCGGATAGTCCACCAGCACCTTCATCATGAAGCGATCCACCTGCGCCTCGGGCAGGGGGTAGGTGCCTTCGGTCTCGATCGGGTTCTGCGTCGCCATTACCAGGAAGGGGCGCGGCACGCGGTGCGTCTCGCCGGCGATGGTGACCTGGCGCTCCTGCATCACCTCCAGCAGCGCGCTCTGCACCTTGGCGGGCGCGCGGTTGATTTCGTCGGCCAGCAGCAGGTTGGCGAACACCGGGCCGAGTGAGGTGGAGAACTCGCCCGTCTTCTGGTTGTAGATGCGCGTGCCCACCAGGTCGGCCGGCACCAGGTCGGGCGTGAACTGGATGCGCTTGAAGCTGCCGCGCATGGTGTCGGCCAGCGTCTTGACGGTGAGCGTCTTGGCCAGGCCCGGCACGCCTTCCACCAGCAGGTGGCCACCGGCCAGCATGGCCACCATCACCCGTTCGAGGAAGCGGTCCTGGCCCACCACCACGCGCTTGACCTGATACAGGATCTGCTCCATCAGTTCGGCGGTGTCGGCAACGTCGGCGTCGGTGAGGGTGCTGGGCGAGGTCATGAGGGTCTTCCGTGGCGGTCTGATGAAGAGGGCGGTCGGTCGGCGATGACGGCGCCGGCACCTGGCCGGCGAAGGCGGCGCACCGCTGCTAGAACGGGGGCGAGCCCACCGCCGAGGCGGCGTTCTCGATCGGCACGGCGAAACCGATGCCGATGAAGGTGCGCTGGTGCGTGGGATTGAGGATGGCGGTGACGATGCCGAGCACCTCGCCGTCCATGTTGATCAGCGGCCCGCCCGAGTTGCCGGGGTTGGCCGCGGCATCGAACTGGATCAGGTTGGACAGCTCCTGCCGGCCCTCGGGCGACTGGAAGGAGCGCTTGAGCCCCGACACCACGCCGCTCGACACCGACGGCCCGATGCCGAAGGGAAAGCCCACGGCCGCCACCTGGTCGCCGGGGCGCAGGTCGGCGGTGGAGCGCATGCTGGCCGCCATCAGGTCGTCGGGGATCTTCTGCGCCTGCAGCACGGCCAGATCGTTTTCCGGCTGAACGCTGGTGACGGTGGCCACCGACTCCAGGCCGTCGAAAAAGGTCACCTTGATCTTCTCGGCGCCGGCCACGACGTGCAGGT